>CALIBI010000054.1 GCA_938045815.1 uncultured Sulfolobales archaeon | reverse complement strand
GTCTGCATGCCTAAGAAACTCGATAAAACACTACTTAACGAAGCACTCTCACGCGAATTAATTAGGAGAATCCAAGTAATGCGTAACAAAGCAAACCTATACGTAGATGAGTTCATAGAAGTAGCTATAGAAACCGAAGAAACAGAACTCAAAGACGCGTTAAATACGTTAAGAGACTACATAGCCAGGGAAGTCAGAGCCACACACATTTACGACAAGATAAGAAACAACATGATGGTAGAAGATTGGGATATTGAGGGAATGAAAGCTAAGATAGGCATAAAAAGACAGAAACAAACAAGTCAACTTGACCAGACCGGTTAGTACCAGAATTCTCGCGTGAACTATAGTCTTTAGCTAGAGTAAATGCTTTCACAATATTGAAAAGAGAGGTGCGTGAGAAGGAGGAGAAGAAACTTACTCCAAAATTTATAAAATCTTTCTGTTCCCTTTAGGGGATACTCCTCATCCGGAGTATTTGAGGCTCTTAAATCCCACAATCACTAAGCTCTGAATGAAAACAGTGGTTTGCATAATGGAGCTCCGCATAGCCTCATCATGGCTCCCAATATCAATGTTAGCACGTTCTCATAATGCTCGCACTAATTATCTAGCTTCTTTTTACGGGCTGGATTTCGATCGTGCCCTTATGGTTCTGATGTTGTGTTGTAGTGTGTTAGTGTTGTCTTTTTCGTGAAATGTTCTTAGGGATCTCCTTAAAGTTAGGAGGGATAGAGGACGTGTTTTACTTGAGTTTCACGTTAAGCAGTTTAACTAGTTATGTGCTGGATGTCCATGGTCAGGCTGCTTAGAGACTTAGCGAGGGTTTACGGCTCTCGAGACCTGAAGAGGTTTTGTGGAGGAGAATCTTGAGGCTATATATTTGCTTGAGGAAGCTTACATATCATCACGCTACCTGCTCAGAGAATATGAGATTGGAATAGTCTTAAGAGCCCTTAGGCTCAGCAACAGAGTACTGAGGTGTTTAAATGTCTAGAGTCACACTGCTAGCTCTGGAGCTCGAGTATGCGGAAATCAGGAGAAAGTATATAGGTAAGTGTGTGTCTTAAGAGTCAAGAATATAGTGTGAGGAAAGACCTGGAGTACGAGCTCGTAGTGTTCGGGGGCTATGTTCGCGGCACTATGAGAGCTAACAGCGACATAGACATACTACTAGTTACAGACGTCACACGTAGGCTCTTGAGAGGGGGTTACGCGCGGAAATTGCTAAGAGAGTAGGCTTGGTTACTCCACTCGAAATACACGTAGTAACGTAGAAATGTAGCTCGTCCCTCCACTAAGACTACTCTAGCACACACAAGCTCAGATCTCCCTAAAGAGAATAGGAAGGTCTGAACTTTTCTTTATGGCAAGAGGATTCTTAGAGGTTACCTGTATCTCCCTAAAGGGAAAAGAAAGATTAATAGTGGGCTTAACAGTAACTAGTAAACTTTAATTACGTTCTTCAGCTTATACTATACGGTGATGTTATGCATGTCTAACACACTCATAATTTCGACGTGGGGTTCTCCTTTTAGGTGGCTTTGTGCGGATTATGCTGATGACAGTGCTAGTGTGAGGTCTTGTTGTACTCTACCTTATCTTACCTCTAAATCTGAATATGTAGATAGCAGCGTTATTATTGTTGTTCTTGATAGCCTCATTGATAGTGATAATGTACTTGGTGGTGCCGGGACTTGTAGTAGGTGTAGCTCTGAGTATTGGAGGTCGGGTGAGGTTTTCATGAGTTATGATGATGTTGAAGCTCGAGTTAAGGAGTTTACTGAGTACGTTGTGAAGTGTATATACGACAGCGACTGTAACACTAACGCTTGCAGGCGCCCGCGAGACATAAATGTTATTGTTAGCCCGAGTGTGGGTTCCCCCGGTGGCAGGTGGAAGTTTAAGGGTGAGGTTGGGGACTTTACTAGTAAGGTCCTGTTAGAAGTTAGCATGATACTCGATAGGATGCTGGAGGAGCGCGCTCCCATATCTACTCTAGTCCTCGACTTAACTCATGGGATAAACTTCATGCCCTCAGCTATGCTAAGCTTAGCTGGTAGGATAGCATCACTCATAATCGTTAGGCAGCTTGAAGGGATTAAGGTTGAAGTCTACAACAGCGACCCCTACCCTCCAGGAGTTAAACAGGAGGGGGAGATGTGTCGGGAGGTTAGAGGGAGCATCCCGAGGCTCAATGTGAATCTCGTAGAGAGCTGGAAAATGGAGAGAATACTGATACCGCACGCTTTCCCTGGGACTCTGGCGGAGCCTGTGAGAGACTTCGAAGATCCACAGGTTAAAAATACTATGAATGAGTTGAAGGAGCTACGCGTTAGTATGACTTGGGCTCGTCGCGTCCTATCCTCACTCTACTACCCACTACCCCTAATGCTAGTGTACTCCTGCAACGACCCAGAATTCCCATACCCTAAGGTCGGGGATGTGCTAACGCGAACGTTGAATATTTGGAAGAAGTGGGTTAAGATAAACGAAACGAGTGTGGAGAAAGTTTTCAGGCTAATCGATGACGACATATACGCGCTGCTACTAGCCTCCTTCACATGTAAGGGTCTGAAGAAGCTAGTAAAAACGCCGAGTCCGAGCGGGGAAGTAGACATTGAGAGCCTGCGGAATCTCAAAACGATATACAGTAAGGTTAGCGAGGTACACGAGACACTAATAGAGCACGAATTATCCAAGATAGAAGAATCCAAGAAAGAAGAATTAAGTAAAACACTTAAACCCGAAACAACTCAGACAGAAGCGTACAAACCGGAATGCATCAAACTAGCTGATCTCAAACACAAACAAAAATTAAGCGATAAGGTAGACAAGAGGATAATGATAGCCCATGCAGGCTTCCAGGAAGACTTCACAGAACTATGCATAAACGAGAAGGGTGACATCATGCTCAAGTACTCCAAAGACTACAAGAAGATCCTAGAAGACTTAGGCCTACCAGTAGGGAAAAAGAAAAATTAGGTAGCCTACAAACCCCTCACCAATTTCAGCCTTCCAATTGCAATAAATAGAAGGTCGATAACTGTGAGAGTTAAGGCTTACTCCTCCCCCGCAACCTGAGACCCTGCCTCCCCATATTCCCGCTAGCCTATTATGGGGCGCTGATATTTTCGAGGCTTAAAGGATCTCCTATCCCCTTTAAAGGCGACTCGTTTGAATCCTCGTCATCAGACTTCACTTATGAGAAGACTCCCAAGTCTATGGCAGGGTTAGCTCAACATTAAACTCCAAACCGAGATTCTTGAAGCACTCAATTAAAACCATAAGTCATCTTTATTCTAAATGAATCTGAGGACGTCGTCGAAGCTAGAGTCTTTAAGAGGTACTACAACTTTCTTCTAGGATCCGTAGGAAACGGAGTAATCGGTTGAGCCCTCCTCGATAAACTTCTAGGAGTCCTTGTGAACCGTGCCAGAATGGTGATGGGTATGCTTCAAAACAGAAACTCTAAAAACCCTTAACCTTAAACATTCTGGTAGCCCCATAATCTTACTAGCCCTACTAGGGCCGCTGAATCTGACAAGGTTTACTTCTTGAGGTGGATGGAAAGGGAGAGGTGAATGTTAGGTTAGAGGGTAGAAAGTTCCATAGCCCATTCTGCCTAGTACTCGATACTCATCGACATTGTGTAATCCTAATACTGCGTATAACCCGTATTTTAAAGCGTCTAAGCCTATCTTCCCACGATTTACCTTTACTATCGTCCCCTCTAGGAGGGCTATGTATAGTGGCTTCCTCTTTCTGAGCGCAATGCTGTAGCCTAGTCCTACGATATCTAATCTTCCTATGTATTCGAGTTTGAGTTTCTCTAGGTCTTCATGGTTTATTGGGGTTGGAGTTGTGAGTAGTAGGTATTTGTGCTCTTCCTCTGCTAGCTTCGCGAGCTTCTCCATCATCTTGTCCGGCTCTCTTTCCACCCTTAGTTTCACGATTCTCTGCTCTCCTCCCAGCTTAAGTGCTAGGTCTCCTCCCTCCGGTATTAGGCTTTCCTTCATGTTGCTGCTTCTGAGTAACAGGCTAAATCTAACCTCCATTGTTGGGTCTGCGTATGTCACGTACTCTGCTGTGTAGATGTAGCCTTCCCGCACAGTCTTTGAGGAGACTTCGGCTAGCCTAGTTTTAAGAGCTATCCCCACCCTCTCCTGGATTTTAGGGGTTAGTGTTTCACGTGCCAGCAGACTGTCTATGTCCCTAAGTCTCTCTAGGATATCACGCTTGCACTCACCCCCGGCTAAGCAACCTAGTAGGCTGTCCAGTAGTTCCATGTTCAGGTTTCTCAGGATCTCATGATAGTTTATGAGTGCCGGTCTCCTACGGCCTAATATTAAAGGCACATAATACTTGTCGTCTCTTCCACTATAAACGTGGAACCCCCTAATAGCCTCTATACCTAGATCGTCTAATGCTTTAGCATAGGAGCTTATTAAGATATCTCTGAAGCTAGCACCCACACTCACGCCAGACTGCGGGTGGAAGCTTGATATGAGCGCGCCCACAAGGGTACTGGGTCTTGGGAGGTGGAGGGTTGAAGCGTAAGAGTATACACCCCTGGAGCTTGGGTCGAACTCTCCAGCCCCCCTAAGCATTAAGGGCTCCAGGAACTTAATCTTAGCTAAAGCTAGCTTCACATTCCTCACCTCATACCTGACAATACTAGGAGCGCTACTCTGACAAGGTTGGAGATTGCGAGCCTCCTTGAAGACTCTACACCCTCAAACCATCCAGCCCCGACAAGGGACCCGGCAGAGAGTACGGGCTTAAATACTTCATCGTAAACCCTATCCACAACACTCCCCCCTCCAGCCTGCCTAATGTTACGCTCTAGGAGCATCCTCACCAGAGATGCCATTGTGGGTAACGCCTCAAGACTTCCCCGCGCTATAGAGTCAACAAGCCCCCCGAGAAGCTCGACGACATCAGCTCTCTGGAAGTCGTAGAAGAAACTGTGAGATAAAAGCCCGCCATCACACCCACCGTAAACCCTCTTGTCACCATAGCATGCGAGCTTCAACGCTAAGCTTGTGAAAGAAGCTACCTCCTCGTTTAACCCTGAAGAGTCAAACTTTAGGGGTCTAGTGTAGGATAACGGTATCCAGGCCACCCTCTCAGTACCTCTAGGGTTATAAGCTACAACAAGCAAATCCTTCATGCTATATCGGGCTTTCAAGGAGCTGTCTAGGTAATTAAACAACGTTTTATCCTTAACCTCTTCCAGAAGCTCTGAGGCCCTCGATATTATAGTTGAGAGTGGGTAGTAATAGTGAGCGATGTAGGTCACGTAACTCCTCCCAACACTCGGAAGCATAGGCAGATAAGCTTCCTTAAGCTTCAAGAAACCGCCATTCATATTTAAACCTGCTGTCACGTTAAGGCTAGCTCCAGCAAACGAACGCCTAGTCTCACTGACAAACTCCAAAGCCTTATCTACAGGAGCGAAAACCATCAAGTCATCACCTCCAGCATAAACGACAAAGCCGTCAAGCACGGAAGCTATAGCGATATCGGCGAGAGCAGCCCTCATAAGGGCTGAGCTTATAGCAACATGGTAAGAGGGTGTTACGGGCATCCTACCAGATTTAAATATCTCCTGAAGGGCCCTCACAACCTCAGCTACCCTCTGCTCAGCCTCCTCAACACTTATCCCAACACTCTCGGCTACTCTATTCGCTAATATCTTAAAGTCCTCTCTACTCCTAAGAGCTTCAATGTCAACCTCCCTAGCTATTTTGACGCACCATTTTATGACATCCCTGTAGGGGCCCTCAGCTGAGCTAATAATATAGTCACTCAGTAAGTCAACAACCCAACCCTCATCCTTCAGACCTGGGGCGAGAGCTCTGGGATCGCCTTCTAATAGCTTCCCTATAGAATCTCCGTCAGCCTTAATTAGAGCGTAATATCTCCAAAGCCACTCGCTGAGGCGGATGCCGTCAGCCGTTACATCTCTCAACTTAATCTCCCAATCCCTACCGCACCTCTCGTGGAACCATAGGTATTCAGGATCGAGAGAGTATATCAAGTCTAGGATCAGAATTAAGTCTTGCCCCCTATCCCATCCGTAGAGTTCCCTAATCTTACCCTTAGCCTTCTCAACCTTCTCCATTAGCTCACGCATGAACCACCATCTCCCCGCAGTCCTAGCTCCTATTATACTCTTGACTTCCTCGATGCACACATATCTACCTTGACCTATCGCCTCACTAAGATCTTCTATCTTCAGCTGCTCGCCGAACACGTCTGCCAACTTCTCGTATAACCTAGCGGAAGCCACGTAAGATACTGATGGAAAGCCGAAGGGAGCTGGCCCAGTACCGATTACACCCTCCAATTTTTGGATATCTTTAACGTCATCCTCCGTGAGGCCTAGAAGTAGAGCTTTGAGTAGCCTAGGTTCTAAGCTTATAACTCGTTTAACAAAACACCACGGACATAGCTTCTCACCTGGCTTAAAGATAACCTTGAAAGCAGCTAGCTCTAAACCTCCAATGCTACCTCCAGCGAGCTCTCCAACAGCCTTGTTAAAATCTTCCTCATTCCCCGGCAGTATGAGTATTGCTGGTGTTGTACCGCATGACGTGCAGTAATCGAAGCCCTTCTTTGAAGGTCTCGGTATACCTAGTTCTACGTTGCTCTCGAAAGCCTTCAAGGTGAGTTTTTCCAGCCTAAGCTGTGATGCTGGCGACTTACTAGGGTACTTGTTAAGCGTCATAGTGTAAGTTAGCTTCCTATAGACTTCATCGTATGTCGTCCACAGCGGCTCTCCACCTTGTAGCGAGCTCTTCACTTCAACCCACGAAATTCTAGGTGTTAGAGGTGGGTTTTCATGGAATAACGCCTCGCTAAACGTTTTATCATAATATTCGAACACATTACGTATGATTCTCCATTCCGCATTCCTGCTAGCTCTCGCCTCCGCCAGGTTTCTCACCGCTTCCCACAGGATTCTCCAGCCTCTCCTAAACCTATACTCTAGGTATTCACGTATGTTATCGTAGTTGCTAGCTCCTTTTACAAGCTTCCTCACAGTATCCCAAGATGGCAGTATTAGTGTTAGCCTACCCGGGATCACAGAGTAGGGTGGTATCCCAAGCTCCTCATACATTTTAATTATGTTGTTCACGTTAAGGTAGGCTAGTTCAGCCATCTCCTTCAATATTTTACTGCGAGCTCCTATCTCGTTCGCTAGCCAGTAAATGTAGAATGGATTAAACCTTAGTGAGGGGGTAAGGACAACGTCAGGACCTAAGACTTCCACTAGCTCTAACGCAGCATACCATGTTAGGGCTGACACTATGTAACTTGAAGTCCACATGTCTCTAAGCTTACGACTAGACATTAAATAATTCTGGACTCCGGCTACGTCAACACCTACCATAAGCCCTCTGAGCTCGTTAGGATCCTCTAGGAGCCAGTTGATTACAGCTGCGGTAGCGTAGTTATGGTCATACATGCTGTGAGTTGGAACTCTAGTATCCGCTGGCCCGACAGGAAGCTTAGCATTTATCCATGAGAGCTCGTAGAGGACATAAAGGAGGTGGTATCTCCACCTCCAATCATAAAGCCCTCCTAAGATTTTTAAAAGCTCCACATAACCCTTAACATTCTCATCATCCATGACATTGCTGAGCATGCCGCTAATATCAACCTCAAGCCAGGGAGCCACGATATTCTTGAGCTTAATAGTATCGGCCCTGAAGGCGCCAGGAATATACTCTCCACCCATGAACAGACTGAGAACCCACCTATCAAAACTAGCAGCTACAACATCAGCAACTTTAACCCGCTTATCAAGCAAGTATGGGTCTAGAGAATCACCGAAAACTGTCTGAGCAATGAACTTAGCGACATCCTCATGACTTAACCCCTTCAACATTAGAAAAGCCTTATGCGGCGGGTCGTGAAGAAGAGCTGCAGTCTTAAGCTTAAACACCTCCTCAACCTTGACAGCCACACTCTCACCCCCTACACGTCCCTGTAATCTATAAGCTCAAATCTCGAGTAACCAGTAGAAGTCTTAGCACCAACTCCCCTGATCAGAGCGTAAAGTACAGCCTTATCTATGCACTTTAAGATTCCCATCAATTCCTGTGGTTTATTATATCGCCTTGCAATTGCTTCTAAATCTCCTCGAAATATATGGCGTGCAGCCTCCCCCTTATAGTATGTGAAGAATTTGAGTTTAACTCCTGGAGCTATGGTTAGGAATTGCACTGGGACTGGTTTAGCCTCCTGCTCATCTTCTGCTCCAGGATAGTGTGGTGAGATCACGTCAGGCTCTAACACTCTCCTAACCTCCTGCTCCTCGAATAGTGGGTAAGCATCTGTTACGCCAACAAGCCCGCTATGATCCTGCGAGCCGAACATGTCATCTGCTAGCTTCTCATCACAATCTCCTATCCCGGTTCTGCTTAACTCTATAAGGGCATGCCTGAAGGCGCCCTTCAAAGTAGATCCTGGAACGTAAGGGACACCGAGTAGAGGGTCGAGAGAGAGGCCTACTTCGAACGGTATCTTACCTACAGGACCCCCGGCGCCTACCAAAGCTCTACCAGCAGACTTGATCACACACTCTTTAACCATATAACCATTAGCTTTAAGCGCCTCTCTAGTCTCTTTCAGGAGCTCGCTAATCTGTATTGCAACGTTAGCTAATACATCCTCAGAGCTTTTGCTCACTTCTTTGATCAATTGTAGCTTAAGCTCTTCAGACTTCACTTTCACATCGCCTTCCTCAGCTCCCGCACCTTCGCTTGGTCTCGTTCTCTTCATCGATCGCTTAACTGAGTCACGATACGATAAAAGGAGAATATATGTTCCTTTAAGTATTAAGTATGAATATATGTTAACATTAACTCCTAAATCTTTTAACTTTATAGTTTCAATAGTGCCAATCATGAACTCTCCCTCAACTAACGCCTCTCGCACCCCTGCATATCCCGCTTAAATATTGGGTTACAAGCTCGAACGCAGCGTTAAAAGCCTTCTCTATACAATCTTCTTTACTCCTACAAGGACTCTCTGCCATGCTTAGGCTCTGTATGGACAAGTCCATCACACTTCTAACCTCGATTTGACTGAGATGATATAACTTGTCTAAAGGCCAATCGGCACTCAGGAATCCATAGATAATGATAAACTTCTTCGCTGTCGCATTCTCGAAATACTTAAACTTTATTGCTGAAGGTCTTCTACCAGGATCCCATTTCTTCTCAGCTGTCCTCTCATCCGACTTAATAGCATAACCTGTCATCTCAACACTTCTCGGTAAACCTAGTATCCAAGTGTGCAGGTTACCGCCTCTAACTTTTACGTTCATTCTTAGAACGTGCTTCCACTTTACCTTAAGGCAGGCATTTCCTATAGCTATGATTGTGTCTAGATGCTTCAAATTTGGACAATTTATGACTTTAACCCTAAAATACCTGTTAGGCGCAAGTGTGGGCACTCTAGGAAGCCCTTCCGTTACTATGCATGCTCCCCCTTCACATACTATGTCAACCACGTACTTTACTAATCTAATAATGTTCTCTTCCAGTTTCTCGCTAGACTCGGAATTCAGTATGCTATTGACATGCTCCATTATCTCTTTAAGCTCATCCTTATATTTCTCGTTGACAGTGACGCTTTTTACGATTATTGAGCCAAACCCCCTACTTGTCAGGCTACCTAAGCCTCCCAGGATTAAGGAGAGGACGAAGCTCGCAGTTGACAGCTTCAACTCCTTTTTACTTATTTCGTCTTCTTTACTTTCATTGTCAACTATTTTACTTCTGTTAGTGTACAAAATTATTTTAGCTTGAATTCTTTCAGGCATAGTTAGATCCTCTATAACACGCCTTACATACTCACCTGTTTTTCCGTCTTCCTCTTCTTTTCTAGGAAGCGATAATAGAGTTAGCCTAGGTGCGTGGATCGTATCGCCTATTATCTTCTGGTATAAATCAATAATTTTCTGAAGTTCAGCATCGTTTATGTCGTGCCTAACATATTTGATAAGAGCCTTAAGATCGCTATCGCTCTCTATCATCATTTTGCCTTTAAGCCTATTAGGGTCACGGGTGTGCTTAAAATCTATGCGCTTGCTATACCCGAGAACCGCACTTAAAAACCTTTTAATTTCCTTCTCTGTGTTATAGTCAATTTCTAATTCAAACTCTAATCTCGCCCATAACCTCTCCCTTAACCTATGTGGTCTAAAGGAAACTTTCTTTACTTTAGCGTTCCTCACAGCGTTCATCAAGCTTTCCTCGAA
>CALIBI010000053.1 GCA_938045815.1 uncultured Sulfolobales archaeon | reverse complement strand
GAGAGACTAAGAAAATTCCTGGAAAAACACCAAGAAAAACTAGCAGAAAATAAAGAAAAAGCAAGAACTCTAGTCGAGTTACCAGACTTCTAACATTTTTGTAAGTGACAAACGGAAATCAATCCCCACGCTAGTTCGTATTAATTAACTCGTCTTGCTCACCTTCCATCTCTAACCAGATACTTCTGAACACTTCTTAAGTACAATGAAAACCCAAAGAAGTATGGAAAACATAAAGACAATGAAGACTTGATTAGGACTCTTCAGAAACTTCGGATACAACAATATTTTAAACCTCACCTTCACGTACGTGGTCACATTCATAACGGGTGCTGAGATGGCTTCAAGAGCTCTTGCAGCTAAGGATGAGAAGACATCTTTACATGGGTCAATACTATCCGGCGTGTTTATGTCATTATACGCTTTCATACCAGCACTCGTAGGCTTGGTAGCTCTAGCTAAGTTACAGTTACCATGCGTAAGCGCGAGTGACGCTTACGCGAGAGTAATGCTGAGTTATGCTCCAGAACCCTTAGCCGGCTTAGTGTTAGCCGCTATTCTAGCAGCAGCCATGTCCAGTGCTGACTCAGACATGCTGGGCGCGGCCTCCATCTTCAGTGTTGACGTATGGAAGAGGTACCTGAGAAAGAACGCGAGTGATAGGGAAATATTAATACTGACTCGTGTAGGCATCGTGGTTGTGGGCTCTTTAGCTGCGGCAGCAGCTCTAACAAGATTTGACATAATAACTATAAACACTTTCGCCTTCATGCTGAGATCAGCAGGACCGTTCGCGCTCTTCGCGCTAGGATTACTCATGAAGTACGTCACTAGAGAGGCAGGTATCTCAGCCATAATTACTGGGAGTATTGCCGGAGTGTATTGGAGATTAGCAGGACAGCCTTACGGGATAGGAGACACGGTGGTTGGAGCGCTCGTGGGAGTGATTACCTTCCTAGTAGTGGTGGCTGTCGGGAAAGCTCTGAAAAGACCTCCATCACCGCCTCTCGAGGAAATAAAGAAGTAGGTAACTTTAAGGGTATAGGTATTTTTTCATTAAACACGAACCTCTTATTCGGGGATTAAGCTCTCAAAAGACTGCAAATCATTAATTAGACTCCAGCACCATCTGGTAGAGAATTCTCTTTCTTTTCCGCAGGTTTTGTTTGAGCTTCTTTTTGCTGTGGGGAAGCCCTAAACGCGAACTAATAAATCACTCAAACAAATCCTGAAGAAAACTTAATTTTGTTAAAACGAAAATATCTTGGAGTGCCGGGGTGCCCGAGCGGTCCAAGGGGGTGGGCTCGAGTCTATTCCGGCGTTAGCAGGAGACCCACTGCCCCCTGCGGGGCACGCGGGTTCGAATCCCGCCCCCGGCGCTAACGATTTTTCATGTTAACTTAACGAGTTTTGTTAGGGTTAGGTAGGAATATTTTAAAGGTGTGTGCTGGGAATTTACTTAAGGTTGGATGAGTTGAGTGAAGAATTCGAGAAGGTGCTTGTCGGGACATCTCGTGATGCTTTGATTGTCTTCGCAGGTAATTTCTTGTCTACTCTCTTCTTGGCTTTATCAGCTATAATAATTGCTAGGTTGTTGCAGCCGGAAAATTACGGGGTTTACTCCGTGTCTTTAGTAGTTTCTAACGTCCTACTACTCTTCACTGATTTCGGCATTGATACAGCTTTCGTGAAGTACGTTTCTAAGTTTAACACCTTAAAGAGAGAAGAGATAGTTAGGGAAGTGGTTATTAAGGGTCTTATGCTTAAGATCCTCATAGTTTCTGCTGTTTCAATTGTGAACTACTTATTCGCGTTCGAGCTCTCTACTCTCCTGGCTGAGAGACCTGAGCTCAGCTACTACGTTAGCTTGACAGCTATTCTCACTTTCTCCACAGCGTTAGCGAATTCTTCTCTCGCGATAATCACTGCTTTAAGGCGTATGAAGCTGAGGTCCGCTATAATGGTTATACAGTCACTAACGAAACTCGCGTTAAGTCCTTTGCTTGTCTTGGTAGGTTTGGGCGTGCTTGGAGCTCTGCTCGGGCACATAGCGAGTTATGTTGTGTCCTGCGTTGCAGGACTCACAATAATACTCAACTATGTTAGGTTAAGAAAACCTAGCGAAGGCATTGTAAGATCGTCCGACTTAATAAGGTTTGGTTTACCACTATATTTATCGAGTATGTTAAGCATCGTTCTGCAGAGGTTTCAGTACGTCATGCTGGCTAGGGTAGCTACTAACGCTGAGTTAGGTAATATGAATGCAGCTAATCAATTCATATCATTGATTACACTCACTATAGCTCCTTTCTCGATAACTTTATTCCCCGTGTTTTCGGGTCTTGAAGTTAGGGGTGCGTGGAGAGACATAAATAAGTTACTGAATAACGTGCTCAAGTATATGTGTTTATTCACTGTTCAAGTAGCTTTAATGATAGGAGCGTTCTCGCAAGACGTGGTGAGATTTATTTACGGCAGACTATACGTGACAGCACCGCTCTACCTGACCTTAATGTCTATCGGGTACGTGTACGCACCATTCACAGTAACCTTAACAGCTTTACTGAGTGGTCTCGGGAGAACTAAAGACCTACTATATTCCTCAATAATTCAGTTGCTCGTTATGATGCCAGCAAGCTACTTACTAATATTGACTGCTGGTCCAGAGGGATACGCGGTAGCTCTCTCCTTAACCGGGCTCCCAGCACTCACGTATCTCCTGCTAGTAACCAGAAAAATAAACATGGACATAAGCTGGAAACCCCTAATAAGAATCTACGTAATCTCGTTTTCGTCTGTCTTGATAACAATACCTACTCACTACCTAATAGAGAATTACGTAATCAGGTTACTCACGAAATCGCTAATCTCGCTAATCACGTACGTAATACTCCTAGTTTTTACTGATAGTTTTTGCTGGAGAGACTACGAACTCCTTAAAAAGACTTTTGGGGGTGTGCCACTACTCGGTAAAGTCTTAGCGGTTTTCCTAGAATTTGGGAAGCTCTTACTGCAAGTAAGAGACAAATACTCAGGAAGAACTTATTTAAGTAACGAGGATAGTAACTAAACCTAATCACTCAGTAATCCTGAAGGGAGTGTTTTAGGCTATACATACTGATTACTAACTACTCCTAGAAGAAGCTCCCACCCCATCTAGTAAGCTCAACAAACATCAGTGAAAAACATATAAAACGAAAACAACTAATCAAGGCACGGGAGTTCCTACTCAACCAAGAAGATAAATCGCTGTTGAGAAGTAAGTTATTGCTGTCATTATGTCTCCTATAGTTGTTATTATTGGTGCTGAAACTCCTGCAGGGTCTACGTGTAGCTTAGCTAGCAGGAGAGGCAGTAGAGACCCTATCACGTCTGTTAGTAACATAGAGACCAGCAAAGCCACGCAAACCACTAAACCCACGTAAGTCGCGTAAGGTAAGTTACCACTGTATGAGAAGAACGTTATCGTGAACGCTATGAGGAACGCGATAGGCAGTAAAATCAAAGCCATACATAATGATACCAGCATCTCCTTACGTAGAACGAAAAATAAGTCTTTAGGCTTGATCTCCCCTAAAGCAAGACTCCTGATTATGAAGGTTGATGCTTGAGAACCTATATTGCCTGAGTTATCTGAGAGCATGGGTAAGAATGCTGCAAGCACCGCAACTCTCTCAATAATCCCGACAAAAGAAGCAACAATACTTCCCGTTATAGCATTCATTAAGTAAAGAAAGAGTATCGGGGGTGCTCTACGTATTATGATGGATCTCACGCTGGCGCTAGTGTAGCTACTCTTAATAACGTCTGTGAAACCACCAAACTTAATTAAGTCTTCAGAGAACTCAGCGACAGCAACGTCTAGAACGTCATCTAGGGTGACGATCCCAAGTAATTTGTTATCCTTATCAACGACTGGGAGCTCCGTGAGGTCGTAAGTAACTGCTAGTTTAGCTGCTACCTCACGATCTGATAGAGGATCAATAGTGACGGGGACCCTACTAGCAACATCTTTAAGTAGCTTATTTCTTGGTTTAGTGAGTAGGGATTTGACTTCCACCCAACCTACTAGCTTGCCTTCCGCGTCAATCACGTACACGTAGTTGTGCTTATCGTATACTCCAGCGCTTTCTTTAGCTAGGTACTCTCTAATGACCTCATCCACGGTGAGGGTGGACTTGAAAGTAGGTATTCTGGTGGTCATTATGCCTCCGATACTTTCCGGGTGGTACTTGAGCAAATCAGATATTTCTTTAGCTCTCTGTGGAGGTAGCAAGCTAAGTATCTTGTTTCCGGTCTTAGGTGGTAGTTTCTGTATCAAGTCTACGGTCTCGTCTATGGGCATCCTACTAATTAACTCAAGCAACTCATCTAAACCCCTAAGAGAAGTTATTTCGTTCAAGAGTTCCTCGCTCAACTTAGGTATGACTGAGCTCATGTTATGTAGAGGTATGTGTGGTATTATCTTAATTCTCAGTTCAGGACCTACGTGCTCAAGAATCTCTTTTATTAGGTGTGGGTCTAGACTCGCTAGGAAGTCTTTTAGTGACGCAGCATCTCCTTCCTCAATCAATTTCTCAATCTTCTCCAGGATTTCTGAACTCACTACTCACACCAAGATTCTAGGAAGTACGAAATTATAATAGTGAGTGATCGTGAGCAATATTAAGACTTAAATTCGTGAGTTTTCTTAGCTTATATCGGGGATTAAATTGAGTAACGCATGTGTCGAAGCACTTCTTAAGAGACGCAGTATAAGGGTGTTTAAGGACGCTGAGGTACCTTTAGACATGATTCTTAAGGCTGTTGAAGTAGCTAGGTATGCGCCGAGCGCAGGGAATAAACAGCCTTGGAGATTCGTAATCATTCGTGATAGTAAGAGGCTTGAGGACTTAGCCAAGTTACTGAGGTACTCTAAGCCTCTCACGAGTGCTAAAGTCGCTGTCTTGGTTCTCGCTAATAAGGATGAATCACCTACCTCATACATGGTTGACGCTTCCTTGGCAGCTATGTATTTCTGGCTCGCACTCCACTGCATGGGACTCGGTGCTGTCTGGATACAGACACTGCGAAACATAAATGAGTTGCTAGAGTTTGTTAACGCACCTCAAAACTACGTTCCCGTAGCTCTCTTCGCCATAGGTTGGCCCGCAGAACAGCCAGAACCTAAAGAAAGAAAACAACTCAAAGAGATAACGTACCTGGAGAAATACGGTGAGAACATAGGAGCTCATCAATAGACACCAATAAGCTCATATTGTTAGAGGGTAGGTGACTCATATAAGAGTATCAATGATATTTTGTTTGAGGAATCAGTGATGAGTACTTCTCTGAGTGATTTGGAGAAAAGAATGCTTGACGTGATAGAGGACCTACTAAGCTCCTGCAGAGATTTTTGTAGCAAAGAGTCGTTCGCGGGTTTGCCGAGCTTCAAAGAAAACACTTTTTATAAAGACTGCGAGCACTGCATAATAAAAACTTTCTTGGATTCAGTTGATGCGCCTACGTACTCTCTCATAACCATCGATGGTAAGTATTTAGAGTATGTTGTGTTAGGTGATTACGTAGCGGAAGTGAGTGAAGAGTATGTTCAGTTCATACACTCAGACGAAGTTACCGAGTACTTTAGTGATTTGGTAGAGTTTAACGTAGTGGACAAAGACTCAGCCAACGAACTAATATCCTGGCTCTCTAACTTTCTTAAACGATAAAGTTTGTTGAATAACGCTTAAGTTTGCTGTCACTTGTGTTTGTTTTGCAGGTAAGTTTATTTTAAAGGATTCCAATATTTTGTGTTTTGGTGAAGATGATGAGGTTTTACATAGCTAGTGAGGAAGACATACTTAGCGGTAAGATAACTGACATATACTTCGTTAGAACTAAGAAGATTCTTAAAGCTAAGGGACTTGAGAACGTGAGGGTCAGGATGGAGGTGCACGTTCTTGATTTACCTAAAGGGTATCAGTGGGCTGTTTACGCAGGTCTTGAGGAAGCTCTCTACCTGCTTAAGAATAAACCTCTCAACGTGTATTCGTTGCCTGAAGGGACTCTGATAGGAGAATACACCCCAGTAATGATTGTTGAAGGAAACTACTACGACATGTGTGAGTTAGAAACTCCTTTCTTAGGCATATTAAGACACTATACTTCAGTAGCGACTAAAGCCGCGAGATTTAAGAAGTTAGCACTACGAAAAACTTTCCTCTACTTCGGGTTGAGGAGCGCGCACCCAGCTATATACCCCATGCTTGATAGAGCCGCCTACATAGGTGGGATGGACGGGGTCTCAGGAGCCTTCAACACAGAAACACTTGGTGTGAGACCTTCTGGAACTATGCCTCACGCACTAATTCTAGTATTCGACGACGAGGTTTCCGCGTGGAGAGCTTTTGATGAGGTGGTAGAGCCCGACGTACCTAGAATAGCTTTAATAGATACCTACCACGACGAGAGGTTTGCCACGCTTGAAGCGGTCAAGAGTCTTGGTGATAAGTTATTCGGTGTGAGGATAGATACTCCTCGAAGCAGGCGTGGGGATATAAGAGCAATAGTAGAGGAGATAAGATGGACCCTAAAACTTATCGGTAAGGAACACGTGAAGATATATGTGAGCGGAGGACTTAACGAGAAGACAGTCAAGGAGTTAAGAGAATTAGTTGATGGTTTCGGTGTAGGAACCTCAGTAACTTTTCCTCCGTCAGTAGACTTAAGCATGGACATAGTGGAGAAGTATCGTGATGGTGTGTGGGTGCCTCACACGAAGAAAGGTAAGTGGCCGGGAGCTAAGAAAGTATGGAGATGTAGTACTCTAGACTACGAGATAACACCGTTCGATAAAGAACCTCAAAGATGTAGGGAGGAACTCATGCTGATGTGGTTGCATGAGGGAGAGCTAGTGAGAGAATTGCCTGCCCCGCCAGAAATCAGGAGTTACGTTTTGAAGCAGCTTGAAGCAGCTCCGGAACCGGAAGTAGATAACTTACCTAAGTAAAGCAGGAATCACTCCCTCACGTCTTCCGGCCTGTAAGTTCTGATTGGTTTCAGATTATAGCGGTTCAGCAGCTTCATTACGTGAGGGTACGTGAGGACATACTCCCAGTCTATGTCGGTAGCTAGTCTCTCATCTATGGTTGTGAGTGTGGTGACGAATCTTGCGATATTTTCGTCTGGTGAGAAACCCACCATCGCGGCAACACCGAAGTCTTGGCCTGGCACCAACCCGTGGTCTAGGAGGTTTCTTAAAGCTTGTAATTGTAGCTCGAAACCCCTCGGTACGGCACCTGTTAGCTTAGTGAATTCCTGGGGATTGGTGCCTTTGAAAGACACTCTAACGTATATGTTGTTAAACCTGGATAACTCTTTAGCGTAGGTGGGGTCAGCCCCAATCAATATGCCGTTAGTCTCTACTATGAAGATGAATTCAGAGGCTTCCGCTGACTTCAGGATTTCAAGTAGGTGATCTCTCGCAATAGTTGGTTCACCACCCGTTAGTCTTAAGTATCTGTAGCCCTTCTTTAGAGCTATCTCACTCAATCTCCTAAATACTTCTCTTGGACTCAGGAAGAAGCCCAGGTCATGCCTATCCCTGAAATACCAAGCCCAGCAGAACCTACACCTCAAGTTACATCCTATCACGTCTGCTGAAGCAATTCCTCCGTACCACCTACCACCCCTAAACCTGAAATACTTCCTCTCTACAAGTCCTCCTGACACTCTAGTAACTAAGGACTCAACACTTCTTGAAAGTTCTAGAGGGTCGTAAAGACCCTCATTAATCCCCATAAAGCTCTCTCCTCCTAGCCTCAAGAAGTTCTGGCTCCCTCCCCATAAACTCAGCTGCTGTCACTAACTTGGTTTTCCTGAGGTATGGTTTTAGTGATTCGTAGAATTTAACGTAATTCAGATCTCTGAGCAGGTGGTGATCAATAACCAAGTATTCAGGCATGCTTAGAGATAGGTACTTTATTAACTTACGTAGAGCTATCTCGGGATCACTAACCTCTCTCTTGGTGCCGAAGAGGTATGTGGGTGGTCCATCAACTATAACTAAGTCAGCAGGATTATCTATCATGAAACCCACAGCATCATCGTTTACCGGCCCTTCAACGTCTGAAGTAAAAAGAACTTTCTTGTCGTCATCCCTTACCAAGACTTGAATAACGTAACCTAACTTGGGGGAAGGACCGTGCGGAGTTGGGTGTGAAACCTTAATAAGAGTGTTTCCGTAAACATAAGTGCTTGAATCAGCTATCTTGATTTCTTTGGGAAGCCCGCTAATCCTCTTAAGAAACTTAGCAGCCCTAATACGTTGTGATATGTTTATGTGGTTTTTAGGGTCTTTAACAAGAACCACCTTATTTCTGTACACATCAACAGGAACCAAGTCTCCTAAGTCGTGGTGGTCGTAATGATAGTGAGTCACTATCATTATTTCTGATTCGTAAGCTCTTGAAGAAATCTTAGTAGCTACTTCGTTAAGCCTCCTTAACTCAATCTCGTGGGGCGGTAAACCGTACCTGATGGGTGCTATCGAGACCGCAGGATCTATGAAAACAGTAGTATCTACTGTTTCAAGAAATGTCGCCATCGATCTTATACCGAAGCTGTCGAAACCTATTAATTCCGCTCTCGTCAGAGAGCACCGTCGGCGTGTTCTCAAGTACTTTTCTCGAAGGATTCCTTAAGAAATCTTTGCGGGATAGGTTCCTTCTCCTTAATAACGTCAAGTATTATCGCGGGATAAACAGCTGCTACGCCGGGAATGCTTCTTAAATCCTCAACTACCTTAGCTAGTTCCTCAGAATTCTTAGACCAAATCTCAACTAATAGGTTGTGATCTCCGGAAGATAAGGCCATGAAGGTCACGTCATCTCTGTCCTTAATTAATTTGATTACGTCAAGTATTTTATCAGGCATCGTGTTAAGCCCTACTAAAGCCACTATATCGTAACCGAGCTTCTTATTGTTAGCTATGTAGGTGTACTTCTTTATGATACCGCTCTCCTCGAGCTTCACAAGCCTCCTCTTCACAGCCACATCAGAAATCGAGAGAGCTTTAGCTATTTTAGTTATAGGTACTCTAGCGTTAGCACTTAACTCACGCAGAATTATTACGTCTTTCCTATTCATCGGGTTCTCACGCATTCTACTATCCCCTAGAATATGAGGGATCAGGGTTAATATTTCTAAATGAAGACTAAGTAGTGTGATGTTTTTGATTGAGTATTCTTGAGATGATTGTTTAGTTTTGTTATTATTTTGTGGTAGTATCTTTAGCCGAATAAGGATGAAATTCCTTCAGCTATTTCTTCTTCACTAACTTCTTTCTTTTCTTCCTCCTCCTTAGCCTCAGTCGGGGTTGGTTGTGCTTGCTGAGGTGCGGGAGCGGCTGCCTGAGCAGTTACTGTAGTGACTGGGGTTACGGGAGTTATGGCGGCTTGCTTCAGCACCTCGTCAATGTTTATTTCTTTGAGTGCTGCTACTAACATCTTAACACGTACTTCGTCTGTTCTTATCCCGGCAGCATCTAGGACTCTCTTAAGGTTTTCTTCATTTACTTCCTTACCAGCTGCGTGTAGGAGCAGGGACGCATACACGTACTCCACACTTCTTCACCTCTTGATAGATGAGTAACGAGATTTTTAAGCATTTCTTGAGAGTCTTTCACGTGTTTTGTAGTAGTTTATGACGGCGGCAGTGGCTGAGGCCGCTCTCTCAGGCATTGGGAAGGCCGGTATCCCCGCATTATTTAGTTTCTGTATAGCCCAGTAAACCTCCTCACCACCTATGAAGGAAACTACTAAAGGCTTAGGTAATCCGCCCAGCTCCTTAATCTCCTTAATGAGTTCGCCAGCTATTATTGTCGGGTCTGTTACTGCTGTCTGGCAATACACTGCTAAAACGATTCCTATGTTATCGTCTAGTAAAGCTGACATGACAGCATTCACATAGCCTTCATTAGACATCATTCCCGTGACGTCTATCGGGTTAGCTAGTGAAGCAAAACCAGGCAGTTTAGGCTTGAGTACCTTAACTAGTGTTTCGGGGGGTGGGGATAGCTGTACTCCGTTCATAGAGAGTGTGTCAGTTACTAATACTCCCGCACCACCACCGTTAGTAATCACTACCAGGTCACCCCCTCTATACTCAGGTGAGTAAGAGAATGTTCTCGCCCAGTCGAAAGCTTCCTCCACATTCCTAGCTTCAAGTATTCCTGTCTGCTTGAAGACCGTGGAGTAGATGAGTACGTTACCTGCTAACGACCCTGTGTGTGAGGCTACTGCTCTAGCCCCGACCTCTGTCTTGCCAGCCTTTATAACTATTATTGGTTTTGATAGAGATACTTTACGCGCCACATCAATGAATCTCTTACCTTCCTTAACACCCTCAAGATATATTAGGATCACTTTAGTAGCCTCATCATTAGCTAGATACTCTAGGAGATCAGCGTCGTCTATGTCTGATTTATTCCCTATACTAACTATCGCGGAAACACCTATTCTCTCCACTATAGTCATCCCCATGAGAGCTATCCCTAGAGCTCCAGACTGAGTTAAGAATGCTATGTGACCAGGTATCACGTCCTTAGGACCGAACGAAGCATTCATCCTTGCGGGTGTGTACACGACACCGAAAATATTAGGTCCTAAAACACGCATGCCGTATTTCCTAGCTCTCAACACGACCTCCTCCTCGAGATCGTGCCTCCCAATCTCCTTGAAGCCTGAAGATATGATAACTGCTACTTTAGCTCTCTTCTTCCCGGCCTCCTCTATAACGTCAGGAACCATATGAGCTGGAACGGATACTACCACCATATCTATACTGTCCGGGATTGAGGAGATACTAGGATACGCTTTAAAACCAAGTATTTCCTTAGCTTGCGGATTTACAGGATATACCTTACCACCATAACCATACTCCTTAATGTTTCTTAAAATCTCATAACCTATCTTACCAGGCTGTCTCGACGCCCCGACCACAGCTATGGAGCTCGGCTTAAATAAGGCTTCCAACCCGCTCATTATGTACCCCTATAAACCCTGAAACAAAGTTTAAATAATCTTGAGTTAATACAGACCCATAAAACCTATAAAAACATCTTCATCACCGAAAATAAACGTCATAAAGTCAAATATCTAGAATGAAATAGAAGACTTAAACCACGCGTGAAAGGTGTAAAAAATTGTAGAAATCCTGTAGGAAAGTGATTAGTGATAAAGCACTCATCGAGAGTAAGTCTACACCCTGACTAGAGAATTCAAACCCACTCCCACTCTACTGAGAGAGTAGGTCTTCGGTTATGGTTCTATGCTCTTACTTCAGCAGTGTTTCCACGAATAGTTTATCGAATTCTTTGCTGGGTGAAGTTACCGTATCCTCGTACCTAAAGGAATCATCTAATTCTATCTTAACGTACGGTATTGAGAGTCTTTGAAGAACTTCTGAGTCTACTTCCGGCACGTGAATTATGCTTACGTCATCAAATAAATACTTAATTTGAGAAACTTTCCTCAGTACTGTATTGCTCTTTTCGTCATAACCCAAAAACACTACTAAACGCTTCATAAATATCCCCATATAAGTTCTGGCGAGCTCTACAACCTTAAAAACATAAACCCTCCATCAGCTTTAGGTCTTAATGGTTTAGAGAGCTATAATTAAGTCGTGAGAGCGAAGCAGTTACTGTGTTACGTAAGTCTTCATTACTCGGTTCAGGAATAAAAGAAAATATTTTTTGCTCCGTAAACTAGACACTGAAAGGTGGGATGATAGAGACTAGAGTGCTTAAGGTGGATCCCATAGATCCAGAGAAAGAAATAGTTGGTGAAGCTATTAGAATTCTTAGTGAGGGGGGCTTAGTAGCTTTCCCAACTGAGACCGTGTATGGTTTAGGAGCTGATTCGTTCAATAGAGATGCGGTTAAGAGAATCTATAGTGTTAAGGGGAGACCTCCAGACAACCCACTAATACTGCATATTAGTGATTTCAGAGAGCTGGAGGTAGTAGCTAGGGAAGTCCCTTCATTTGTTTACGAGTTAGCTAGCAAGGTATGGCCGGGACCCGTGACCTTCGTTCTGAAGAAAAATGATTTGGTGTTACCTGAAGTTACTGCCGGACTACCTACCGTTGCTGTCAGATGTCCTGCACACCCCGTAGCACTCTCACTCATTAGAGGGTTAGGAAACCCGATAGCTGCGCCGAGTGCTAACTTATCAGGAAGACCCTCACCTACTACCGCAGACCACGTCATCAAAGATCTATCAGGAAAGATTGAGATGATATTAGATGGTGGTGATACTTTCTTCGGTGTTGAGTCAACGATAATCAACTTAACTACAGACCCGCCGGTCTTGCTGAGACCAGGACCTGTAGGCGTTGAGGACTTAGAGAGACTAACTAATCTTAAAGTATTAATTCCGGCGTTCGCTAAGGGGTTAGGAGAGGCCGGGGTAGCTTTAAGTCCTGGGACGAAGTACAGACACTACTCCCCACAAACCAAGTTGATCTTGGTTGAGTCTGGTCAATGCATTACTCAATCAGATTATCTCGAGTACGTTAAGTCACTGATTAATGAGTATTTACGGGAGCGTCTTAGAGTAGCCGTAATGTGTAGTAGGGAAACCTGCTCAAGCTACGGAAACCTAACAAAGCTTGAGGTTGGCTCAAGGAATAACCTATATGAGGTAGCTAAGAATCTTTTCAAGAAACTTAGAGAAATTGATGAGTTAGGTGCTGATTTAGCTATCTCGGAGAGCTTCGAGGAGCGTGGTGTAGGGCTAGCAATAATGAATAGGTTAAGGAAAGCCTCAAGTAGGGTAGTGTTTTGTGTTCCGACGCGTCAGCGAGTTACTATTGATTAAAGACAATAGATATTCTCACAGGTATTCTGGGAACGTCTCCAGCAACATTCCCTCAATAACTATCGGTTTAAGAACCTCAACTAGTCTGAGAGCCTCGTCTAAGAGACTCTCAGAATTGCTGTAGATCTCTAGTAGGGTCTGCCCTTCCCTGACTTTATGCCCTCTCTTCACATGAAGTCTTAAGCCAGCACCCTTATCTTGAGGAGCTCCAGCAATCATCGCTATACGTGACAACGCGTTGTTGTAGACTCCGGTGACGTACCCGTCTATAGGTGCTCTGACTTCAGCCTTATACCTACCTACAGGTATTTCATCAGGTTTTACGTGAGGATTACCACCCATGACTTCTATAATCTTCAGGAAAGTCTGGTAAGCTCTACCTGACTCAAGTATGTTGAGAGCGGTCTTACGCCCACCTCCTCTAGGAGCTACGCCAGCAGCCTCGAGCACGAGTCCTGCTAACGCGACAGCTTTCTCTTTGACAGACATAGGCCCGCTACCCATGAGTGTTTCCAGAGCTTCTAGCGCTTCGAGAGCAGGTCCTACAGTATACCCTATCGGTTGTCCGCCGTACGTTATAGCGCACCTCACACTAAGTTCTAACTTACTACCCACCTGAACGAAGAGTGAGGAGAGGTTTCTTGCTTCATCAATGCTCTCTACCTTTGCTTCCCTACCTGTCGGGATATCTATGATTAAGTTACTTATACTCATGCTTAGCTTCTTAGACAGTATTGATGCCACCATCTGTGAGGTTGGGTCGAGTTTTAGCTGATGCTCCACACGTATCAGGATATCGTCTGCTGGTGCTAGGTTGAGTGTGCCGCCCCAAATAATGAATCCCTTAATCTTCCTCGCTAACTCAAGAACTTCCTCCTCAGTAAACGATACTGGCGCGAAAACCTCCATAGTGTCGGCAGTCCCTGCAGGCGAGGTTATCGCTCTAGATGAAGTCTTCGGAATAAAGACTCCTGCGGCCGCAATTATTGGAACAGCAACTAAGGAAACCTTAGAATTTCCTGGGACTCCGCCGATAGAATGGATATCGTAAGCAGGCTCCTCGAACCTCAGGGTATTACCTGTCTCAACCATTGTTTTAGTTAGTGAGACTATCTCATCGATGTCCATCCCAACACTTGTTTGAGCTGCTATGAAGGTAGCTATTTCTGCTTCCCCCAAAACACCGGAGGTTATGTCTCTTATTATAGAACGTATCTCATCCTCACTTAATTTAAAACCCTTTAACTTCTTCTTGATGTAATCTACGGAAGGAGTTATTGAGTGCACACGTAACTCGATTTTCTCCGGGTTGTTTAGAGCGCTTGAGACACTTTTACTTAGCAAGACCTCCTCCCCATCTTTTTCAGACACTATGACCCAGGCCGTAGCGAATCTGGAGTTACTCACTACCCTGACTCTCGAACCTCCTCTCAACTCGTTAGCTGAAGCTATGTTCCTAGGAACCACAACTACCCTCAGATCCCCTGTGTCCGCGTCGAGAACACTAGCCTTCAAAATAGTCATTAGCTCCCACCAGCATATCTCTATACAGTAAAGTGAGTATTTAAGGTTTCACGAATCAGTAGTTTCCTACATACTCAAGATCTTAAGCCTAGGGAATTCAAAAATTGGGGTGAGTGTTTTATGGTGTGGTTGTGTTTAGCATGTTAGGTGTATGAGGAGGAGTACTCTCTTCCCCCTACCTACTTCCTCATTATACTTGCGTACTGCCCGCCTAGACTTCAACACATGTACTTCCGCACCGGATTTCTTGAATGCTTCGATAACTTCATCATCTACTCTCATGAATCCGTCATAACCAGTCCCTACGATGACCACGTCTACCTTAATACCGAGAAAATCTCTAACATCTACTAGCTGGAGCCTGTGTCCCTCGACACGCCACCAATCGCTGAGCACCCCTTCAGGGTGAATCACTATATCACGGCTGTACTCACGCCCCCCAACAACTATTTCACCGAAGTCGTAGTGATCTATTAGGGGTTGCTTAACTATCTTGAATCACCCCTATAATTAGGGTTACGAGTTTAATATTTTAGATAGGGTCGTGGCGTCGAGAACTTAAGACTCAGAAACTTCGTGAGTTCCTCAGGCAGCAGTATGTGCTTCTCGACCGCGAGATCTCTTACTAGCTGTGTTGTGTAAGTAGGTAGTAGGGAGTTCTTCTTCAGGAGCTCTACGTCACTAAGTATCTCTCTGGTTTCCCCGTCAGCTACTACCCTACCTGAATTCATTAAGATTACCCTCTCAGAGTATCTTGCAAGTACCTCTACGTCGTGCGTTATCAGAATCACTGTGTACCCACCCTCTCTTAATTTCCTTAAGAACTCAACAAACTTGATTGAGTTGTGCCAGTCTTGCCCGGTGGTAGGTTCGTCCACGATGAAGTTCTTAGTACCGGCTAACAAGTAAGAAGCTAGTAAAACCCTTAACTTGATGTGTCTGGGTAGGCTGAGGACAGGTTTCTCAAGAATCTCTTTACTTATCTCTAACTGACTCAAAACTTCCTCGAACCTATCCTTAATTAAATCTCTACGCACACCAATAACCTTAGGAGTGAACAATATCTCCTCCAACACGCTCACGTTGAGTAACTGCGTATCGATGTCTTGAGAAATATACCCAATACTTCTTACTAGGTCTTTCCTCCCGTAATGCCTGATGTCTCTCCCCTTAACTAGGATAAGTCCTGAAGTAGGTTTTAGGAGACCTGCTAAGCACTTAGCTAGGGTGGTCTTGCCGGAACCGTTGCTCCCTAAGATCCCGACGAACTCCCCCTCCTTAATCTCTAAATTAATAGAGTCTAGAGCTCTCGTGCCGTCCGGATACTCATAAACAAGATTCTCTGTCTTGATAAGACACATCACCACAAACCCCTAAACAACTTAGTTATGTGGGTCTTTAGTGACTCATCACTTAAGTTTTCGTTTCTCAGTGAGTATCTTAGAACTAGGTATTTCCAGATCCTCACTATCTCGGGAACTCTGACATAGCTTTCAAATTCTTTAGGTAGCTTCATGAAGAAATTAAGGGGGTCGTCAACCAGAGCTAGCGTGCCCTCAAGCATTAGAGCTATTCTGGAAAGATACTGCATGAAAACATCTATTCTATGCTCTATAACAACTATTGTTGTCTGTTGATTAAGTCTTAGAAGCTCTATAGACTTCACTACCTCCTCAGCCCCCGCCCAATCAAGGTTAGATAGTGGCTCATCAAGTACTAGGAGTTTAGGTTTAGTAGCTATAGCTGTCGCTATAGCGACCCTCTGTTTCTGACCGCTGCTTAGTTCGTAAGGCGATTTATCTAGGATAGACTCGCTTAATCCGACCTGCTTTATAGCCCACGAAACCCTCTCGCCAGCTTCCTCTGAACTCACGCCTGATAGTCTTAAGCGTAGCGTTATCTCGTCCTCAACACTCATAGTAAGAAACTGCATCTCAGGGTCTGAGGAAACGAATCCTACGTCACTCAGCACTTGAGGAGACCTAGTATTAGTTACTTCCTTACCCAAGATAGATACGCGTCCCTTAAGCACCCCCCTATAACTCCTAGGTATTAAACCACACATGATTCTCGCTAAGGTGGTTTTACCGGCTCCCGCAGGTCCGGTGATGAGGAGGAATTCCTTCTCCTTAACACACAAACTAACGTTTCTTAAGACCCACTCACCAGAGCTTTCGTAAGCCCACCACAAGTTTCTGAGATCTACTACGCATGACATCCTGAACGCACCGAGTATTTAGTAAGCATATCGTAAGTCGGGGAGTTTAGAGGGCTTAATAATCCAGTGAGTGAGAAGTAAGTAATTAAAGAAGCTGCTAGAACCACTAGAGAGAACACCAGCAAATCAATGAAGCTGAAGCTAAGCTTACTCGGCAGGCCAGCTTTCTCTTTAGCTAAGTTAAACCCTCTTAACTCAAGAACATCACTAACTTCATCGATCTTGGTTAAGGTTATTGTGAAGAGTGGCAGGAGCCTGTGAAAGAATAGAGAAACATTCCTGAAGAAGTTGCTTCTAGAAACTTCCAGACCTCTTGAGAGCTCGCCTAACTTAATTTCCACAAGCTTTACTTGGAGGTAATACATGAACTTAAACACGAGTCCAACGATTAGAGCTGTCCTCAAGCTCAAGCCTAAACCACTTAAGCCGTTAATAACATCACTCACAGTAATTATTGAGAGAGCTAAAACAACTATGAGGACGGTAGCCAAGATTTTAGAGTATATAGTCAGACCAATCACTAGGTTCTCGGCATAGAGTCTTAAGAAACCTGCACAAACCAGCAGATTACGTCCTAAGCTACCACCAGTTATGAAGTAGCTGAGAACTATGATTAGAAGAAAACCTAGCAGAATCCTCAAGTACGTGGTTGCTGCACTTAACTTAATCTTCGAAACCTTAAGAAGTATTAAAGCGGTGAAGGCTACGATCAAGTTAACTTCAAGAAGGTTTCCCAACAAGGTGTAGAAAGCTGCGAAAAATAATAGCGAGAACTTGGTTATGGGGTTTAAGTTAAGCAAGACTGACGTCGTTTCCACGTAACCCACTATAGTTCTTACCTTACGCGTCCCCGCTCCTTTCCTAACCCCAATTAGGCTAGCCACCTCTTACAGAAAGCTCTATGAGAAATAATAACTGGGGTGAGTCCCTTAAGTAGGGGGGTTCCCACAACCAAGACAGGTATTACGTTACCTACGAACCAAGAAAACATAACCACAAAATATATGTCCCCGGAAATAAACCCCCAAGCACTCATAGCTGAAGCACCCAAATACGCTCCGAGCAGGTTATTCAAGATAACGCAAGATAGGGTGAAGTGTACCCAATCACTAAGTTTCTTAAGTGCTGGATTAACCTTAAAGAACCTGAAGTAGGTTGCTGGTATGAGTGACTGAGCTAGGTTTGCTGGAAGTAAAGACAAACTAACAGATATGGGGATACCTCCTATCAAGTCACCTACGATAGGGAAGAAAACACTAGCTAGGACTCCCCACAAACCAAACCATATACTCCCAACAACCTGAACTACTACTGCTAAGTAAAACCATGAAACCCCGTAACCTACTTGAAGGAAGCTACCCAAAGTAGCTGATAACGCTCCTATAGCAGTCAAAAACACAAAAACAACTACGTGCACTACACCCCATGACCTCACCTCTCCCTCCTTCAGGTCCCACACGCTCAACGAGTACCACCTACATCAAGACTAACCTGAAAATAATATTAAGACGTTATTTAGAGCGAAGCAGTCTACGAAAGAATTAGAGATGCCTTACATTATATAACCATCTTCTTTAGAGTCTCGTATGTTCTTTGGTAGGTCTCTAGCATGTCCCTAGTCAGTGAAGGCTTGATAGTCTTCATTGCTTGGAGGAAGTACTTCATACTTATGGGTCTTGGCTTAAACTCCTCACGTAATGCCATCATGACAGCCTCCCTAACTAGTGCTTCCAGGTCAGCACCAGAATAACCCTCAGTCAGGTCGGCTAACTTCTCCAGATCCACATCCTCGGCTAGGGGGACTCTCCTCACATGAACTTTAAGTATTTGTAGTCTGCTCCTCCTATCTGGCGGTGGAACAAATATTATTCTGTCGAATCTTCCAGGTCTTAATAACGCGGGATCTAGTAGGTCAGCACGGTTGGTTGCGGCAATCACTACGACATTCTTAAGTGTCTGTATGCCGTCCATCTCTGCTAGCAACTGATTAACTATTCTGTCAGTAACTCCGGCGTCTGTTCTGAAACCTCTTGCAGGAGCTATTGAGTCTATTTCGTCGAAGAATATTATTGTTGGTGCTGCTTGTCTTGCTTTTCTGAATATTTCTCTTATTGCTTTTTCTGATTCTCCTACCCATTTGCTTAGTATTTCTGGTCCTTTGATTGCTATGAAGTTTGCTCCAGATTCTGTAGCTACTGCTTTAGCTAGTAGAGTCTTACCAC
>CALIBI010000052.1 GCA_938045815.1 uncultured Sulfolobales archaeon | reverse complement strand
AAGAATTGAAAGCGAGGAAACTGAAAGTGACTATAAACACACTTGGCTTTATGAAGTATCAAACAAGAATGAATTGAAAGTAAGTATAGGGATAAGAGCACATGACCTTAGACAGTTAGAGTATCAAACAAGAATGAATTGAAAGATTAATATTACGTTAATGGGGTTTTTAAGCTTTTTGTGTGTGTATCAAACAAGAATGAATTGAAAGAAAAGCCCAAGATGCTTAAGCAGCAATAGCCTAACGTAAGGTATCAAACAAGAATGAATTGAAAGCGTTGGTCTTGCTGCTGCCGCTGCTGCGGATCAAAGGGCGTATCAAACAAGAATGAATTGAAAGCTCCAATAGGGACATATATTATAGCTTCAGAATCAACTTCAAGTATCAAACAAGAATGAATTGAAAGGCGTCACGTCAGCGACCGCCACGCCATTCACGTAGACGCGTATCAAACAAGAATGAATTGAAAGGTGAACATGGTCGCGACGGCTGGATTCCAGCTTGTTGTGTATCAAACGAGAATGAATTGAAAGAACATCAGTTGGAATAGGGTTGGCAGTAGTTGATTTAACGTATCAAGTGAGAGTGAATTGAAGTGGGGGATTAAGGGTTGGTTGGTTGTGAGAATATTTCGGGGCATATTTTGCAGTTTGCTGGGTCTATTGATTGTTGTATTTTTTGGTGGAACCAGCATATGTATTTTTTACTCATGGCTTGTATAGTTATTTTGAGGAGTCTTGCTTCTATTTCTAGGAAGTCTAGGTCTTGAGTGCTTAAGTCTTTTGCTATCTTGGTGAGTTCTTCGTTTATGTCTGTGATCGTGGATATCTCTATTGTTGAGCCTCTCTCACCTCTTAAGTATCTTGAGACTGCTGAGGGGGTTATTTTGAGTTTTCTAGCGATTTCTACTTCACTCATTTTTAGTTCTTTATTCATTATTTCAGCTAGTCTCTTCCTGAGTGAAGGGATTAAGTACCTATACCCTAACTCAAAAACAGACGACACTTAAAGCACCATCAACTTCTTCATTACTTCCTCAGGATTCTTAACTACCTCCGTAAGATCCTCAACTATTTCTAGAGTACCTAAGTACTCCCCCTTCTCATCCCTAACACCCACTACGAGAACCCTAATTATCCTATCTCCTTGCTTAGTCCAGTACTCTCTAAATTTCTCACCTTTCTTCAGTCTCTCAACACCTAACTTAACCATGCCTTCAAGTCTTGGTGGGTGGCAGAAAAGTAGTCTACGACCTAGTATTGTCTTGGTTCTCACGAAACCTCTAGACAACTTACTACTCGTGAAGAACTTCACTCTATCATTCGCGTCAGCATAGGTTAGTTCTAGTGGTAGTGACTCGAGGATAGCTTCTAATTCTTTCTTACTCAAGAAACCAGTACTTAATTCTAACTCACTACCAGCTCTCACATCATACGTATCTGCCTCGATCCCCCTCAGTGCTAACTCTCTAAATTCTGGTGGTAGTGCTTTAGCTTGCTCTTCAGTTATTTCAGGGATTATTTCGTAAGGCATCACGGGACTCACGCTAGGTTTCCACTCTTTAGTTGCTGGTACTAAGTAACCTATCTCCCTACCTATCTCTCCAATAGCTGCCCACTCACCCTCACTCAATAAAACCCACACAGCAGGGAATAATATCTTGTTCTCCCTGAAAACCAACTCACTAATCTCTCTAGCTAATTCTTGAGTCTTACTCACTAACTCACTAACTAATTCTTTCTTCTCTCGAGATTCCTCAATCAGTTTCTTAAGCTCCCTCACCTTCAGAATAACCTGGTCTTCACGACCCCACAAAACTCTCGGTACTGCTATGATTCCTCTCCTCTCTAGGTAGGGGAAGATCAGCATCTGTATCTTCCTGTAGTGTAGTCTTATGTTCCTCAAATTCTCCGTGATCTCCGCTAACTGATCAAGCACCTTAACGAAATCATCGCTAGTAGTCCTTGATAGAGCGTTACCGTAAACCCCTAAAACCTCACCCCACTTAAGAATCAACTCATTCTCTCTGAGTAGCAGATCTAGCGGGTGACCCTCAGGAACACCACTCAACTCCCTAGAAGCTAAGTACTCCCTGAAAAGCTGAACATGAAGATCACAAAGCTTAAGAATATCACTAACATTAAAACCCTCCCTAACCAACTCCTGCTCAATAAGAACAATCTCAAAAGGAGCAACATTCCTCAAAACCTCACTAAACTCCCTACTCAACTCCTCAGGACTAACACCCTCATGAATCTTCTTAAGCAAATTCTTAACAAGCTCCACCTTCCTCTCCCCAACATTTGACACGTGTCACACCAAAAAGAAAATATTTTCAGAGCTTATAAGCTTTACCCACCAACACACAACCCCAACAAACAACATCAAACTAGAATGATATCGAAAGAACATCTTGATTACGAAATCTCCGTGTCAGTCTTAATTTATTCTTTGCAAGAACACTTACTTCAGTCAGTATAATTACTCACACGTGTTAACTAATTTATTACTATAATGTTTATGTGAATCCATACTTAAAACCATGCTAGAACTCTCTGATTGAGGTAAGTATTTTGGGTTCTGAAGTAGTGGATAGAGAGTATACTCTTTCACCAGTTCCTTTAGCAGCTAGATTATCTTTAGTCGCGACAACTATGTTGTGGGTTAGCTTAACACTTGATCCGTCAGCTCCTTATCTTGCTTCTTGGTGGGGTTCTGTATTTCCTTTCACTACCTTCGTAGCTGGTGTTTTGCTAGCAAATCTCGTTTTAAGTATCTTTTCGTCACTTTCTGGTTATATGGCATCGAGGGAGGGTTTAACGTACGCGTTAACTGCTGAGAGAGTTTATGGTTCAGTAGGGGTTGTAGTGCCTTCTATTTGGGCGGGTATCGTATGTGTTGGGTGGTTAGCTTTCTCGATAGGTGTTGTTGCTGATGGTTTTACCTACATAGCTGGATTACCTGACTTCCTCTACTACGTTCTAGCAGTCGTCCTAACTCTCTTATTCTCTGTCACAGCCTACATAGGTGTGAGAGCTATTGTTAAACTAGCTTACGTTGGTGTTCCTCTCCTCGTAATATTAATAATTTCTGGGACAGCGTTAAGTGTGAGTAGGTGGGGGATGCCGAGTATTGGAGCACTTGACGTAACTACCTTACCACTAATTTTCGGGTTAGTTCTAGGAACTTTCGTTAACGGTTCTATAGTTCTTTCATTCGATTACCAGAGATTCTGTAAGAAGCCTCTAGACGCGGTACTTACTGCTTTTATTAATTTCCTTGGTTTCTGGAGCTTCATCATCTTACTCACAGGAATTCCCGCAGCTCTTACTGGGATGGATCTCTATAGTGCTTACGGAGTACTCGGGCTTTCTCTGCTTGCTTTAGTAACGCTCTTCCTTCTCGCGTGGACTTCAGCAGATAATCAGCTGTACTCAGCTTCCTTATCCTGGACTCTAGGTCTTAAATCTCTCGGTAGGATCACTGAGAGGAGGAAGATTCTTATAGCAGCAACCATACTAACCATAATACTAGCTCTCATAAAGCTACATACTTTCGCGATTCAGTGGCTCTCACTACTAACATCAATCTCACTACCAGCAGGCATAGTTTTGTGGACTGAATACTATGTTAAGTCAAGAATGAAGTTAGGTGAAGGTGTTAAGGGTTGGAACATACGAGCCTTTGCTTCATGGATTCTAGGAAGCTTAATTATCTACTATCTCCACGTCATAGAGGGGTTATGGTACGGTCTGATCATAGGCTTCCTAATAACCTCCCTAGCCTACATCATAATGCGAAAACGTTAAAAATAGAAACACAAAAACCCTAGTTAAAAATCCCGCTAGAATTTTTGTGAATAACACTTAATGCTTCACAATCTTTCTACTCCTCAACAAAATACCCTAAGATTACCGACTTTATTTTCAAGTAAACAAACCCTAATTACTCCAACCTTCTTGTTTGATGCTCAGGCTCGCGCCACACAAAACATAATGAAGTACTTAAGCTTTTCAATTCATTCTTGCTTGATACATAGCACTAAACAAGCTTAGGGAGGAATACATAAAAACTGGCTTTCAATTCATTCTTGTTTGATACTGTTTTGTGAGTGTTTTTTTCTCTCTAATTGTTACTTCCTACGCGTGGTTATTTAAGTTTTACATTAGGAGTTTTGTCGGAAAGGGTACTCCACGCGTGGTTACTCCTAATGGTGTTTTTAGGTTTGGGGGTGTGGGTGGGGTGGGTGGTTGGATGTTTGTGTGTAAGAATAAATTAGTTATGTGGGTAGGTATTAGTGGGGGATTTGTTGTGGGGTGTTGTGGTTGGTTTTGGGTAGGTCGTATTTGATTCCGGTTGCTTCTTCTTTACATGATCCTAGGTTGGTAGCTGAGGTTGTTTCGGGTTTTGTGGGTTCGGGGTTGTTGGTTGATGAGGTTGTTGATGTTGTTGTGGGTGGGTTTGTTGGTGAGGTTCCGGTTACTGCTGAGGATTTGGTTGTTGTGGTTCCTGTGACTGGCGGGACTGAGGAATTGATTGTTAGGATTGCTAGTAAGGCCGGGTATACTTTAATACTTCCTCATAAGGAATTAAATAGTTTGCCGGCTTCTCTGGAGGCTTACTCGCTCTTAAGGCTTGCTGGGAAGCCAGCAACCCTGATTGTTGAGTGGCCGCCCTCCAGGAAGGTTTCGAGTTTTATTAGTTCGTGGAGAGCTGTTAGTAGAGTTAGTAGTTACGTTATCGGGGTTGTGGGGGACCCCTCCCCCTGGTTAGTCTATAGTTCTGGTGAGGAAGTCGTGGAGAGCTTGAGGAAGGTTTTACCGACTATGAAGATCGTTAAGGTGAGTCTAGATGAGGTAATAGAACTAGCTAGTAGGGTAAGCGATGATGAAGTGACTGAGTTAGTGAGTACGGTTAGCTCAGGAGCTACTGAGGTGAGGGTGCCTCAACACGAGATAAGGAAATCACTCAAGATCTACGCAGCACTCAAGAAACTCACAACAAAACACAACCTAAACGCATTCACGATAAGGTGTTTCGACTTAATAAAAAGCTTAGGAACTACCGCGTGCCTCCCACTATCACTACTGAATAGTGAGGGGATCGTAGCAGGGTGTGAGGGCGACCTCCCAACTCTAGTAACTATGGCTATCCTTAAGGAACTCTCAAAAAGACCTGCCTTTATGGGTAACATCTCGTGGGTCGAGGGAGACGAGATCCTCATAAGCCACTGCACCATAGCTCTAGGAATGACTAACAAGTACGTGCTAGACACACACTTCGAGTCCGGGATAGGTGTTGGGGTAGCTGGTCACGTCCCCAACGAAACAGTCACGATCGCTAAACTAGACCCAATAACACGCACCCTAAGAATCGCTAAAGGAAAGATAATCGAGGGAACACCATCAAGCCCTAAACACTGCAGAACACAACTCAAAATCAAGATAAACGAAGAAACCGCCACAAGAATCCTGAAGAAACCGATAGGTAATCACTACGCGTTAGTCCTGGGAGACCTGGAAGACGAGCTACGCTACACCGCAGAAATCCTCAACCTCACAACCGAGAACCACACACCCTAAAGCAAGTACTTGACGCTGGAGGAGTACTTAATTCCCACCAGAGAGCACCCCACGCAGCGTAAGTATCCCTTGATTTCTTGATGAAGTGATAGGTAAGAAAAATTTTTTAAGTGATGCGTAAAAATACATTATTGAGGTGATCTACAATAGGCGTTATTGCGAGAGGAATTTCTAAAACTTTGGTAATAGTTATCGCGGTTCTATTAGTGGTTGCTGCAGTAGCTATATACACGTTCCTACCTACAGCCCCAACCACAACCCCCACAACCCCCACGACACCTCAACTTAATAAGATCTGCATAGTGTACGATATTGGTGGGAGAGGAGACCTAAGCTTCAACGACATGGCTTACTTAGGTGGTGATAGAGCCGCCAGAGACTTCAACCTAGTACTCACTGAATTGCAGAGTCGGAGTGAGTCTGATTACCTACCTAACTTGAGGACATTATCTCGTTCAGGTGAGTGTGTTATCATAGTTGGTGTTGGGTTCCTGCTCACTGACGCTATAGCGCAGGTAGCTGACGAGTATCCGAACCAGTTATTCGCGATAATCGACGGCTACGTAGACAAGCCTAACGTTCTGAGTGTTTTGTTCAAGGAGCATGAGGGGAGCGCGGTAGTGGGTGCTCTGGCAGCCATGATAGCCGGCTACTACAACAAAACAACTGTTGGTGTTGTGCTGGGGATGGAGATACCTGTTCTCTACAAGTTTGAGGCCGGCTACTACTGGGGCATAAGGTATGGTCAGGAGATCTTTAAGGAGAAAACAGGGAGGGAAATCAACGTCAAGATACTCTTCACGTACACGGGTGCTTTCAACGACCCTGCTAGAGGTAAGACAGCTACTGAAGCCATGCTTGGTGAGGGCGCTATCGTAGTCTACAACGTAGCTGGAGCAACCGGCTTAGGAATATTCGAAGCAGTTGCTGAAGCGGGAGCCAGAGAAGGAAGAACCATGGGCCCGCCGTTCGGCATAGGTGTCGACGCTGATCAAGACTACATAAAACCTGGATTCATAATAGCTTCAATGATGAAGAGAGTTGATGTAGGCGTATATACTGCGACCAAAAAAGCACTGAATTATCTAATTCATAAGAACGAGACGAAATTCGGAGGAATCCTCGAGCTAGGTATAGCTGAGGGCGGTATAGCGATGAGCCGTGTAGAGGATCTAGAAACTTTCCTCGAGCTAGGTATTCAGGCAGGCACCATCAAACCTCAGGATAAGGAAACCATACTCAACGCAGTCACGAGTATGAGGAACTCAATACCTTCATGGATTTGGGAGGAAGCATATAAACTGCAGGAAACCCTGAAAACAAACAAGTCCCTAGAAGTCATGGGTATTAAGTTCTCGGATATAGAAGCGATGATACCATTCACAGCAGATACTATAGCTAACTTAAGAAGCTCCTTAGGCGTAGGGTAAAGAAAATTAAAGCTTAAATAACTAAACCACTCATTTTTAACTTGAAACTCCTTCAAACAAACCTATAAGTATAAGCAAACCTTAAGGTTAGGTGGGTTGAGTGGGGAACACGGGAGATACCGGGTCAGACGAGTACTTAGTTCTGATGAAGAACATAGTGAAGATATACCCAGACGGCACGATAGCCTTAAGAGGTGTTGACTTCACTTTAAGACGCGGCGAGATCCACGGACTCCTAGGAGAGAACGGGGCCGGGAAAACAACCTTAATGAAGATATTGGCAGGGATCCTCAAACCCACTTCAGGAACCATATACGTGGTTGGTAAGAAGGTGGTGTTCTCAGCAGCTGCTGACGCTCTCAAGCTAGGTATAGGTATGGTTCATCAGAATCTGTCCTTAATCCCTTCCTTCACCGTATATGAGAACATTGTTTTGGGTCTCCCACGCAAGCAACTACTCAACGCGAGGGAAAACATAAACAAGCTAATGAGTTTAACAGGCTTGAGAGTACCTCTCGACGAGCGTGTTGAGGTATTGCCTTTCGGTGTTAAGCAGAAGGTAGAGATACTTAAGATGCTCTTCAGGAACGTTGATGTGTTGATTCTGGACGAACCAACAACTAATCTCACACTAACTGAAACTAGAGAGTTATTCAACATGATCAACGAGCTGAAGAAGATGGGTAAGTCTGTTGTCTTCATAACACACAAGTTGCGGGAAGTGATGGAGGTTGCTGACAGGATAACTGTGTTGAGGAAAGGTAGGGTTGTTGGTGAGGTTCCGCGCGCGGAGGCCAACCTCAACCTACTAGCTCAACTCATGGTCGGTAGGAATATGATCTCAGCCACCTCAAGAGAGACCACGACTGCTGGTGAGGAGCTCCTTATCGTGAGGGATTTATGGGTCCTCAGTGATTTAGGGACTTGGGCTGTTAGGGGCGTCTCACTAACGGTTAGGTCGGGGGAGATACTAGGTATCGCTGGCGTTGAAGGGAACGGTCAGAAGGAGTTAGTTGAGGGGTTAACAGGGCTGAGGAGGGTTGAGAAAGGGGAGGTAATCTTTAGGGGGCGGAGGATCAATAACCTCCCGCCCTCAGAGCTGTATAAGTTGGGTATTGCTCACATACCTGAGGATAGGACGCTGATGGGTTTAATCCTGGACTTCACAGTAAGCGAGAACAGCATACTGAGCATACAGCGCTCAACTTCTTTCAGAGGCTTCCTCAACACTCTTGTTTGGGGTAGGGTGGCTGAGCACGCGCTTAGCTTAATAACTAAGTTCAACATAACTGCTCCCAGCCTATCCTCGCCAGTAAAGTACTTGAGTGGTGGTAATCAGCAGAGGTTAGTAGTAGCGCGTGAGATCTCGAAAGAACCTCAACTCATAATAGCTGCACAACCAACGAGAGGTCTTGATATCTCAGCAACCGAACATATTAGGAGCTTACTACTAGACTTCAGGAAGAGAGGTAAGGCTGTCTTACTAGTCTCATCAGATCTTGAGGAGATCCTCCAGCTGAGTGATAGGGTCGCTGTTATGTATGAGGGTAGGTTCGTTGGGATTAAGAACGTTAGTGAGTTAACTGAGGATAAGTTAGGGCTCATGCTAGGAGGTGTGAGTGATTGAGGAGGAAAGTCTTAATAGAAGTACTCATTAAGACAGGTAACGTAGTAGCCGCGATGACCGTAGGGTTAATCATAGGAGGACTCATAATGCAGGCCTACGGGTACGACGCCCTACACGCATACTACAGCTTGTTGAGACACGCAATCGGCAACCCACTAACCGACCCATACCCCCTAACATCCACGTTGAGTCTGGCCACACCACTAATATTTACTGGTCTTGCTTTCGCTGTTAGTGTTAGGTCAGGACTCTTCAACATAGGTGTTGAGAACGCGGTGTACTTAGGAGCTTTAGGGGTTGTGCTTGCTTCAGGCTTCCTTAAAGCTGATACCCCTCTAGTCCTGGTTATTGGGTCCTTGATGGGCTTAAGTCTAAGCATTCTTTTCGCACTCGTAGCTGCTTCCCTGAAAGTTTTTAGGGGGGTGCACGAAGTCATCACGACTATCATGCTTAACTGGGTGGCGTACTGGCTCGTCGAATACGTTAGAGTGAACGTGTTCCCCGACCTCAGAGACCCCTCGAAAACAATCCCTGTTCCGCCGAGTGCGCGCATTCCCCTACTCGTCGCTGGCACGGAGCTTTCTGTCTCCATCATAATAGCTATAATAGCCTCACTCACGACCTACTTCGTTCTATGGTATACTGTGTTTGGGTATGAGTTGAGAGCTACGGGGATTAACTTGATAGCCGCTAAGTATGCTGGGATAAAAACCTCCCGCTTCATGATTTATTCTTTCCTCCTCAGCGCGGTGCTAGGCGGCTTAGCCGGCGTGTGTGAGGTTGCTGGTAGACCACCCCACTACTCAATAACTACGGGGATCTCCAACTTAGTGGGATTGGGTTTCGACGGGATAGCTGTTTCACTCATAGGACTTAATCACCCGATAGCCGTGATTTTTGCTTCAATTCTGATCGGCGCACTGAATAGTGGGGTTAGGGGGATGCAGATAGAGGCGAGAGTCCCATTCGAGCTGGTTAGGCTTATTCAGGGGGTTATAGTAGTGTCTCTAGCTATGCCAGGCGTATTAAGCACGTTCCGAAAATACTTAAGTATTAGGAGAGGTAGGATGGAGGTGGTCTCATGAGCTACGTACTCAGCACAATAATTAACCTACTCGTCTCCACCTCATACGCTATGACGCCCCTAACCTTAACGGCTGTGGGAGAGATAACTTCCGAGAGAGCTGGCGTGGTGAATATAGGGCTTGAAGGAATGATTAGTGTCTCAGCGCTAGTCTCGGTTGCTGTAGCTACGCAAACCTTAAATCCGTGGCTAGGTTTGTTGGCTGGTGTCTGTGCGGGAGCGTTGATAGGGTTTATTCACGGGATCATATCTGCTTACGGTAAGGGCGCGCAGATAATCTCGGGGGTAGGCATAAACATATTTGCTTTAGGCTTCGTTCCCTACATGATCATAGCTTTATGGGGTGTCGCTGGCTACAAGCAGGTTCCTGAAGCAGGCAGGATACCTAGGATCGCCGGGCTAGTGAGTCCTATCTTCATCTTCTGTGTCCTAATAGCTATAGCGACCCACTACATACTCTTCAGAACCTCCCTAGGTCTTAAGATCAGAGCTCTCGGCGAGGAACCTCAAGCAGCTGACACGCTAGGGGTTCACGTGGAGAGGCTTCAGTTAATAGCTACGGTATACGGCGGTGCTCTAGCAGGTCTTGCAGGAGCTTTCATGAGTCTAGACTGGCTCGGAACGATAACTAAGGAAATAGCAGCGGGGAGAGGCTTCATCTCACTAGCACTCGTAGTCTTCAGTAATTGGAAACCATCCCTAGCTCTACTGGGAGGCGCTTTATTCGGTTCCTCATGGGCGTTAACAGAGTGGCTTAAAGTCCTGCCCGGGGTTAAGGGTGTCGTCCCAGTCACCATAATCAACACACTACCGTACATAGTGACGCTGGGAACCGTCGCTGGCGTCATAGGTAGAGCTAGACCGCCAAGGAAGTCTGGAGTACCCTACCTGAGAGAGTAGCAGCTAGTTACAACCTAACACCGAGCTCAGCAAGCACCTCACTCAACTCAACGCAAGCGTCGCCAGCACCCTCACAACACTTACGAGCTCCTAACGCGTTAGCTATCATTAAAGCTCTTCGCAGGTCAGGCCCCGTCAACATACCGTAAATAAACCCCGCGTTGAAAGCGTCGCCAGCACCGGTGCAGTCGACGGCTCTAACCCTGTACGCCCCCTGCCTCAAGACTTCACCCCCCGTGAACGCTACGGAGCCTTCCTCACCCAACTTAACGATAGTCACGCTAGGCTTAATGAGTTGGTGAACCTCACTACCACCATCAAGAACTTCAAGCCCAGTCATCGACTCTAGCTCTTTCTTATTCAAGAACAAATACTCGACAAGCCCTCTAACGATGATAGTTCTATCCAACCCGCTGAAAGCCGCGCCCCCTAGATCTATGCTCCTCGGTATTCCTCGCTTCCCCGCTTCACTCAAGAGATCCACACACGTTCTCCCCTCATCATCGTTCAGGAGCATGTAACCCGAGACGTGAACATGCCTCACGTAACTCAGCACGTCGAGGTCCTGCACAGAGACGGTCACGTATTTGTTAGCCCCCCTAAAACTCACCATAGCTCTCTCCCCAGTAGGTAAAACTAGCACGCTCACGACACCTGTCCTCACACCACTAATGACCTTCACCCCCCTCACATCCAGGCCTCTCCTAATCATCTCCTCAACAACGTATCGGCCAAAGAAATCGTCACCCACACCACCAATAAGGTACGGCGTCAAACCAAGTTCGTGTAAAGCGACACTAGTGTTATAGCCGACACCGCCTGGACGAATCTTGAAATCAGTGGCTTGAACATCTTCACCAGGCTCAGGCAACCTATCCACGCGCAAGACCACGTCAACGTTCAAGTCACCGAGCAAGAGGACATCGTATCTAGTCATTTCGTAATCACCTTAGGAGCAATCACCAAATACTTAAGTAGGCTCACAACATAAGTTAGGCTTTACCTCATATAAATTACGTGTAGTGTGTTAACTCGGGTTACTGCTGGACATATTTCTCGAGTTCCTCAAGATGAGTATCTTCGTGCCTGGATTACGGAGGCTCGCACTATTGATTGGGAGGAATACCGCGGTCCCGCGGGATTAGTGTTCTTCTTTCAGTCTTCGTGAACGTTAACGACTATCTGGGTCTCAAGAAATCTAAAGAGATGTAACTTAACGCTACGAAGCATAGCACATACGCTACGACGAAACACTCAGTGTGGTGTAGGGTTTGTGTTTGTTTAGTGTTTGATGCTCAGTATGTATTCGTTTGGTTCTATTACGTCTAGTAGTTCTTTGTTTTCCTCGTTGAATATGTATAGTTTGTCTATTGGTTTTGATAAGAGTTCTTGTCCTAGTGTTATGTCTTGTAGGTTTCTCCAAGACATTACTACTTGTATTTCTCCTTCAGTTGTTTCTAGGTGTAGGATTACTTCCTCACCAAGATTCTCGAAACTCCCGACCCTGCACTTAATTCCTATTCCGGTTTTCTCTATGGTTAAGTGTTGTGGTCTGATTCCGAGAATAACTTCCTTGTTCTCGAGTCTTAAGATTTTTTCCGTTCTTATTACGAGATCACCTACTGATAGTGTGTGCCCGTTAATAACTCTCGCTCTCAGCAGATTCATTGATGGTGCTCCAACGAACGTAGCTACGAAAAGATTTCTTGGTTTGTTAAATATTTCGGATGGTGTTCCTACCTGAACTACTGCTCCTTGATTCATGACGGCTATCCTGTCCGCCATAGTCATTGCTTCTACCTGATCGTGCGTAACGTGTATGGTGGTGATTCTTAATTCGTCGTGGAGGAGTTTCCTGAGCTCAAATCTAAGTCTTATTCTAAGCTTAGCGTCTAGATTGCTTAGAGGTTCGTCGAGGAGGAATAGCTTAGGATTCCTAACCAAGGCTCTAGCAAGAGCTACTCTCTGTTGCTCACCTCCCGATAATTGCCAGGCTTTCTTTTCAAGAAGGTGTTTTATGCCTAATAACTCAGCTGCTTCCCTAACCTTCCTATCTCTCTCGTTCTTCGGAACTCCTCTCATTCTTAAGGGGAACTCAATATTACCGTGGACAGTCATGTGAGGATATATAGCATAAGACTGAAAAACCATAGCTATGTCTCTATCTTTCGGGTCAATATCGTTGATTCTCACACCATCAAGTATTATATCACCTTCATCAGGGTCCTCAAGACCTGCTATAAGTCTTAGTAGTGTTGATTTCCCGGAACCGCTAGGCCCCAAAACTACGAGGAACTCACCTTTCTCAACAGATAAGTTAATCCTATCCACAGCTCTTAAGTCCTTAAACTTCTTCGTTACATTCACTAACCTAAGAAACGACACAGTATCACCTCCTGTAAGTCCTAATAACTATCCCTCCAATTAAGAACTTCCTGAAAACTATAAAAAATAGGAGTGTAGGAATTGAACCAACTAGCGTGCCAGCAATTATGGGTGTGTACTCAACATACCATACTCTCGAGAAAGCGTAATTAAGACCTTGAGCATACACGAAGTTCTCAGGACTCTTCAGAACAATAACTGGCAGGAAGAAAGAGTTCCACGCACCGAGGAACTGATATACGGTAATAGTTATTATGAGGGGTTTTGCTAGAGGCAGCGCTATCTCCACGAACGTTCTGAGATGTGAGGCTCCATCAAGCTTCGCGGCTTCGAAAAATTCTCTAGGTAGGGAAAGGAAATACTGCCTCGCCATAAAAACAGTGTTCACGTTAACGAGTCCTAGGATAGGTAGAGCGATTATATTATCGAGTAAGTTGAGTTGAGTAAGTATTACGTACAGAGGAACCATCGTGACGAACATCGGGAGCATTATTAGTGCTAGGAGCGCGTTAAACAGTAGGTCCCTACCAGGATACTTAAGGAGAGCGAACGAATACCCAGCCATAAGTCCTAACAACACATTAGAAATAGAGACTAGACCTCCATACAACAAAGTATTTAACACCCACCTCGGAAACAACTCAATCCTAAAAAGTCTCAAGTAGTTCTCAAGAATGAAGGGATTCGGTAACCACTCAGGCGGTATTCTTGAGGCTTGTTCCCAAGTCATGAAAGACACGATAAGTGATCTGAGGAAAGGTATAGTATATACTACGAAAAAGAATACACCAGCTGAAAACGCTATTAACTCGTAATACACACGCTTCCTCACCTGAAACCACCCCCGTACTTCTTAAGGAATAAGACTGTAGGGATATACATTAAAGCGAAGAAAACAATCGCTTTAGCTGAAGCGTAGCCAGGATCTAACTGCGCGAATGCAGTTCTGTATATATCGAGTACTACCGTCATGCCGGAGTACTCTACCCCTCCTTGCGGTCCAGCCATAACGAATGAGAGATCAAACATTTGCAGAGCTCCAACAGTCCCTACTATGACCGCATATATGATGGTTGGCTTAATCAAAGGAAGGATTATGTGTATAAACCTCCTTACGGGGCCAGCACCATCAAGTCTCGCTTGCTCGAGAACGTCGCGTGGTATGGCTTGCATGGCTGCTATGAAGAGTATTGCGAAATTACTTGAGGTCCCCCAGATAGCTACTATAGCCATCGCCGGTATGATCAGGATTTTCGAATATAGCCAATCCGGGTATCCGAAGTCTGGATATATTGAGTTCAGAATATAGTTTATGAAGCCTCTCTGACTGAAAAAGTATATGAAGATCAACGCTATGATGACACTGCATGTGAAGCCTGGCAGGAGATACGAGGTCGTGAAGACTGAAGAACCCCTAATTCTTGATGAAGCGATAGCTGCGAGAGCCATAGCTAGGATAGTCTGTATCGGCACTACGATAATCGTGTAGAGGAGTATGTTCCTGAGCCCCATGAAGAAAGGTACCTCATACCACTTAGCCCCGAAAAAACCCTTAACTAACTCATCAATTGCTTTCAGATAGTTATCTAGCCCGCTGAAGAGAGGTTCCGTGATATAATCCCACCTGAAGAAACTCAGATAGAATGCGTAAGCGAAAGCAAAATAACCGAAAACAAAATTTACGAGTACCGCGATTGATATGAGGAACATCCCTTCTAGGAATTCTCTGCGGTATTTTTTAGAAGAGAAAAAACGTTTTTTATTTAGGTGGGGCATCGTTAATTCACTTCTAGAAGCTTGCTGATATAATGCTATTCACTAAATCATTGATTAAGCTGCTTAAGTCGTAGGTCTTGGTCTCCTTCATACTAGCTATGTATGATTGAATCACGGAATCTATAGTAGAGATCACTGCACCTGCTTTCTCGGATTTCATAGTTGGCCACACGTACACGTTGGAGTAGAGTGTTAGCTGATCTAACGTTTTGCGGTGTTCTGGCCATAGATTAGGACTAGTAGCTAGCTCCCTTATCGAGGGGAGTGTATGTCCTAACTGAACAACAAGGAACTCCTGCCCTTCCTTCCCGGTGACGTAACTCGCGAATCTATAAGCCTCTTCAGGGTGTTTTGTCTTGCTGTTAATACCTAGTATCACAGTGAACGCGAGTGTGTATTTCCCGCCGGGCCCGCCAGGTAGTGGAGCTATATCCCAGTGTTGCCCGTACTTGAAGTTGGGGAACTGGTCACGAATGAATGGTATCATCCAACTCCCTTCCAGAGTGAAGCAGGCGGCTTGCTTACCGAACGCCTCACCACCCCACCCGGAATCAACGTCTCTCGGTAATACTACGTAGGGGGTCTTACCCGCATCTAACCTCTTGACATATCCGTTCAGATAGAGATCCATGTAGTTCTTGAGAGCTGTCTTCACTGCTTCTCTATTGAACCACGACCTCACGCCATCAGGTGTGCTGAAGTCTGGGTAGGGAGCGCCGTACGCGAGAGCCATGGCTACGAATGTCCTCCAGTGGTAATGATCTACGAGAGCGGGCTTGCCTGCAGCATCCGTAATAGCTTCAAGACCCCCAATAAAGCTTGACCAGTCTGTTGGGGGAGCGTTTAAGCCCGCTCTGGAAAGACATTCCTTATTGTACGCTAGGAATAGAATAGACCAGTCCTTAGGAAGACCGTAGAGTTTCCCATCAGGACCGTAGAACGGCTGTAGCAGGAAATCAAAGTATTTGTTTTTCACAGCAGCGATATTTGGTTCTACGTCGTCCAAAGCTTTCAGCACCCCTTTACTAACGAATATCGCTGCCCAAGATGAATCCACATAGAACACATCGGGGGCTGTGCCAGCTGGGAAAGCTGCCAGTATGTTCTCGTGGAACATCATCGGTATTGGCTCATACTTGATCACTATATTCGGGTACTGCTTCTGGAATTCGCTAATTACTTTCTCGTAATTCTTAACCTCAGTCTCCCCAGCTCCCCACCCAGAGAACCTAATCACGACCGTCTCAATAGGTTTTGGCTGCATCCCGTAATACAACACTACCGCAACTGCTACAACTACAATGATAACAGCTATAACACCCAGAATCACGCGGGTGGATAGAACCACTTGTTTTCACCTCATGTTATATACTACTATATAGTAGTTTATAAATTTTGTGACGATATAGTTACCACATACTCTACCCCTAGAAGATAAAAATATAAACCACGACTAACAGATTAATTAGTACTACTAGCAGGTGGTAACATTGATTGTAGCTATATTGTGGGATTTCGATGGCGTTATAGTATTCACTCCACACGAAGATGCGTGGAGGCTTACAGCAGCTAAATACGGCATAACGAATTTCACTTCTGAGTTCTATCTTAGGTTCGTTGCAGGGCGTCCTAGGCTCGAAGGAGCTCAGGAAATACTTAAGTATTTTGGGTTGCTTAACGAGCTTGATGAGGAATCCAGGAATAAATTAATAACTAGATTCGCTGAGGAAAAGAACGTTGTTTTTAATGAGCTAGTGTCGAAAGGTCAGTACGTCGTTAACCACGATGCACTAGACTTCATAGAAAAGACTAGGATCTTCGGTGGCGTCAAATTCGTGCATGTTCTCGCATCAGCGTCTAGGAATGTCGCGAAACTCACTAAGATCATTAGTGTAGGAGGGAGGGTATTGAGTGATTTCTTCGACGTAGACGTGAGTGGTTCTTCTGCGAGCAAGAAAGAGATATTCGCAATTGGTATGAGTAGGGCTGGTAGGTTTAACTGTATTATGGCGATTGATGATGCTCCCTCCGGAATCATGGCTGCGAGAGATTTAGGGATTATTCCGGTAGGTTTTCGTCAGAAAGATCTCATCAACTACGGTGCTAGACTGGTTATCGAGGACTTTAAGCAAGTAGATCCTGAGGTGTTGATAGGTTTATGCAGGTAAGCATAAGGCAGGAGCCTTACAAGCTAAGAATATCTGGGCTTGACTTAAGTCAGGAGCGGTGGATCGGCACCCTACTAACACTAAGTAATGGTAGGTTAGGGGTAAGAGGTGAATTCGAATTAATTGGTTCTAAAAGCAACGTAAGTTTTCACTCACACTTATATAATGACGTCCCTATATGGAGAAGAGAACTCGTAGCGTTACCAGCAGTAAATAACGTTTATCTGAGTCAAGTCCCGGGTACTGTGGACTACAGGCATGTTGAGCGCTTACTAGACGTGAAGCAAGGTATTCTAGTAACGAGAGCGGAGGTAGGAGGAACTATATCATACAGTAGCGAGAGCCTCACGCACAGGACACGTAAAAATCTATTCATGCAACACGTAAGAATTACTTCCAGCAACGAAATAACTGTTGCGTTACCAGTAGAGAATTCACTCAACCCGTTCCTTTACAACTACACATACACGGAACACCTCCTCCGTGAGAAGGTACTACTAGATAATGACGAGTTAGTAGTTTACTATAAGCTTAGAGGAGCTGACGTCTCGATAGAGATTAGAGAGAAAATCAGGTTGAACACCCCCTTACCAGATTTACAGCACTTCGTAACGAGAGATAGTGCTGGCTTCATAGTGAGAGGTAGGAACATCGATATTGAGAGGTACTTAACGTTCTACGTACACGATAAAGTACCTACTCATAAGGAGGTGGATCCAGTACTTAACTGGAGTAAGTTACTTGCAGAGCACGTTAACGCATGGTCGAGACTTTGGGAGGAGATTGGTCTCGAGATTGAGGGTCCTGAAGAGGTTGCTGGTGCCATAACATTCTATACGTACCACCTCCTCCAGTTAATTAATGAGGACTCAGAGGAACTCATGATCCCGGCAAGAGGCCTACATGGTATTGGTTACCGAGGCCACGTATTCTGGGATACCGATCTCTATCTACTTCCCTTCCTTTCTCTTATCTACCCAAAGGCTATGCGGAAAGTACTGAACTTCAGGTGTAGAACCCTCGATAAAGCTCTTGAGTATGCGCTCGAGACAGGACACAAGGGTGCTAGATATCCTTGGGAAAGCGTTGATCAAGGTTTCGAGTCTACGCCGAGATTCTACCCAACAGATTTGAATAAATGTGAGTGTATTAGTATCTTAACAGGCGAGCAAGAAATACACGTTACAGGCGATATAGCATTTGCTACTGCGTTCTATTATAGAGTCACGAACGATGAGGATTTCTTAAGAGAATGTGGGTTAAGGATCCTTATCGAGACAGCTAGGTTCTGGACTAGCAGAGCAGAATTTGATCCTGCTAAGGAAGCGTACGTCATAAGAGGGGTTATAGGTCCTGACGAGTATTACGTTGGCGTAGACAATAATTTCTACACAAACTTAATAGCTAAGTATAACTTAGAGGAAGCCTCAAGAATATTTTCCGAAGCATTAAGAACAGGGAAATACGGTGATCTACTCAAGCACCTTAACGTTAATCAAGCCGAAGTTGAGGAGTGGAAGAAGATAGCTAAGCATTTATTCCTTGGTAGGGTAAGAGACGGAGTCTTCGAAGAATTCGAGGGTTTCTTCGAGAAAGCTCACTTATCTAAGCAAGCAGACGCCATACTAGCACTATTACTGAAGGAAATAATTGAGGGGGTGAGTCCCGAGATACTTGAGAAGAACTACAGGTATTACTTGGAAAGAACAACTCACGAATCATCACTCTCGTTACCCATATTCGCTACAGTAGCTCTTATTCTCGGATTAAATGAAGGGTGGGACCTATTCTTGAAGACTCTGGAGACAGACCTCAGAAACACGTATAGAAATACTCATGAAGGCTTCCACGTCGCGACAGCCGGGGGTTTATGGTACGCTATACTATTCGGTATACTGGGTATCAGGTTAAGAAACAAGAACCTAGTGTATTCCCCAAAGAAGATTAGTAACTTCAGGCTAGCAGTAAACATAAATTACGTAGGCAGTAAGATCAGGGTTGCTACCCCATGAATTCAGCAACAAGCTCTCGCTTTATTAGGTGTTTAGCAGGTATTTATGAGTGAGGGATCTTCGTGAGTGATGAGGAAGCGATTTTAAAGTTTTTAAGGATAGGTTTCACGAAGTATGAAGCCAGAGTTTATTACGCGTTATTAAAGCATGGAGCATTGACTTCTACCGAACTTATAAAGATAGCGGGGATACCTCAAGCAAGGCTTTACGATATTATCGAAAAACTTGTTTCTAAGGGGTTAGTTAAAGTTAGTAAAGGCAGGCCTACACGATACTCTCTCATTGAGCCGGACATAGCTCTAAAGAATTACGTAGAGCAAGAGATGTTAGGTAAGATCAAGATCGTGGACGAGATTCTAAAGAGTATTGAGAAGAGTCCTCACTTGGCTGAGGAGGATTACGTATGGAGTGTGAGCGGTATTCACGGTATTACAGCACTTATTAGAGACTTCATAGAGAAAACAGAAGACGAACTACTCATCACGACCTACACAGACTTCGCGGAGAAAATATTATTAAAGAATCTTGAGAAGATAGAGAAGAAAGAAGTTTCCGTCTGTGTTATCCTGTACGACAAAAACGAGAAAATCGTTGAGAGCTTAGTCTTGTACGATGAGGTGAGGCTTAAGCCAACGCAGGGACCAATAATGATTTTAAGAGATCTCTCAAACGGGTTGATAATCCCGCGAACATACAAACAGAGACCAATCGCTTACGTAATCGAAGACGCAGAAATACTCTCACCCATAATAAATTACTTCTTCAGCCTCAGAGAAACTTCAAGCCCTATAGTGTATCGATTAGGTGTAGACATAGGTAGAAGAAGGTTCAGGAACTTGCTACGAGCTATAGAAATGATACAGAAGATGCAAGAAAACGGCATGGAAGTAGAGGTAGAGGTGGAGGGGAGGTGGTTATCCAGCGGCGAGGTAGGAGTTATTAAGGGGAAGCCAATAAGTGCTACAAGAGATAAGTACCGCGAAATAACATCCTTAATAATAGAACGCGACGGAGCAAGAATACTCGTTGGGGGGAGAGGAGCGATCTACGAAGACTTCGAGGCGTTTAAGATAACCGTATATAGACCGCCGCAACCCGCACACGACTGATGATTAAAGTCAGCCGACTTTCAATGTGGTGTAACGTTCTCGCCTACTGGTTTCTCCTAAGTTTTCTCAGGTCTTTAACCAGGCTTAGGAGTGTTCAGGAAACACCTGTCCCAGAAAGACCAATGAAAATCGAAACAGCATTAAGGGTGCAGCACCTAGTATGGTAGTGTTGGGAACCACAAGACTAAAATAAAGACATTATGGAATTCTTTAAGAGGGATCTTATTATTACGTGTTATGCGTTATTTCTAACAGTAGCTTGATAAACTACGGTATTAAAACTTTTGTGAGAAAGCAAAAACGAGTGATTTATTCTTACGTGACTATTCTTTGCTCTACTACTATCATCGTGGTTGTTCCGCGTACCTGAGGTATTTTCCTGATTTTGTTTATTATTAGGTCTCTCAGTGCTTCGTGTGTTGGTGCTTCAATCTTGACTACGACGTCATACATACCGTAAACTTCGTAGATTTCCTTAACCCCCTCGATATTAGCTAAAGCGTTTAGCACGTCAGCTTCAGACCCTATCTCAGTATTTATGAGAACTATAGCTACAGGCATGCTAACTCACAATAAATATAACGTAATCAAAGTTAAAAAACATTACACTACTAAGCATAGCTGAAGAAATCATTAATTTCGTGTTTGAAGAAGAGTTATTTATTTCGGTGCGAAAGTATGTTTCGGTGTGAAAGTGCTTTTTGATCCTCGACCGAAAACTCGTGTTGAGGATCTCTACGATTTCGAGAAAGAACTTGATACACTTAAGAAGTATCTTGGAGAACCACTCATAGTTGTTACTGGATTAAGAAGGACTGGGAAAACATCATTAATTCTTACAGCTCTTAACGAGTCTGGTTCCCCATACGTGTACTTTGATTTAAGAACCATAACTAAGTCTAGGAGGGAACTATATCAACTCATCTCTTCCGGCTTCTCAGAATTCCTCTCCAGGATTTCGAGGAGCGAGAGACTATACAAAACAATACTAAGATTCCTTAAGCTTGTTAGAGGTGTTTCCGTGTCAGGATTTACTATCGAGTTTTCCTGGGGTACCGAGAAACCTCTACTGAGTGAAGTCTTCACAGCTTTAAACGAGGTTGGTGTAGAGCATAACACAAAAATAACTGTAGTTTTCGATGAACTTCAGAGAGCTACAGGACACGCGTCAATCATCCTCCAAAACACTATCGCTCACGCTTACGACTACCTAAGAAACCTCTCATTCGTGATCTCAGGTTCCGAGATGGGGGTCCTCTACAAATTTTTTGAAGATCCTGAAGCTCCTCTCTACGGCAGAGCATACTTAGAAGTCAGAACAAGAAGACTTACGAGAGAAGAATCAATAAACTACTTAATCAAGGGATTTGAGGAAGCAGGACATAAGGTAGAGTTAAGAGAAATTGAAGAAGTAGTTAATAAGTTGAATGGCGTAATCGGGTGGCTCACATACTACGGATACGCGAAAATAATGCAGAACAAAAACCTTGAATCAATCTGGAGAGAAGCAGTAGAACTCGCGAAACAAGAACTAGAAGATTTCCTGAAATATAGGGTGAGTAGGGAGAGATATAAGACCGTATTAAGACTCTTAGCTCAAGACTTAAGAGATTGGGGAAGACTCAAAACAAAACTAGAAAACCTGGAAGGGAGAGCTATAAGTGATAGAGTTCTTCACGATATTCTCCACACACTCAGGAAACACGCGATAGTAGATGAACAAAACAAGTTCCTAGACCCCCTAATAGAGGAGGCAGCAAAGAATCTCTAACTCTAGCCCCCACCTACCACTATACTCAACCTAATCAAGCTCTTAGTAGTAATTATCCTGACACGCAGGTTCTGTAGGTCTCTATTATAGCTTCAGCGAATTCTTCTATAGACGCAGACGCAATCACGACTGAATCCCTGAACTTGCTTAAGATTTTAGAGACTTCCGATACTTTCTTTCCTCTCAGTTCTGACTCGATCACGTGTATGTATTCTTCCGGGTAGAGGAAGAAATCACCACTAATCACTACGTCTTTTATTACCTCACCAGTTACTTCTAGATCTACCTTGATTGTTTTTCCGCCACTCAACCTCTTAACCAAACTACACGTAACCAACCCACCCCACCTACCTCTGAAAAATCCATTCGTGACTCGCATACTTGCTTACTAGCTCCTCAGCTAGTTTGAGTTCCTCCTTCGTGTACCAGCCTCTAGCGAAGTCCGTGTTTAGTGCTTTGCTAAACCCCTTGATCATTGCGTTGATGGTTTCGTCCTTAGTGACTACCCTACCTAATTCTCTAGATATGGTGGTTACTCTCTCAAGAATTGAAGAAACCTTATGTTCTCTTAACTTCTCTTTAGGTGCTCTCAAAGTACTTGCTAGCGTGTTCAGGTCTGTCGCGTACATTAAGGTACCGTGTTGTAGCAGAGCTGACTTCCTCCTTGATTGAGCACTCCCAGATATTTTCCTACCACCCACTACGACGTCATTCACGGGCACGAACTCGGCTCTAAGCCCGAACTCGCCTAAAGCGTTGATAATACCACCACATATGATTCTGTAACTCTCCAGAATATCGTGTGAGATATCAGGTATAGAAGCTACGACAGAGTACGTGATCTCACCGTTAGCGTCGTGATATACTGAACCTCCACCACTAATCCTCCTAGTGAAACCTATGTTGTTCTCCTTGAGGAATTCCAGGTTCACAGCATCACTAATTCTCTGGAAATACCCTACAGTGACAGCACTTGGGTTGAAAACATACAGCCTGAGAGTATTAGGGATTAGCCCCCTATCCTTAAGTATCAGGAGTGCTTCATCAATAGCCATATTCCTGTAAACGTTGTTCTCGTCTATGATCAACCTCCACATCAGCAATACCCACATAAAGAATTACGTGCTGATTTATATTAGTTTCTGTAGTTCTTACTCCACGGTTACGTGAGGTGAGGGTTAGAGCATCTCTAGGCACCCTAGCACTCCTAGGGTTGGTTGATGTAGGCGTGGTTGAGAAACCCACGACCGCCTACCTACTCCTACATTCTGAGAACGGGTGTATGGGTGAGTGTGTTTTCTGCCCTCAAAGCAGGTTAAGCAGATCTAGCAAAGACTTAGTATCCAGAGTTCCGTGGCCTGAGGTAGAGCTTGAAGAACTAATCAACAAGATCAAGACCAACACAGCGGTAGGGAGGATATGCATACAGACAGTAATCAAGAAACGTTTCCTAGACGACGTACTCAAGATAGTGAGCTCGTTAAGAAGTGAGGGAGTTGAGAAACCCATCAGCGTTTCTACAACCCCGATCAGTAAGGGAGACCTACAGAGGCTGAGAGATCTCGGTGTTGATAAGTTAGGGATAGGTTTCGACGCATCAACACCTGAGGTATTCAAGCTTGTGAGAAAACCATACAGCTGGGAACACTACCTCAAATTCCTGAGTAACTCGATAGATGTTTTTGGTCCTAGCAACGTGTACGTTCACCTGATATACGGGTTGGGTGAGAACGACGTGGAGTTCTTCAAATCAATGAAGTTCTTTAAGAGTTTAGGAGTCAACATATCTTTGTTTTCCTTCACCCCAGTGAAAGGAACCACGAGCAGTAACTGGAGAAAACCTGACTTGATAGGTTATAGGAAGATGCAGATTCTTAGGTACCTCATGGATTCAGGACTCGACGTAGACAACTACGTCAGGGTGGAGGGAGGTAAACTCATCCTGAGTAAGGAGTTAATTAACGGTATCTTAAGCAGTACTGATAAGTTCTTTGATGCGTTCTTAACTTACGGCTGCCCAAGCTGTAACAGACCTTTCTACAACGAGAGTGTGAGAGGACCTTACTACAACTACCCCTCAAGAGAATTCCTACTCAGGAATAAAGATTCGTTAGTGAGTGAGTTGAAGCGTCTGCTTAGTGAGTGTGGGTGAGTTGAGAAGCGTTAGAGCCTTCATACCTGGCCGTAAGTTCGTTAGTGTAAGCATCACTGGTACTCAATGCTCACTAATGTGTAATTACTGTAGAGGGTACTACTTAAGAGGTATGGAACAAGCTATCACTCCTAAGCAATTGTACGACATAGCTAAGCACCTACATGCGGAAGGAGCTAAAGGAATGCTAATTAGTGGGGGCTTCAACAAGGAAGGATACCTACCAATAGAGCCCTACATACAAGTAATCAAGGAAATCAAGAATAGTTTCGACATGATAATTAGTGTGCACGCAGGACTCGTAAGTAGATCCCTAGCTATTAAGTTAAGAGAAGCTAAGGTTGATGTAGTGGATTACGAGTTAGTTACGGATGATTACGTGATTAAAAACGTGATGCACTTACCTAGCAAGAGTAGTGAGGACTTCATAAGAACGTACGAGGAACTAAGAACCTACGGACCACCACACATAATCCCCCACATACTCATCGGCGCGAATAACGGGGACATCGTTAAGGAATTTGAAGCTGTTGAAGCATCTGTTGATGGCTCCCCGGAAATAATAGTGTTCTTAGTAATCAAGCCGACGAGGGAAGCAAGCCCGTACCCAGCGAGAATCCCTAGCAACCAGGAAGTAGTGAAGGTAATCAACTACGCGAGACAGAGATTCAGGGGTGAGATAGCCTTAGGATGTATGAGGCCAGCAATAACTAAGCACACACTAGATAATGAGTTATGTGAGTCAGGCATCATAGACAGGATAGTCAACCCCCTCAAAAACACAATAAACAAATTCAAACTAGAAGTTATTCAGTCCTGCTGCTCCATACCTAACGAACTCCTGACACTGTACGGGCTGATATAGTCACGAAACAAACTCATTTATGTCTTAATATATCTTGTTCATTAATTGTACTTCGGAGGCGGTGCTTCTGGGTTCCTCCCAGTCTGTTCGCGAGAGGTTCGTCGACTTGATCTCCAGGTTCATATCCCTCGTTGTCGTCAGGCTGCCTGATGACGTGCTCTCCGCTCTAGCAAGCGCCTCCAAGATCGAGAGCTCCCCGCACGTCAAACTAGTTTATGAGGCGATGTTCAGGAACTTGGAAATCGCTGCTAAAAGGAATGTTCCTCTTTGTCAGGATACTGGAGTGCTAGAGTTCTTCGTCGGGTTGGGTGAGGGCTTCACGTACGCGGGTGATCTTCTTAAGGCCATTAGGGAAGCTGTAGTGAGGGCTACGAATGATGGTTTCTTAAGACCTAACGTAGTCGACCCGGTCACGAGCAGGAACACTGGAGATAACACAGGGCTCGGACATCCGTGGGTAGAGATAGAAATGCTTCCAGGCGTCAACCACGCTGACCTCCGGCTCTACATCGCGGGAGGAGGTTCAAGCAGACCTGGTTCGGCTAGGGTTCTAGACCCTGCTTTAGGTCTGGAGGGTGTTGCCGAGTTCGTGTTAAATGTTGTTGCGGAGTACGGTCCGCCGGCGTGCCCACCACTAGTAGTGGGGGTTGGCTTAGGTCCTACCGTAGAGATCGCAGCCCTCCTCTCTAAGAAGGCGCTCCTCAGGACCCTGGGGTCAAGGAATCCTAACCCCAAGATAGCACTGCTTGAAGAGAGGCTTGCGGAAGCTATTAACGGGTTAGGGATAGGTCCGCAAGGTCTCGGCGGCAGGACCACCGCTCTCGCGGTTCATGTGGAGTATGCTGGGAGACATCCAGCTACCCTAGCGGTCGGGGTGAGTACCGCATGCTGGGCCCTCAGGAAGGGGTGGTTGAGAGTATTCCCTGACTTGAGCTACCAGGTACTAACTCACGGGGGTGTGGTTCTTGAGTAGAGTTGTGAATCTCCCAGTAACTGATGACGTTGTGTCTGAACTAAAGGTAGGTGACGTCATCTACGTCAGCGGCGTCGTGGTGACCGCGAGAGACGCGGCTCACAGGAGATTCCTTGTGGAGGGAGTTCCGTTGCCCGTGGATCTGAGAGGCTTAGCAATACTTCACGCAGGTCCTATCATGGTTAGGTTTGGTGGTAAGTGGGTCTGCCGATCCGTAGGTCCTACCACAAGCATGAGGATGGAGTACTATGAGAGCGAATTCATTGAGAGGACGGGGGTCAAGATAATCATAGGTAAGGGGGGTATGGGTAGCAGAACAGCTGAAGCCTGCAGGAAGTTTAAGGCAGTATACGTGATATTCCCCGGAGGTTGCGGAGCTCTCGGCGCCTTCGCTGTGGAGGAGGTACTGGGGGTTGAGTGGCTTGACCTAGGAATTCCTGAAGCACTCTGGTTACTGAGGGTGAAGGAGTTCGGACCCCTGATAGTCGCCATAGACTCTCAAGGAAATAACCTAACGGATGAGGTGACCAACACAGCTAGGTCGAGAGTAGCTACTCAACTGCAGTCAAAAATAAGACAATACTTGCTCTAGATGTTCTCTCAAGCCTCAGGAAATTCATATGTTTAGGTTGGCATGAAGTCTGCGCAGTATATCTTTTTTAGTGGTTTTCCGTCTGTTAAGGAGGGTTTTTCTCTTAGGTTGTGTCTCCTCATAATGTTTGTTTTTATTTGCTCGGGTCTAATTCTCGTTCAGAATATGTATCACAAAATCTACTCTGCTTCTTGTAGGCTTTCAACCAGAATTTCAAGGCTTCTGCTAGCTCCGCATGCTCTTTAGCATATTCTTCTGCTAGTATGTTTTTCTCCACGGCTTCAGCTGCCTGCATCATAGCCAAGGCTCCAGCCTTGATTCCCGAAGGATGTCCTAGAATACCTCCTCCAGCAAGTATTAAGAGATCTCTTCCTAATATACTGCTTGCTCGACCAACGTTGCTGGGATCGTTTCCTCCAGACAATGTTGGTAACGTTGGCTTGAAGTGTAGCCAAGGTTTCCTCAAGACTTCGCAGTGTTGTCGAGCTTCTGTAACATCATGGTGGAATTTACCCCAGAGAACACCTATGTGGATTTCGTCAGCACCACTCATCCTGCCGAGCTTACTCACTAACACTGGTGAGAAGCCGTGGTAGGGAACTCTAGTATAGGCACCGTGCCCGCATCTGTGAACATGTAGTGGAACCTTGATAGAGGGGTCTTCTGCTAGTCTGCGTACGCCGCCGTAACCCACGTAAGGCAAGACCACCATTAATGAGTTACCACCGTGAGACTGAACCACATCCGCGAGTTTCATCATTTTATCCTGTCTATCACTTGTTATGTTGAAAGCATAGTAAGGCTTCTTACCAGTCTCACTGGAGGCTTTATCTATTGCCTCCATAACTCTCACAACCCTTTCCTCTATCGGGCAATACTTTGGGTTAACTAAAGCCTCATCATCTTTTATGAAGTCTATACCGCCTCTAGTTAGCTCATAGACCATTTCACTAATTTGTTTGGGGCCCAAACCAAGGTTAGGTTTAATTATACACCCAACCATAGGCCTGTTATCAGCGCCGACACTTTTCTTGACTTCAACGCCAAACTTAGGGCCAGGAAATGCTTCAGCCCACCATCTAGGGAACTGAAGATCTATTAGTTTTAGATTCTCTAGCTCCAAGAGATCGTATGCGTTGCCCGCAATGTCGGCTAGTAAATTAGCAAGACCTGCGTCTTCAGGATTGTAGTTCTCGGCATATATGCCTAACGTGAATATTGCTGCATTCCTATCACATGTTCTGAAGGTTACTACACGAGCTATCTTTGCTCCATATTTATCTCTTAACTCAACTGTCTCGTACTTAACTGGTGTCTAGGTACCTGTTGAGTTCTCTATAGCCGCATGTATTAAAGCTTCGTCTAAGTCTACGTCTGGTGCTAACACAGCAAGATAGGTTGCAATTATGTATTGATCAGGATCTAAAGCGTCTAAAGAAGACCATAACACATGAGTATATCGTGGGTCCTCAGCTCCTAGATATTTAGCCTTATATGAGGGCTCGCTCAAAACATGATACCCAACTAAATGTTGCTTATTATTCTTTTAAAAAATTTAAATTACAAGACTAAAGAACAAGGATGGTTAGGCCTGAAGAGTATGTTGGTAAAACACGTTCACCTTCCCACATCTTTATTTAAATTATTTTGATGGCATTGAGGATCACCTTCTGAACAGAGGGTTCTACTTTTATTATTTATGTTTGTGTTGTTTTCATTAGGCTTAGGATCAGGATTACCTACCCTTAGGAGACTTTCTCGAGTTTTTGAAGCCTTAAAACACTACATTTAATATTCAAAAAAGAACTAAGAACTCAGTTCCCTTAAGTAGGCCTTATTTTAATCGCCTTGAAAGCTTTGATCTGCTCTGCCACTGCTTTCTCTGTTGGTAGTCTCTCAAATGTTGTGGCGCCAAAGAATCCGTGCACCCCCTTAACCCTCTCTGCAATGTACTTCCAATCATCAAGGTCTGCTACCGGACCGCCATGCACGAGAACTATCACGTCTGGCTTATGGCTTCTAGCTAGGTTAGCCCACTCCTGAGCTTTCTTGGCTGCCTCCTCTAACGTTATCGTTGTTCTAGCACCTATAGTGCCCTTAGCCGTGAGTCCGAAGTGTAGTACTAGAACATCAGCTCCTACCCTCAGCATGTTAATGAGGTCTTCCTCGTCAAACACGTAAGGAGTTGTTAGCATATCAAGTTCGTGCGCTATCTTAACTGCTTCAACTTCCTTGTCATAACCCATGCCAGTCTCCTCTAGGTTTCTTCTGAATAGTGAGTTCTTATCGATTAGTCCTACTGTCGGGAAGTTCTGAATACCTGAGAACCCCATCTCCTTCAGTTGCTGAAGGAATTTCCGCATTCTGTAACCCTGGTAGAACGGGTGGGTTCCAGTAACTCCTGCGAGAACGGGTGTGTACTTGACGACGCTTAAAACTTCAGGAGCCAACTCTAGGAGTACCTCATGTGCGTCGCCGTAAGGCATGAGACCTGCAAGCGACCCGAAACCAGCCATCCTATACCTGCCAGAGTTATATATTATGATTAAGTCAGCACCGGCGAGCTCCGCTACCTTAGCTATTATGCCTACGCCGGCCCCAACACCTATTATCGGCTCACCTCTGGATATTTTACTGTACATGTTTTCTAAGATTGATTTCCTAGGTATGTATTCAACCAAATATAGCACCTCAATATTATCCTATTATGAACATTTATAAACCTTCATAGCATTATTATATGAGAGTGCTTTCATGTCGACCTCAAACTCTACTGAAGTAATTGTTCATAGAGTGCCTCTCTGGCTTGCTGTAGCTCTAACCGTGGTTATATCGCTGCCTTTCGGCACGTTATTAGGCAAGTATAACTTAGCTTTATGGGCCTCGTTCATAGCTTGGGCTGAGTACTTCGCACTTGGAGCAAAGCCTTCAGCTTTGAAACCTATATGGATTCTCTTCCCGTTAGGGGCTTTTACTATGGCCATATTCGCGATCTTCAACAATTACTTTATCATCTACGCAGGTTGGAAGCCGCTTGTATCGGTTACTATATGGATATTTGTGTGGGTTGCAATAGCTGTGTTCTCCATGAGGTTTCATCCACTCTTCCGGCAGGGGAGTCTCCCGTACTTCAACGGAATCTCAATGTATTTGGCATTCTACTTCTCGGGACTACAACCCGGAGCTGGTGCCGGACCTCTCACAGGAGATCCATTCATAGATGCGTGGATACTCTGGATATGGGTGAGCCTAGCAGGGATATTTGGAGGCTTTCTAGGCTGGCTCAACATACTCCTAACATTCCCTAAGAAGGTCGTTAAGTAATTGTTAAGATTAAATTATAATTTTTACAGCTAAAAATCTTTATTTTTCACATATTTAACGATAAACTCACGGGTGGGTTGTAGTAGTTACCGTACATGTTACATAGTTTGAGGGAGGGTTAGATAAGGAGGCGGATGCCATGATCATTGATAGAGGTACTGAGATTCTTAACTACGGTAACAGTCGCTCTTAGCTTAGGCTTCAAACACATCTACGCGTTTTCTGAACTTAGTGAGGCCGTTAACTTTGCTAAATCGAGGAAGTTGCCTCTCTTAGCTGAGGTACGTGGGGTAAAGCCTCCAGAAGCGGTAAATAACTTGCCTAGTGACCTCATGAGGTGTTGGGTGACCTACTTGAAGAGAGGCATAAGTAAGTTAGTGATCAGAACTTCTTCCAGAGCCGCCATAGTTAGTAATGCAGTTAGGCGAGGATTCAAAACGTTTTCATTTCGTCAACAATGAACGCAAGGACTGTAGCAAAGGTACTGCTGGATAGGAGGTATGGTGCTGTGAACGTAATGTGTGGAGGTCCAGATCTGAGCAAGTTCGCGGTAGAGGATTATGTAGGGGCTGAGCTTTAATAGAAAGCGTTAGTAAGTTTAGAGCCAAGAGTGGTGCTCGAGGACAAGGGCTTGGCAACCCTCTACATGTACCGCTCAACACGAGAAACACTCCTCGAATTATTTAGTAAAAGCAAATTCGGTAAGATAGTTACCAGCACAGGACACTATGAAGATATAGTTATATCCAACAGAGTTAACATCTTTAATATAGTGCTGCAGGTCACCCAGCTAGATTAGTCAAATGGGCTCTCATAAGCAGTTATAGTGCCTGAGTCCGAGCAGGTGCTCAATTTCTTAGAGAGTTATAATTCAGTACTGCAATTACTTTTATGCACACATAAAGAGTCTTTATTGTAAAGATTTAAATAATTAGATACTCAATCTTAAATGAGTTGTTTGTATGGCTAAGTTCGTGCCTCGTGAGAAAGCTCTCGAAAAATTATGGAGTGAGGTAAAAGCTGGCAGGATAATAATTATTGCTAGTGCTGGAGACGGGTTCTTCACCAAGATATTTGATATAGCAGGCATAGATGTTATAGGTGTGTATAACTCTGGCTTCGGAAGGCATTTAGGGGTAGGCTCGCTCTCAGGTCTAATGCCCATATTCGATACCAATAGACTAATCATAAAGATGGGTCGCGAGATACTCCCGCGTGTTAAGAATTCGCTTGTGTTGGCTGGAGTATGTGCTCAGGACCCGAGGACCATATGGTCTGAATACCTAGAGAAACTGAAGGAGACGGGGTTCTCAGGTATTCAGAACTTCCCGACAGTAGGACTAATCGATAAGAACTCACTATTCAGAAGAAACCTAGAGGAGACTGGCATGGGTTATGACAAGGAAGTTAAAGTACTTAAGATAGCTCGTGAGATGGATATGTTTACTCTCGGCTACGCCTTCACAGAAGATGAGGTTGAAGCTCTAGCAAAAGCGGGTGTTGACTTGATAGCGGTTCACGTAGGTCTGACTACTGGCGGAATAGTGGGTGCTAAAACTACTATCACGATAGAAGAAGCCATTGAGAGAACGAATAAACTTCTAGATGTGGCTTACAGAGTAAGACCAGAGGGTGATTTTATATCGATAACGCATGGAGGCCCGATGGAAGATCCTGAGACCGTCGCTCGCGTACTAAGCGCCACTAAGGCTGTCGGGTTTGTGTCGGGCTCTGCTATAGAGAGAACCCCAGTGAAGAAGTTCTTGTTAGAAGAATGCAAGAGATGGAAATCCATAAAGATAGAGCCATGGAAGTTAAGGCTTAAGTGAAGTAAAAAGTTTTGAGCATAATGGACCCTACAACTTTTTTATATTTTATTCAGGCACTAAATTCAAGCTAACACGGATTCTCTCATGTACGGAATGTTTAAAAACTCTGGTATTAATACTATACTGAGAGGTATTAATTATGAGTTCAGAAGTACCCGGAGTTCTTGTTATGGGCATAGCTGATACTAAGGGTCCAGAGCTTAAATTCCTGATTGAGTTAGTGAAGCGCGCTGGCGGCAGACCTATCTTTATGGAACTCACTGTTTCAGGAAAGCCTGTAGGATGGGCCGATATATCGATAGAGGATGTAGCTAGAGAAGCAGGCATTACCGCTGAAGAATTAAGTAAAATAACGAGAGAAAAGGCTGCCGAGTATATAGTGGCTGGTGGCATTAAGATAGCTCGTAAACTTTATGAGGAAGGCAAGATAAAAAGCGCGATCGCTTTCGGAGGTTCGTTAGGAACCTCCATAGCTAGCAGGATCATGCGAGCCCTACCATACGGTGTTGGGAAGTTCATGTTATCCACTATGGCCTCAGGTGATGTAAGACCTTACATAGACATCAAAGACTTAGCTATGTGGTATCCCCTAGCTGAGAAAGGTATTAACGTCGTGACTGCGAAAATATTAGCGGCAGCTGCTGGGGCCGCTGTGGGCGCGGCTAAAGCGCCTGAGCCAGGAGTTGTGTTGAAACCTCTCATAGGGTATACTATGTTCGGCACCACTACCCCTTGCGTTAAAACCGTCTCAGAGTACTTTGAACAGAAGGGTTATGACTCAATGATACTGCATGCTGTTGGTACTGGAGGTAGGTCGTTAGAGGAATTAATTAGAGATGGTTTCATAGCAGCTGTAGCCGACATAACAACTCACGAGCTTACAGATCTAGTTTGCGGCGGTGTCCTCAGCGCTGGTCCTGAACGACTCACAGCAGCAGGGGAGAAGGGAATACCTCAGGTAGTGTCGACGGGCGGTGCTGATATGATCAACTTCGGACCCAGAGTAGAGGTTAAAGGAAAGAAATCCTTAGTTACTGAAAGAGAATTTGAGGTGGAGGAGGCAGAAGGACTTCCAGGCAGAAGGATACACGTGCACCACCCAATGGTCACAGTAATAGGAACTCTACCCATAGAGGCGAGACGTTTAGCGCAGGAGATGGCTGTTAGACTAAACAAGTCTAAAGGACCTACAGCGCTAGTGGTTCCTATGAGAGGCTGGAGTGCTTACGACATACGTGAGCCGTCTCTCGAACTAGGTTGGGCTGGTCCGGGCTCAGGACCTTTCTGGGCATCACACCCAGAGAAGCCTGAGTGGAGCTTAAGGTCGGTAGCATTTGTGGATGAATTAAGTAAGCACTTGGACTTAAGCAAGGAGAACCTAGATCTAATAGTATGTGATAAACACATAAACGAGAAAGACTTTGGCCTACTCATAGCAAGAATACTGGATGATATGCTTGCAGGAAGATGGAAGAAAGGAGCATACTTCACGGAATTCTGGACTCTCTCATTAAATGACTTCAAAAAATTAAATCTTACACCTCCTTAATATAAAATTTTAAATTTTATATTTTCTTTTTTAATTCGGGGTTTGGTCTTCAAGCACTTTAACGAATTTTTGAATCACGCTTTTATACTACTATATAAAACCCTTAAAGCATCCGAAACCCCCAAAGTGGGTGAAGTAGTTAAAGTGACATGAAGTCTGCGCAGTATATCTTTATTTTTAGTGGTTTTCCGTCTGTTAGGGAGAGTTTTTCTCTTAGGTTGTGTGCTGAGATTATTTCTATGATGTTTGGTTTGTGTTTGCTTAGGTATGGTCTAATCACTAAAACCCACTCGTTAGGGATCTCAGGTATTTTGCCGAACCAGTAGTAGAAGCCTCCTTTCTTAACCCCACTAACTATTAAGCTTCTTATGGTTGAGGGTGTGCATTCCTTAATTAGTTCCTCGTATGTTTTGTTTATTTCTATGTTGAGTGTTCCTGGGTATGGTTCCTCATCTATTAACTCAGTCAGGATTATGTTGTATGGTGACATAGAAACATACTTAGCTCCAACTTTGAAGCCCGTGACTACCCTACCCTCGAGTACTATGTGCAATCTTACTCCTCACCTGCTTAGAAATTCTGTCTGCGGTATATATTGGTTCCGGTAGTTCGTGATTCTTGAATAACTTCGGTGTGATCTCTACTATGAATCTTAGACTAACTTTATGACCTATACTTAAGTAGGTTTTAGTCACGCCTCTCACGACCACGTAAGCTCCTAACACGCCGTTGTTTTCTAGGTATCTCTCCCCGTTAATCACTACCTCCCTACCTGAGAGAATCCTCCTAGCAACACCTACGGTAGGTTTGTCGAGAACCACGCCCACGTGTGATGCTATGCCGAAGGACCTTGGGTGCGTTATCCCGTGCCCGTTAACCAGAATTAAGTCCGGGTCCGCGTTTAGTAGTTCGTAAGCAGCAAACATTAGTGGTGCTTCCCTGAAAGCCAGTAATCCTGGTATGTAGGGGACGCGTACCTCGTCTGAAGCTACAGCATACTTAACTAGACTCATGTCCGGGTAGTTATGTAGTGTAGCTATAGCTATCCCTTCATCACCAACGTAAGATAAGTCTAACCCAACCACTAGGTCTATCTTAGTTGGCTCGTACTTAGTATCAACCAACTCAGAAAGCTTCTTCTGTAGTGCTGAAGCTCTGTGTTGATCGAAGAATAGCATGAGTACTTATTCCTCATGTCGCTAGACTCACAAACTTCTCAGTCACTCCTCCAGGCTTTATTACCACGACATCTACGCCGTCCCCTGATAGAGCGTCTCTCTTTATGGCTGCGGAAACAGCCTCTACAGCTACTTGCGTAGCTTCCTCTACGGAGATGTCTTCCCTATACTTAGACTCAATAATACCTATAGCTATCGGAGCTCCAGAACCTATAGCCGCGTAAACATCCTCTATTAGTGATCCAAGCATATCCATGACGTAGAGGTGCGTCCCTGTCTCGTCAATACCTCCGAAAATCACCTCAGATATGTATGGTAGCCACTTATTCTGGTATAGGATGACGGACAGCAACCTAGCTGCTGAGTGAACACTCATAGGTCTATTATTCTCTAACTCGTAGGAATGTATTAACACGTTCATAGCTCTATTCAGTGTTTGGATATCAGAGAATAGACCAGCGAAAGCTAAGCCGAACCTGTCTTTAATAGCGAATACCTTCCTACCACCCCTACTCATGACGAACCCGCCGTAAGACACTCTCTTCTCAGCAGCTAGCACAACACCATCCTTAGTCTTAATACCGACCGCCGTAGCACCAGTTCCTATTCTCTCGTACGCCATACAAACACCTAATTAATTGAGTTAAACACATAATATAAGGTTTAATACCAAGCATAATAAGTAGATGATTATGGTGTGAGGTGCGCGCGATTAAGAGACTGGAAAACTACGAGTTAATCAAGAAAATAATTCATACTGTGCCGGCTGAGGAGCTGGGGAACTACGTTATGGTAGTCTTGGATAGGAAAGCCAGCAACTCCCTGAAAGAAATCAGACTTAGTGAGGTCACGAGGTTGATGAAGGATAGGGTAGTCTTGGGAGACACTATCATACCTCTCCACAGGATAGTTGAGATTAGGAAGTCGGGTGAGGTTTTGTGGAGGAGGAGTGCTTGAGTAATTCTTTAAGGAGTGTTAGGGTGTGGGGTTATGCTGAGGTTAGGGAAGCGTTAATGAACGTGTATTCGGAACCCATCACTCTAGCTAAGAAAGTGAGGAGGAAGGACGTAGTGAGGTATTTGGTTAGGCTTGATAAAGCGTACGAAACACTCAATAAGGTTTTTGAGGTTCTTAACGCGTTACCAAACCCAAACGTATTGAGTCCTTTCTACGCTGAGCTCCTAGCTATTTCAGGAATAACTGATTACAAGTCAACGTATCTTAGGTTGAGAGGATTCAAGAAAGTCGTGAGAAAGCTGTGGAGGCACTATAGGATTCGAGTAAAGCTTGCTCTAACTAGTGAGGAAGCAAAGAAAGACTTGAGAGAGTTTATCGGTAGGTCGTTATCTATTGTTAGGAGACTAAATAAAGACTTGAAGAAGCTTGAGGTAGCTGTTAATGAGTTGAGGAAGCTGCCGTGCATAGACTTCACCAACCTTAAGGTAGTTGTTTCTGGGATGCCTCAAGTAGGTAAGTCAACATTAGTTGGGAGAATCTCGACATCGAAACCTGAAGTATCTCCCTTCCCATTCACGACAAAAAACATTATCTCTGGTCATCTCCAGGTAAACCACATGAGAGTTCAGGTATTCGATACTCCAGGAATACTTGATAGACCTATCTCGGAACTCAACGAGATAGAGAAGAGAGCCTTAGTAGCTATTAAGTTTCTTGCTGACGTAGTGATATACTTGATTGACCCAAGACCATCTAGCTACTACACAGTAGAGCAGCAAATAGACCTACTCCAAATGATTAAAGCAATGTTTAGTGATAAGCCCGTCCTAGTAGCGATAAACAAGATTGACGAGACCTCTGAGGAGAGACTAACAGAGGTTTTGAGTATGGTCAAGAAGATCCATAACGACGAGGTGTACAAGATAAGCGCTCTTACGGGGGTTGGTGTAGACGCTCTGCTGGAGTGGGTTAAAAGTAGGTGCTTCGAATTCTACAAGTCTCGACACCAACTAGTTGCTTGAGTTGTGCTCGAGGCTGGAGGAATGGGTGAGGAGGTGGTGTCTCGGTGAGGAAGTGGGGTGTCAAGCTCAAGCTGTATTGGTGTAGTAACTGTAACGTCCCTATCAGAGAACAAACCTGCAGTAAGTGTGGAGCTACTGGAAAAGAACTGCGTGTGGGGGAGCCCGGAGACTTGAGGCCGGGCTTCCTCGGAGACCTGAGAATAATCGAGGAAGGAATCACAAACGAGTTCGGCACTACCAAGTTAGTTAAGCTTCTCGGTCTGGAGTCGGGTTTATTCTTCCTGAATAAGGTCCCCCACGTAGACGATATGAGGGAAGTAATAGTTGGTGGTGTCGTTGTAGGGAGAATCCATTTCGACCCAGACTTAATGTGTTGGAGATGGAGATTAAGTAAGTATAGCTCAGTACTAGCGCTTAATGAGGGATTGGTTAGGAAGTTCGTCACGGATAAGCCGAAACCACTAGAACCTGTTGGTGGTGGGGGTGCGGAAGGTGAGCAAGCAGTCGTGGTTGATAAGTCTGGCTACCCAGTAGCGCTAGCAGTAGCTAGGAAAGGTAGGTTTAGGGTTCAGACCCTGTTCAGGGGGGAGCCGGAAGAACCTATAAAGAAGAAAACTACTATCGATGACTTAATAAGAAGTAATGATCTCTGGATCAGGACGAGAATCTCGAAAGGAGTGAAGAATGTTGCTGTGATGCATAGTAAGACTAAGTTACCTGTCGTTGTTTCTTATTCCGGAGGTAAGGATTCGTTAGTAGCTCTTCACCTAGTTCTTAGAGCTGGTATAGAACCCACGATGCTGTTCAACGATACTGGTCTAGAACTCCCTGAAACACTCAAGAATGTTAGGGAGGTTAGTGAGATCTATGGTTTGAAGCTGATTAACGCGGACGCGGGTAGTAAGTTCTGGGAGGCTTTAGAGGTATTCGGTCCTCCAGCAAAAGACTACAGGTGGTGTTGTAAAGTAGTAAAGTTAGTCCCCATAGCTAGAGCGTACAAGAGTAGTTTTCAGGGAGGTGTCTTATCTGTTGTTGGGCAGAGAGCTTTCGAGTCTATCGATAGGTCTCTCTCAGGCAGCGTGTGGAGGAATAGATGGTTACCTGGAGTACTGTCTATGTCTCCCATACAGGAGTGGGACCAGATAAGTGTGTGGTCTTACATACACATTAATAAACTACCCGTCAACCCACTCTACTTTGAAGGTTTTGAGAGACTTGGTTGTTACTTATGCCCGGCAGCTAACATCGCAGAATATCATGAGATAAGAAAGAAGTATCCGGGGTTATGGTGTAGGTGGGAAGAATTCCTGAGGACTTGGTCTGCTGAGCGTGGGCTGAGTGAGTACTACGTAACGAAACACTTGTGGAGATGGCATAACCCTGAAGCTCAAGGGAGGAGGAGAGTCGAGAAGTGGGCCGGCATCACCACTACCTCATGGGTCTCAGAATTCGTCAGGAGGTCGGGATTCGAAGCAGTACTGCTGGAGAGACGAGATAGTGAGGAAGTCTCTATCAAGATTACTCCCGAGTTACCGCTGGATTCTTTCTTGAGTCAGTGGAGGATTCTCGGATATAGGTACTCGTTATCTAGCGAATCACTAGAAATTAAGTCAGTTAACGGTTCAATACGAATAAGCTCGAACGGCATCATGAAAGCAGTATCAAGTAATGCGTTCGAGGACGTAGTCACTGCTATAAAGCTCGGTATTAGGTGGCTCAAATGCGTTGGTTGCTTAAGCTGTGTTAGTTGGTGCCCTCGAAACGCTATCAATATAGTTGATGGGAAGCCCCGCGTAGACTCCTCAAAATGTTCAGGTTGTGGGGTGTGTGTTGACGTGTGCCCGATTGCTGAGATGCTGGTTGAGAAAAACATAGTTACTCAGTTGTTAGGGAAGCCTAAGAGTAGGGGTAGGAGAAGAGACGTCGTAGCGAAAGCACTCTCGATAATCTCTAGCGGGATTATTAGGAGAGCAATCAAGGAAAACACGCCTCACACTGAGGAAGACTTAAGAGGTTTTACAGATTTTCTCAAGCACATTAACACAACACGTGAAGACAGTGATTCTTGATCCTTACTAGGTAGTGGTGGTTACGGGTTCAGGAACCTACGTGAAAACAGAATTAATCAGCTTGTGGTCCTTCAATCATTACTCAGGCAGGACACCACTCATCATTTAATTCAAGATAAAACACTAACTTGAGGTAAATAGTGTTTTCGTGTTAGTTATCTTGGCTTGCTGTATCCGCTGAGTACTCGCAGAATCTCGTTTGTTAGTTCCTCGTTAACGTAGGGAAAAACCGTTATTATTTCTTTCTCTATTAGTTCCTCACCTACCCACTCGCTTGAAGGACTTAATACGTAGATGGGTATCGACTCCTTAGACTCGCTTATCTCGCTTGACTCATGCCTAGTTATTATTAAGTCGTGTTTCTCCGGATCCCATTCTTTTAGTATGTCTGTGACTACCTTCTTGATAGCTTCTCCAACACTCCCAAACTCTATTATGTCTAGTGTCTTGATTTCCCCCTCACTTATCCTAGCTATTACTGTTTTCACGCTCAAGCAGTATACCCCTACTAACCTAAGTAGTTCTTCAACGCTTCTAAGGAAGCTTTATAGTCTCTCTCCTCGTCGAGGTAGCCCGCCTCACTCAAGTTAGGTTGTGTCAAGACCTTAATTATTGTTCCGTCATCTAACTCAGCGAATAATTGTGGTAACCAAGTAATGCCTAGCTCGTCTGAGTCGCCGTACTGTGATACGTAGACGTAATCACCCCACTTATACTCGAGAGGTATGTTGAGTTCTCTAGATATCTTCTCAGCTATCCCGCTGAAATGCTTGTGTAGTGCGTGATCTTTATCCGTAACTAGTACGAGCTTCTTAATCCTAGCCAGCTTTACTCACCAATAGATACTGACAGCAATAAATAAATAGTTTAGTGAGTTTAGGTGTTAGAGCTGAACTCTTAGGAGAGGTTTATAGTGAGTTAATTAACTTCATGAAACGCTGAATCACTGTTACGGTGTTTAGTAGTGTGCCAGCAATTATTAGTAACTCTGCGTAGTGCCTCACACCGAATATTAGTAATGTTGTTGAGAAAACTAGTAGTAAGCCTCTCTCACCTCTCTCCATAAAACCAACGCCTTCCAGGTTGATTCTGTGTTGTGATGCTATAGCTCTTAAGTAGCTTATGAGGAATGAAGTACCGAGAAACAGTACTAGCAAGACCCACTCAACCCTCATAATACCTAAACTCAAGACAAACATTAACTCCTCAACCCTATCACTCAGGGAGTCTAGGAGAGCTCCTTTAGGTGTTGTGAGACCAGCTACCCTAGCTACGGCACCGTCAAGCATGTCGCAAGCAAGACTCAGAATCATTAATATTAAGACTGCTGAAGCAATCCCGAAGAAAGCGAAGACTGGCGCTAGGAAGCTCAGTCCTAAACCACTTAACGTGAGTGTGTTTGGGGTTATTCTCAGTCTCCAGAGGAGTAGACCTAAGCGTTCTAGGAGAGGCGTTACCGCGTTCCTGACTCTAGTAAGCATAGCGCACCACTAGGATTACTCACTAGCTAGGGAATATAATGCTTAGGTCACACCACCAACACTTAAATACTTGCTTTATAGCTAGCTATTAGCAGGTTCGTGTACTCGTGCTTAGGTTTCGTGATTATCTCATCTATGTAGCCCTCCTCAACTATGTTCCCCCTATACAGTATCACTGCACGATTACTCAAGTATTGAGCAACACCTAAGTCGTGCGTTACTGTGAGGATAGCTAGTTCTAGCTTCTTGTGTATGTTGTTAATTAATTCTATGATCTGCGCTTGAATAGAGACGTCAAGCGCTGACGTAGGCTCATCAAGTATTAGGATTTCTGGGTCGTGTATTATGGAGCGTGCTATCAGTACTCTCTGCATCATCCCGCCACTAAGCTCGCCAGGGTACTTATCCAGGATCTTATCACTTAATTGAACCATCCTAATAACTTCCCGAACTCTTCCTTCAATTTCTTCAGGCTCCGTGTTCGTGGATTCTAGAGGCTCGCTTATTATGGTCTTAACACGTAGTTTAGGGTTTAGAGCTTTGTACGGGTCTTGAGGCACGTAACCTATCTGCTTAAGTATGTTCACGCGCTCACTCCATGAGAACCTGTATATCTCCTTACCTAGGACCTCAACCCTCCCACTCACGGGCTTAAGTAGTCCTAGAATCACCTTAAGTAGTGTGGTTTTTCCTGAACCGCTCTCACCTATTATGGCTATCCTCTCCCCATCATACACCCTCAGGTTTATGTTTTTCAGCACCACGTTAACGTGCTTAAATAAGGATCTCCACCCCTTACCTGTAGTTGTGTAGCCCGCGACGACGTCCTTAAGTGAGACTATCAAGTTATTGCTTGGCACCACTAACGTACCTCCAGCAAGCTACTTCCCCGCCATATGCCTTAACGTATGGTGGGGGCTCAACACACTTCCCGAAAACCAGTGGGCACCTAGGCGCGAAAACACAACCAGGTATTTCCTCGTCAGGTTTTGGTGGTTCACCAGGTATTGATCTGAGGTGTCTCTTAAACCCTAGGAGTGGTACAGCGTCCGCTAGCATCTGCGTGTAGGGGTGTAGCGGCTCAACTATCACGTTACTCCCTGAACACTTCTCGAGGATCTTGCCCGCGTAAACCACCGCTACAGTATCACATATCTTCCCCGCAGCCACGAGGTCGTGTGTTATCATGACTAGGGTTAGGGACTCAGACTCCTTGAGTTTCATCAAGAGTTTAATTAGTTGTAGTCTTAAGTGAGCGTCCAGAGCTGAGGTAGGTTCGTCAGCCACGATGATTTTAGCACCTGTTGAGAGCGCTATAGCTATGGCTGCTCTTTGCTGCATCCCACCACTAAGCTCGTGTGGGTAGCGATCAATAGTGTCTTCCGGGTCTAACTCAACAAGAGACAAGTACTTCTTAGCTACGTCGAGAGATTTCTTCTTATCCCACCCATACACACTATTCAGCACGTAGTAGAGCTGCGTCCCGATCGTTTGGTAGGGGTTTAAGCTGGTGCCAGGGTTTTGCGGTACGTAGGAAACAACTCTTCCTCTAATCCCTGAGTAGTTTCTCTGATTTCCTTTGATTACTAGCTTATCGAAAATGTGTAGCTCTCCCTCAGTTACTGCGTAGGGGGGTAGTATCCCTGTTATGGTGTTGCCTATGGTTGATTTACCACACCCGCTCTCACCAACTAAGCAGAACACCTCACCCTGGCTCACTTCGAAGGAGATTCCTTTAACTGCCCATAGGATATTCTCTTCCTCGTCCACGTAACCTACTCTGAGATCTCTAGCTTTAACAGCTAGAACCACAATCTCCACCTCCTCCTCAGTCTCGGGTCCATCTCCTCACGAAGTGTGTCGCCAACCAAGCTAAAGCCTAGTGCTGTTATGAGGAGGAAGATACCTGGGAAAGCACTCACCCACGGAGCTATCTCAAGAACGCTTAAGCCCTCATACATTATCACTCCCCACTCAGGAGAGTTTAGCGGCAAGCCTAGACCAAGGAAGTTTATAGTGCTTGCTTCTAGGAGTACACTACCCATATCAGTTACTGCTTGAACTAAAACAGGTGTTAAGACGTTCCTCATAACATGCCTACTCATGATCTTTAACGGGTTTAAGCCGCTGAGTCTAGCTAAAGTAACGTAATCCATCTCCATGACGCTCCTAGCGTAGACGTAAGTAACTCGCGCGTACCAAGACCACCAAGTAACTACTAAGCTAGTTATCACGGTAAGTAATCCAGGACCTAACGCTAACCTCAAGACTAGAGCTATTATAACTGCAGGAATACTGATGAATAGCTCGATCAGGTAGTTAAGAACGACCTCAACAACACCCTTAAAGTAGGCTGCTAAAATACCTGCAACAAGACCTATTGCCAGGCTTAGCATAATCACCGTAATTATCTGAATGACAGCTGACCTAACACCCATAATAACTCTCGAGAATAAGTCTCGACCTCTCGTGTCTGTACCGAAGAAGAACGTGAGACTCGGGGGTTTCTTCTCTCGCAGGGAAGCCTCAGGCGGGACGTACCCAGCACCTTCATCAGGGTAAGGCACTACCCAAGGACCTATCAAAGCTAAAACAAACACAATCAAAGTTATCGTGAGACCTACCTTGAACCTAGTCCTCCTGATGTATTTCTCAGTACTCTTTGTTAAGTCTTGGTAGAGCTTCAAGCCAGAAGATTTAAGCAACTTCATAAAGTTGCTGAGTACTGCGTCCAACTCTACAACCTCACCTTAGGGTCTATTAACGCTTGTATGATGTCTGTTAAGGTATTAACTAGTAGGTAGAACACAGCAACCACGATAACTAAACCTATAGCTATCCTGAAGTCGCTATAGTTTAGTGAGTCTACTAGTAAGCTACCCAACCCTTCCCTCCCGAAAACCACGTACTCGACCGCCATAGCGTCTACTAAGCTGTACGCGAAAGCTAAACCAATAACCTGTACTAAGCCTGGTGTTATAGCTTTGAGTGTGTATCTCCATATGATTACGGATCTCCTAACACCCCAAGCTACAGAAGCTCTTATGTAGTCTTCAAGCAGGGTATCAGACACTAAGGCTCTCGTAAGCCTGACTAAAACACCTACCGGATAGATAGCTATGGCTATAGCTGGTGGTACGATCTTACTTAAGACGTTCGCGAAGACTAGTATGTTGCCTTCGATTAAGCTATCAATTAAGTAGAAACCTGTTATGGGGTGGAAACCTGTTGCTGTGGCTAGTTTCGGGTCTACTCTACCGTAAGGGTACGCACCCAGAAGTATCAGAGACAGGAATAACCAAGCACCAACCCAGAAGGTTGGTGTGTTAGCTAACACGGTACCCAGAGACTGTAGTAGGGTGTCTAGCTTACCACCTCTATGAAGTGCTGACTCAATACCTAGGAAAACACCTAGAGGTATAGCTATTAAGTAGGTTACGAAGAGGAGTTCCAGCGTAGCTACTAAACGCCTCAGTATGACCTCGAAAACAGGGATCTTGTAAGCTATACTCAGCCCTATGTTGCCCGTGAAGACATCACTCACAAACTTTAACACCTGAATATGTAGTGGTTTATCTAACCCTAACTCTCTACGAGCTAGTTCTATAGCTAGTGAGGCATTAGGTCCTCTAGGGTTACCAGCCCACTTAACTGCTGGGTCTCCTGGGGACGCGATTATTGCTACGTAGGAGAAAATCACTACACCTACGACTACCAGGAAGATCCAGATAAACCTCTTTACTAGGTAGTTTAGGCTTAGAGGCAACCTATATTCTCACACTCACATACTGGAAGTATATCACGTACATGTATAGGGGGTTCATGCACTTAGGAGGTAACTCAACTCTAGCACTATACATGAACGGTCTTACCTCATCCCATAAATTAATCCCTGCCACATCATTGAAGATTATTTCCTGCGCTCTCCTGTAGAGACTCAACGCTTCAGAATAGTTGATCCCTTCCAGCTCCCACGCTCGATCTAGCAAGTCCTCAAACTCGTCGTTATCGTAGCCCGCGAAATTCCATTCCTTCGAGTCACTGTGAAACATCACGTATAGGAAATCGTATGGTGAGGGCATCGTAGGCCACCAATCAGCTACTATTAGATGCGGAGTGTTCTCAGGGTTCTCCCACACACCCTTAGCTATCTCCTTAAGTTGCGACCACGGTTGCGGGTTAAGAATCAACTCAATGTTAAGGTCTCTCAGCCTAGACTGTAGAACCTCAGCAAAAATTCTTGTTTCCTCGTAGTCTACCTGATACAGGATCTCTATCCTTACTGGTGTTTGAACACCTGACTCACTAAGATACTGTAAAGCCTCACTCAACCCGCACTGGTGGTATAATCCATCAGTAAATCCTGGGAATCCGTGCGGTACTATACCGCTCCCCTTCAGAGCAAACCCCTTCATAGCTAGCCTCACAGCCTCGTCTAAGTCGAGCGCGCACGCTATTGCTTTCCTAAACTCAGTTATGTTTGTTGGGTATCTCCTCGTGTTAAAGAACATTAGGTAGTTATGGTATGTTGTAAGGTTATACGCCTTAAAGCCCCTGCTAAGTAGTATGCTGACGTAGTCTCTCGGTACGCTGGAAGCTATGTCTATCTCACCAGAAATTAAGCCGTTGTACTGTGATTGAGGGTCCGGCAATATCTTTATGATGACGTAGTCTGGTGCTTGAGTGTTGTTTATTAGGGACCAGCCCCACCACCTATCAAATTTCTTGAGCCTTACTTCCGAGTCTGGTTTGTAGTACTCTATAGTGTAGGGTCCGGTGCCAGCATCATTACCTCTATTAAACCATTCCTCAAGCTTCCTGTCTAGATATGACGACGCACCACTAGATGAGAGAGCTTTAGGCGAGAAGATGTACGCTGCGTAGGTAGCCGCTACCAAAAGATCTAGTCTTTGCGGGTATTTGAGCACTATCTTGACTGTATACTCATCCAGCACCTCTATATCTTCTAAGGCTTCCCATATGTAGCCAGCACCTCTACCAGTCTCCACGTACACGTCCCTAGCTCTCTCAATACTTAGCTTGACTGCTGTAGCGTTGAGTGGTGTGCCATCATGAAATACCACACCCTCCCTGAGACGGAAAACCCACTCCGTACCGTTCTTACTACTATTCCACGCGACAGCTAACACAGGCTCTAACTCCCCAGTAATAGGGTTGTAGCGTAATAGTTGCTCGTAAACCAAGCCTATGATAACGAGACCCGTATCATCCTCAATACTTGGGTCTATACCTGTAATCCTATCGTTGTAAGCGTAAACAACTACTCTCTGCTTAATTGTGGGTGGGCCCCAAACGTATTGGTAAGCAATAAAACCAACAACTATAAGCACAACTAAGGAGATAGAAACACCCAAGAAAACACTCCTACGCACTCCCACTATCACCGCTTGAAGTTATTACTAAGAGCTTAAAAACTTATTCACGCGAGCTTCTGAAGAAAAAGTATTTGTTCGAGTTTATTATGAGGAGAACAACAAAAGAAATTCATCACACCTAATGAAAAAATAGAAAAAATTAAACTAACCGAGAAAATCCTCATTAATTATTTCACTCCACCGAAACTCGAAATAGAATTTTAGTATTGCATGACCTAAGACTATTAAAACTTATCACGAAAAACATAACTTAATAAACCTTATACGTAAATCTTATTGAGGATCAAGCCTAACACGCTGGTTGAGGATGAGGAATCCGGGATCTGAGTATGTGATGAAAGCGTACTTCACTGAAACCGTCCAGCAAGTCAGGTTATGTGATTTTGTAAATTCCTTCGCTCCTATACGGTGTTGGTGTTATGACGCGTTATCTTGTTTCTCTTAACATGTACTGATTGAGAAACATAAAGTGCTTAGCTTTATATTGTTGCTCCCTCATATTATGTTTAGGGAAGTCAATTGAGTAGGGATCAGGTAGTAGGGTATTTGCTTCTCATAGTTTCTGCGGTCGTGATAGTTGTTTATGGGTGGCTAGTTTTCTTAACTGAGTACGCGTTACTAGTATTACAGCTCACAGGCTTTATAGCTGTGGCAGGTGTTTTCGGTATTTTAGCGTGGATCGGCTATACGTTAGCCACGACACCTCCCCCTAAACCCATAGAAGAGATAGAGAAGGAGATAGAAGCAGAGCTAAAGAAGCTGGAGAGCGAGGTTACTGAGAAGAAGATAGCTAGCACGGAAGGATCTGAAGAGAAGTCTTAATCGTGCTTTTTTACTTTCTTACTGGAACGATTGTTATTAAGTCTTTATACGTTGTCTTGCATTTCAGAAAATAATAATACTGATTCAGTAATAAATCTGGATGATGCAGGATGCTCTCGTCAAGAATTCATACGTTCTTGATTCCGCACAACCTACTAAGTTCTATACAGTCATTAATCGTAACTGTGTGTGAGAACTTTCGTGGGGGTTCCTGAACACGTATGGCTTGATTCAAGAGTGGATGGGGGTGGGTCTTATTTAATGAACTCAATAAACGGTGAGGTTTTCGTGAAGTCACTAACTCTAGTGGTTGCTGTGAGTCGGGAGATAACCTGTAGGAAATACGAAGGTGTCGTGTAAGGATGATGACATGAAGCTGAGTCACGGACTCACGGTCTTGTTGCTTTCTCTTCTTAGGAGAAAGCTAGCCGTAATTATTTTACTAGCTGTGCTACCACCCACACTTATTTTCCTCTCATTTTCTCTCTCTATCAATTCTATTGAGGCTTACTCAGGAAGGTTACTGGAGCACGCTGGCGACACCGCCATAATTATTAGCGAGAACACGAACTCATTAAATCATTGCTTACAAGCATGGTACGGCTTAATCACGATAGTCTCACGAGAGACTTCATTAAGAGCACAAGTTATCGTGGTAGATGACGTGATGAGATTAAAGAATCTCACGAACCTCAGCCTAAGAGTGACTGGAGGTAGTTATGATGAGTATACGAAAATTTCAGTAAGTCCAGCATTACTGAGGAAACTAAACATTACTTTAGGAGAGTTTCTCAGAGTATGTGATAATAACGAATGCTTCACTACTTACGTAACATACTCACATAGCAAGAAACTAGAAAACTACTTAATAATTGAGAGTAGTAACGATAGTATAAGACTAAATAAGGGTTTCTTATGTATACGTAA
>CALIBI010000051.1 GCA_938045815.1 uncultured Sulfolobales archaeon | reverse complement strand
AATTAGATTTATCAACAGGTAAGTCGTTGGGAGCGAGATGCCAATACCAAACTACGTAATATTAAGAGAGTTGAGGAAACTACATCTAAGAAGCTCTCAAGACCTAGTAGATGATAGTTTAAGAGGTTGGAGTTGGGATAGACCTCCGTTAAGACCTCGTGCCTACCTAGGACTCTCAGTTAGTGAAGTAACTTCATACTGCCCTACTAGGAGGGATACATGGCTGAGGAGAATGATGAAGATATATCCAGAAAGTAACGATACGTTAAAAACAGGCTTACTAGTACATGAATTAATACATAAGACAATAAAACACGTTAGAAAATACTTAGCTATTAACGATAACCCATGGGATGTCTACAGAGATGTGGTAGAGGAGGTGGTGGGGTCTGCTGAAATACCTGAAAGCATTAGGAGTTGGGCAGTACAGCTAGTTAAGTACATAGCTATTCAACTAGTTGCTGAAGCCTCATGGAGCTCTGTCGGCGATGGTATTAACCCATGGTTATCCTGGATAAGTGAGGTAAGAGTTGATGGGAGCCTACTAGGACTCTCCAAGAACTTAAGAGTTGATGCGTTAACAGGTAGTAACATAGTAGTAGACTTCAAACTCTCAAAACCTTACGAAAACCACAAACTCATGATCACCGCGTACGCTATGGTTCTAGAGGCTAACCTAGAGGTACCGGTTGACTACGGATTAATAATATATATTAACGGAGTTGGTAGTTCTCTAAACATTAAAGTTGAGTCCCTCTGCATATCATCATATCTAAGGAAGGACTTCATAGATGCTAGGGATGAAGTCATAGATATGGTATTGGGTGAGAGGGAACCTCCTAAAGCTACTTCATGCAACCCAGCATGCCCGTTTAAGAATTACTGCGGGGTAGCTTAGATGAGGACGTTAGTTATCTCTGGATACGGTGTTAAGTTAAAGGTTAAGAGTAACTACATAGTCATCCATAGTAAAGACGGTGTTAAGGAGGTAGCACCAAGTGAGGTAGATACTATAATTATAGCTACGTCAGGAGTAGCACTTACATCTAAGTTCTTAAGGTTAGTAAGCAACTACGGGATAGACCTAGTAGTCATTGATTCAAGGGGTTACCCAGTAAGTAGGTTTTACCACCCATACATAACTAGGACCATTGATAATAGGATAGCACAGTATATGAGTTACTTCAACAGCCTATGTAAGGAGGTTGCTAAGTCAATAGCGTACTGTAAATTGATGAACCAGTCATCTTATTTAGTCAGGCTTGGCAGGCTATTAAGGTCTCAGGAGTTGAAGGAAGCTGGATACTCTGTGGAGTCCTTAGCTAATAGGACGCTCTCCTTAAGCGTTGAGGATTTCAACGAGTTGAGGAAGGAGTTGATGGGTATTGAAGCTCATGGCGCTAGGATCTACTGGTCATCTATAGGGTACGTATTACCCAGCGATTTAAGATTTGAGGGTAGGGACCAACGTGGTGAGGACCAAGTAAATACTGTGCTCAACTACGGTTACGGCATAGTATATCCTGAGTGTTGGAAGGCACTAGTCCTCGCCGGACTAGACCCGTATGCAGGGTTCCTACATGTTGAGAGGTCTGGGAAGCCTGTACTTGTCTACGACTTAATTGAGATGTTTAGAGTTGTAGCTGTTGATTCAGTACTGATCTCTAAGTTTAGAGATGGTTGGAGGGCTGAGTTAAAGGATGGATTATTAACACCTAAGTCTAGAGGTGAGGTCGTTAAGTTAATCATTGAGAACTTCAGTAGGAGGTTTAGGTGTAAGTATTCTGATAACTACATGACATTAGCTCAGTGGATTAAACATGCTGCCCTAGAACTAGCAGATGCTTTAAGGAGTGGTAAGAGGCCTAAGGGATTCATAGCTAGGTGGTAGTATGAGGGTATTGGTAATATATGATATAAGTGATAATGAGGTTAGGGCTAAGTTAGCTGAGGATCTTAAGAGGTTAGGGCTAAGTAGGATTCAAAGGTCTGCGTTTATGGGTACCATCAACCCATCAGCTCTAAAGGATTTGAAGAGGGTGTGCAGTCTGAGAGCTAAAAGTGATAGTGATGTAGTACACATAGTTCAGCTATGTGATTATGATTGGAGGAAGGTAGCAGTTATCGGTAAGCCGTGGAGTGAAGGTCTCGGAGGTGATGTAGTCGTTGTTTAACCTAATTATTAACTCTGAATACATAACTTCGTGGGATTTAAAGCAATATGCTTACTGTCCTATGATACCTTGGCTAAGGAGTAATTATATGGTTGAGGAGCCAATGACGATTAGCATGGATGTAGGTAGGTTGGATATCAATGAGAAGGAGGTAGTAGCTAATGAGTTAGGACTCCCGAAGCCTGTGAGGTATGAGGTATACTTAATTAGTAGGAGGTTGGGGATAGCTGGTATTGTTGACATAGTAGCTGGTAGTAAGAGGTTAGTCGTAGTTGAGGTTAAGAAATTTAGAAGGAGGTGGTTTAAACACTTCGAGGTCCAGCTTAAGTTCTACGCATACCTAGTTACTAAGGAGTTAGCCCCAGTAACCACCGCGATCTTAAAGCTTAACAACTACGTAGTTAAGTATAGAGTTGAGTTTGAAGACCTTAAAATTATAGAAGAGTTAGTCAATAGGGTTAGGGAGGTTAAGGAATCTCCTAAACCACCTACAGTCAACCCGGATATTAATAAGTGTGGTATTTGCTGGTATAGGAGGTACTGCATTAGAGCTGGGTCTTAGCGCTATTTCTAGTTCTTTCTTCAACATTATCTACAGAGACCATCCCAAGACCTACACCGCGTGAGCGGCCGACACCTAAGTAGTTTGCTAGTGCGAGTAACTTATCATAAGTCTTCAGCAGCTTATTGTTTAGACATTCATATATGACCCAACCAGTAAATCCCCTAACAATTCTTAACCTCCCCTTATCATCACGTCCTATGACTGCTGTAGTAGGTCTTAGGGAATAGTTAACCTCAGTTATAGTTACATCTGCTAACCTACCTAACTTATATGCTTCCCAATCACCTGCGCTCTGATGAGGCACTCTCTCCTCAGGACTTGCTACGGAGTTCCACAGCCTAAGCAGGTATGAGAGTATAAATGATGGTTGTGGGAGTAATCTATGCCTCTCAGGTAACTCACTACTCCTACTCTTCAAAGTAGGTGGTAACATGTACTTAGATGTAAGTACTGTAGGTGTTATAAATGACACCTTAAAAAACCTACTAAGCCCTAAACCCAGACTACTTAAATGTAGGACTTCTAACTCCTTAAGGTAGATATCGAAGACCCCATACGGAGTATTCCATAAACCCTCAATAGACTTAAAAACATTAACATCCACATCATTAAGACTGCCGACAAGTGATATCCTAAAAGTAAGAACAGAACCACCAACAACACTAACAGGAGTAAAACCACCTAAACCAACATATGAATAAAGAGGCCTACCATCAAGAAACAACATACTTATAGATAAAGGCTTCATAAAACCGCCACCAAACTTGCTCAAACCACAACCAGAAGACTCAACAACATACTTAACAACCTTAGAACTCAGAGGAGGTAAAACATAATCCCTAACAGCAACAGCAACATACCTACCAACGAAAACAGCACTAGACATAAAACACCCAACAAAATAAATAAACACAACAAAACTAAAAAATCCCAAATAAAACCTTAGGAATAATTAACAATAAGTTAATGAGATGTGAAGACCATAATCAAAACAACACTTAATGAAAACAGAGAACGAAAACATAAAACAAAAATCTACAAATAGAAAACAAATCTATGAAATAGAATTGAAAATGATCTAAAGACCTACACCACAATCTAGAAGTTATTTAAGTAGGTAATGTGTTTAAAAAGGTTTTGATTTATATGAGGTATAATTTGATATTAAACATAGGTTAATGAGTTTATTAAACTTCAGTTTATTTGAATTATAATTTTAGAAGTCCTACTTTATACCTACTTCTTAATCTCCTTCTTTTTCTCTTCCGGTTTCTTTGCCTCCGGCTTCTTCTCCTCTACCTTACCTCCCTTCTTTGCAGGCACGTAGTACCCCCAATGTGTGTGAAATTTATTATAACTTATAAGCTTTTTTATTATGATTTATTATACTATAAGTTATTACAGTGTGTAGTCTAAGTGATTAGTAGGAGTTATTAGTAGTTAATCTATGTATTAGTTGATTTACTACTTAATCTCCGATAATTATTTAGAGTACTTAGGTATTACCTAATGGTTAGTAGGTCATGAAGCTCTAAGCCCATTACCTAGATAAGATTTGCTTTAGCTTATTTAGTTCGAATACTTAAATCTACATCCTAAGATACTAACTAATACACTAGCTAATACCTCAATGGTTCAGAGAACTAAGACTTAATGACTAAGAAGTTAGTTTAGTACTGATTAGGAGTTGATCATAATTA
>CALIBI010000050.1 GCA_938045815.1 uncultured Sulfolobales archaeon | reverse complement strand
GTGTTTAGATCCGTAGTAGTTATTAGTATTGCGGATCCAGTCTCTAAAACTAGAGTCTTGAATAAGCTCACTATCTTCGAGGTAGTGATCTCGTCAAGGTTTGAGAACGGCTCGTCAGCAACTAGTAGTTTAGGTTTCTTGACTAGCGCTCTAGCTATAGCTACTCTCTGCCTCTCACCACCACTTAATTCAGCAGGATACCTTCCCTCCAACCCTCCCAAACCAACCTGGTTGAGGACCTCAGTAACTCTACTTCTTCTTTCTTTTTTCGGGACCCCGAGTAGTGCTAGAGGTAACTCAACGTTCTCGTAGATAGTGAGTTTCGGTAAGAGAACATACTCTTGATCAACGTACCCAACATACTTAAGTCTCAAAAACGACTTAAGAGTATCGCTTGAGTTAGTTAAGTCACTACCCATGAATTTAACGGAACCCTCGTCAGGTGTTAGCTGTAGTGATGCTATCTTAGCTAGCGTTGTTTTACCGACACCACTCCTACCCCTCACTACTAAGACCTCACCACACCCCAAACTAAGAGATACGCCTACCAAGACGGACTCATTACCCACTACTTTACTAACACTTCTTAACTCGAGTAGTGGGTCCAATAAATGATCACCTCACGACATACACGACTCCGTTACTGTAAACAAAATCTCTAACTAGGTTTAGGATTCTTAATTCTTGAAGAGTAAGTATGTCTGTAGGAGATAAAGCATAACCAAACCTGAAATTATCAGCGTAAAGTATGGCGGGAACTCCTAAATCAGTCTCAGAAAGTCTGAGACCACAGAGAAGATCTACCGTAACGACGTCACCAATCAGGTACTTTATTTTTACGTCGCCACATACTTTCTTACTGTCTATGTACTTAACTACGCTACTTACTCCAACTACCTCACGATCTCCGTATCTCCAGTAGTAGGTTATTGAGTCGCCGTATAACGTTAAGTTGATTGATAGTGCTGCCGTAACGACTAGGGAGGTGGTGAGTGCGATTAATGCGTACTTCCTAGTTCTTTCGCTACTTATGTTCAGTGATGCCGTGATCGCTGTGGCCGCAAAGAATAAGTAGTTGAGTAGTCTGTGTAATATGGTCGTGAGAAGCGGTGATACTACCGCAATATACTGAGTCCCGACCGATATAGGGAGTAGTATAGCTGCTACTATGGCTCCGTTACTCCCACGCCCTCTCCACCACACGTAAGGAAGTAAAGCAATTAATGGTGTGGAGTACAGCAGTATGGGGGAAAATCCCAGGAATCTAGGGTTTGATACCAGGATTGATATGATTCCCGGGGTGAGGATGAGTAACGATTTAGTAAAGTCTCCTCCTACTAGCACGTACCAGCCGTATACCGCGACCCCCACAACTAGTATGGCTAGGAAATCACTTAAACCAAACTTAAGCATTAGTCCTCCCCACCCGTAAAGACCCATATAAGTAACGTAGATAGAGCTAAGTAGCAGGAGCACGAGTAAGTGTTTCCTAACACTTACTGAGTGTAGCAAGCCTTCTAAACGCTTCACCCACACCACGAATAAATAACTACCTAAGAACGCGATCATCATTAGAGGAGTTAGCGGGTGTGAAGCAACTAACGAGAACGCTACTAAAAAAGCTAGTAGTAAGGTGCTTAAGGAATACTTAGTAAGTAACAAAACAAGCAGTAAAGCTAGGGGGTAAGCATAAACTTCTTTCAAGGTAGTTGATGTGAAGATAACTAGTGAGGGTATGGTGGTAAGGGTTAAAGCACCTAGTAGAGCAGCGTCAATCCCTCTATACCTCCTGATTAAAACGTAAGTAGTGATTAGCATGGATGTCTGAGTAATAATGACTCCCACAAACCTGAAGAAATAAGCAGGCTCTAAGCCTGTGAGTGTGGAGTATAGGGTGCTCTCAAGAATTACTGCGGGCCACCTATTATGATACCCACCTAGCAGAGAATCATCCCATATCTTGCACTCAGGATTTGTTAGGAGAACCTCACTCAGCCTTATCAAAGGCCACGTATCTGTTGAGAATGGCTGATTAGTTATTAAGGTGGGGATTAACCTAATCGAGAGTGCTGTAAGAACAACGAAGAATAAAGACTTACTCCTCATACTTCTTAAGCCCCCATAAAACACCTGCAAGCAGTAAGAAAGTCTTGGAAGAAAGCACGAATAAGAAATCGTGCACAGATACTTGCGGACTCACGTAATGACTTAGTACCTTCAACCCAACTAAACCACCAAAACAGCGAAGCAGTATGAAAACTGCGAAGACCGCTACCACGACGTATGTGAGGGTCTGAAGAGCTAGTGCAACAAAAACCACCTTCTTAGAAACTCCTAAGAATCTAAGTACATCAATACTTCTTCTAGAAAGCCTGAAAACATACTCACCAATAAGCGAGTCACTAATTATCACTAAAGCAGCGATAGTGTAGGATAGAGTGAAAATAAGGTCTTTATGTAAACCCATCCTAGCTACATACGCTTCAGGGATATCACTATACAGCTTGCGAGCCAGAACACCATCTTGTTGCGATAAAACCAACAAAGCCTTTCTAAGTAGTGTTATGTCTTCAGGGGTAAGACCTACCTTAACGCTTATGTTACTCAAGACACTCAAGTTGCTTGCTCGCAGAATCACGACCGAGTAGTAATCCTCACTCATCCCCCTAATAATCCTAGACAACTCAATACTTACTATGATTTCGTAGTTTAGGAGTGAGGGCAAGTACTTAATACCGCAAACAGACACGATAACAGACTCCTTAATGAAGGGGGAATACAGCGTGAGGACCTCCCCCTCACTAAGATTTAATTCTCTGGCTAAGCCCTCACCAACGAGAACACAGTAAGAAGAATTCCTCAAACCTTGATGAAAACTAGAGAGTGCAGCTTCCTCAACCCCCCTAACAACTACCGTTCTGTTCTTGACGTACACGAGAGAAAACACTAGAGGTTCCACACTAACCCCCTCCACACCACTCACTAAGTCTTTGACGTACGTCTTACTAACCATCGAGGTTAGTGGTGACACCGCGTAGCTAGAAATAACTAAGCCGTCACCGTTAATCAAGAGAAGATTATCGTAGAAGCTGTATAAGGATGTGAAAAGACCTAAGATACTGAGAGAAACTAGTGCTAGCAGCGTTAGCAAAACTACGAAGCTTGAGTGCGTGATTATTGAGAAAGACTTAACAGTAGTTCTGAAACTAGCTAACAACATGGCGAACACCAAGCCTAAAAGCTAGGTAACTTATCAGGAAGTTTAGAGAAGTAGTAACGACTGCTAGTACGACGTACTCAACACGTAGTTGAGGTGTAGGTATTATCGGGTTGATTAAGGTTCTCAATATGGTGATTCCAGCACTCACTATCAAGTAGCTTAACGCTATAGAGTACAGAACCGTGAGTCCCGTAATAAGTGAGGCAGACAACACGAAAACTAGGTGTAAATCAAGTGTACTCAAACCCTGAACACGCAAGATTCTCAATTCTTTACTCAGTTCCTCAAGTAACTTAACGTTTGCTAAGTAAAGTATGGGTACGTAGGCCAAGAACACAACTAAGACATAACTTCCGGAAAATTCCCTCAATTCATTGATTAGAGACCCTATAATAGACCTGCTAATGTCTCCAGCGTTACGTATACATAAGAAACCCTTATTTAGTCTTATACTATCGTTACTACTCTCAATTATTAAGTAGTTTTCTAGTTTCTTGCTATGTGAGTATGTTACGTAAGTAGTGAAGCATTCGTTATTATCACATACTCTGAGAAAC
>CALIBI010000049.1 GCA_938045815.1 uncultured Sulfolobales archaeon | reverse complement strand
ACCCGTTGTTTTAAAAGGTGAGAATATTAAGGGCGATAGGGTTATTGTTGAGGTTGATATAGTTGAGTAGTTGGAGCTTCCACTCTAACACTCTGCTAGCCCTCGCTGTAACGGTTTCAGCATGGGTATTGTGGAGTGTTGGGGGGTCGAGGGTCGACGCTTACATAGCCTTATACACTGTTTGGTATCTTATAGTTAAGGCTCTCTTGAGGCCTAGAAGGCTTTACTGGGACCCGTTATTAGCAGTGCTCCTAGTAGTGTTTGCTGTTTCAGCAGCATATAGGATATATCGGGTGCTAGCCCCTTGAAACATCATATACTAGCACTAGCTTTAATATTATTACTCCTAGGAGCCTATGTAACCGTATCAATAGCTCCCCCAAAGCATGTTAACCCGGCGTTTGTAAGTGAAAGGCCCCCGTTAGGGATTAACGTTATAACCATTTATAGGCTAACTATAGCGTTAGCCTCCACAATGAACTTTAGCGAGGCACTCCTCAAGGTAAAGGAGATGGAAGAGGCTTACATGCCTAGAGAATTCTCCTACGCGTATAAAAAGCTAGCAAGCCTCATGGGAGAATGTATTTCACACATAGAGAGAGCCAGCAATCTAACAGATAAAGCTGAGAAGCTTATCAGTGAAGGTAAGTACTTTGAGGCTGAGAAAAGCCTTAACACAGCTGAGGAGAGCTTGAAGAGGGCTGAAAGGATCATAGATGACATCCTCGAAGCCTCACGCCCCCTCTCAAGAATCATACCCCAAAAAGATATAGCCTCCGAGACATCTAAGCTCAGAGACCTCATAGCTTCACTTAGAGAGCGTATTTCAAAGCTCAGGGAGCAGTTGAGAGCCCAGCTTATGGAAGCTGTAGAGACGAGGATCTCAATAAAAGTCTCCCCCCTCTCGGCGAGCCCCGGTCAAACGTTGACTGTTGAGGGGGAGTTGAGAGAAGCTTCAGAAGCCCCAATAGCTGGGAGGCGTGTCACAGTTATAGCTGGTTCAAGTAAGGTTATGGCTTTAACGGACGGGTTTGGGCGTTTCAATGTCAAGCTTAAGGTTGTAGATTATGTTAGGGTGGTTGAGGTTAAAGCTTTATATGCACCTGAGGGGGCTGATAGGTATTTATATAAGCCTTCTGTTTCTGAGCCCGTGCCTGTAGAGGTTTTATTCTATACTCCAAAGCTTAGGGCTGAGTTGAGGCCTGATAAAGCTACCCCGGGCGGCGTGGTTGAAGTAACTGTAGAGACTGAGCCTGGGGCTAAGGTTAAAATTGTAGCGTTCAACGAGACCCTGGTCGAGGTTGGGGCTGGAGGGCTTGCCACAGTCGAGTTGTTAGTGCCGGAGGATGCTAAGCCAGGCGAGTATAATGTTACAGTGAGAGTTTTACCTGAGGGAGTTAGGGGTCCTGCAGGCCAACGTTTAACGCTCACAGTCTATAAGATGCCGCTCCACGTTAACATAGAGTTTCCGGAGAGGGTCTTAGCGGGCTCGCGCGTGCCAATTAAAGTTACGGCTCAAGCTGATAGCATCATAACTGTATGCATTGAAGGTGTAGCGTGTGAGAGGGTTACAGGCGCCAGTGTCCTAGTCGAGCCGCAAATCCCCATAACAGCCAGGGACCATGTGGACATTACTGTGAAGGCAGACCCTATAAACCCAGCTTATACTTCTACTGAGAAATCTTTCCGTGTCAATGTTGTTAACTGGCTTTCAACAATACTCTCAATAACTCTACTGGTTGCAGCTATAGCTCTCATAGCGTTCCCAGCGTTTAAGCTAGCCCCAGCTATGATCAGGAAGCCAGCGGCCGAGAGGATGGCTGAGGGTCCTGGCGGGGTTACTAGCGTTGAGCCCAGGGCTGGCGGCGACATCGTCAAGTATCTCATAGACCTTGTAATAATGCTAACAGGGGTGGGCATGCTAGCTAGCTATACTTTGAGGGAGTTCCTTTTAGAGGTTAAGTCTAGGGCCCCATGGGTTTACGAGGTTATACGTAAGCCTATAATGTTACTTGAGAGAGCCCTCTACGGTAAGACTATCCAAACTATTTGGTCTGATGTTGTGAGGGAGGCTTCAGAGGCTTTAGAGAAGTTGAGGAGGGCTGGAAAAGGATGAAGATGAGTCTGTTTACTAGTGTGGGGAAGTGGATCATAATAGCTGTTGCGGCTGCAGTCCTAATCACTCCCATAATAGCAGTTATAGCACCCTCCACAGAGGATTTCAACGTTCATAATAGGGGGTGGAACGGGCTGAGCAAGCTTATGGAGGAGTTTAACGCTACAATAGTGGGTGTTGAAGGGGTTGATAGAGCTCCTGGTAGGGTGATCTTAATAGTATCCCCTCAGGTTATTGAGGGGCTTGTAGGGAAACTTAGAAAAGCCCTTGAGGGGGGCGCTACGGTGTTGATCCTAGAGGATTTTGATGAGGGGGGCTTTAGGGTTGCAAGGGAGCTGGGGGTTAGGGTGGAGGCTTACCCTGGGCCCCTGTTAGATCCTGTGTTCTACTATAAAGATTATTTCATGCCCCGCGTTAAGATGGGGAATATTACCGGGTATTTCAACTATGGCACTGCACTCTCAAGCTATGAAGGCTCGTGCATAGCATGGAGTTCCCACATGAGTTTTATTGACTTGAACCTTAACGGTATCCCGGACCCTGGGGAGCCTTCGGGGGAGTTTTGCGTTGCTGTTGAGGCTAGGGTGGGGAGGGGGAGGCTTGTTGTTGTCGCAGACTCTAGTGTGGCTATAAACTCTATGGTTGAGGTGAACAGGGATTTTATTAAGGGCCTGGTGGGGAAGGAGGGGTTGACTTTAGTGTCTGGGCTTAGATTTGAGAGTTTACACTCTAGGTTTAGGGGTAGTGTTCTCGGGCTCCTAGATTTAACTTTTAAGCCCCCCATTGTTTACATTGTAGCCCTCTCCTCCATCCCCTTTATAGCCTTAGCTGGAAGGCTCCTAGTTACTGTGAGAGCTGGAGGAGTAAGAGATGATGTAAGGTTTATAATCTCGAGGCACCCGGGTTGGAGTGTTGAGAAACTTAGGAGGTTGTGGGGGGACCTCTATGGACGTTGAGGATATGAGAGGTAAGCTTAACGAGGTTAGGGGGGAGCTTTCTAAGTATATTGTGGGGCATGAGGGCCTGATAAACCTGCTCTTAGTATCTATAGCTAGTGGGGGTCATATCCTTGTTGAGGGGCCTCCGGGTGCCGGTAAGACTGTCACGTTAAAGCTTTTCTCTAAGCTTATAGGGGGTAGTTTTAGGAGGGTACAGATGACTGCTGACACTCTACCCTCGGATATTTTAGGGGCGTTCTACTTCGACATTGCTAGGGGTTCATGGATCTTCAGGGAGGGGCCTATATTCGCTAACATTGTTCT
>CALIBI010000048.1 GCA_938045815.1 uncultured Sulfolobales archaeon | reverse complement strand
AAGAGAAGACCTGTAATGATACATAGAGCCATACTAGGTAGTATTGAGAGGTTCATGGCTATAATCATAGAAGAATTTGAAGGCAAGTTACCCACATGGTTAAGCCCTATTCAGGTAGTGGTGATTCCAGTAACTAAGGATGTTAATAACTACGCTGAAGAAGTTGTTGAACTCCTAATGAGTGCTGGTGTGAGGGTGATTAAGGACCTTAGTGACGAGACCTTAGAGAAGAAAATAAGGATGGCGTACGAGCAGGCAATACCCTACGTAATTATAGTTGGTCGAAGAGAAGTTCAGCAAAAAACTATTACTGTTAGGGGTAGGGGGAACCTTCAAGCTAGTAATATCCGGATTGACGACTTCCTACAGAAACTAGCAGAAGAGATAAAGAACAGAGCTTTAAAGCAGGAAGCGTTACTAAGTCTCCTTCAAAAAACTGCTAGACAATTCTGAGGAGTACGCGAGTACTGACCTATCTAAACTAAAATATAAGGTCCTGTCTAGGGTTTCGTATGAGTTAAAAAACTCTTAGCGCTTTACCGGCTGACCATCCATATCGAACAACAGTCTAGGAGAATCTTCTTTCTTTTGAGTTAGTAGTGATGCTAAAACGAATACCACAACACTTATCGGTATCACCACAGGACCTAACACGCATATGGCTAACCAGATATTCTCCCTCCGTTGGTAGAAGTAATATATCAACAGCATCTAGAAAAGAGAATTACGATAATATATTACACTAACTATCACACCTGCTCTATTAAGCTTTCCTTCAGCAGAGACCGAAAATAGAAAACACTATCATAATGTGTGGAGGGCTGAATGTTCTCGACTACATAAAGATGATAGATGTCCAGATACTCAGTGAGTTAGGTATAAGAACCCTAGGACCGCATACCGTTAGAATATCTATGTCTGAAGGTCTCTACAACCACGCTGAATCAATTAAAACCAGATTAAAAAGAGAAAATATCTAGGAATAAGGTAAATAAAGAAACTTTGCTATGTGTGCTTATCGAAACAATCACAACCGTTACCCTAATAACGTGTAGGTGAGTTTGTGTATGGTCAGATAAGGGTTTTTATCTAACCTATATTATTTTGTTATCAATATATTTGTGGTGCCTCCTCTGGTTAAGAAGATTGACTTAAATACTGACGCTGGGGAATCTTTCGGTAGATGGAGAATTGTTGATGAGAATGAGCTTTTCAGGTACGTGTCTTCAGCTAACATAGCTTGCGGTTTTCATGCGGGGGATCCACTGAATATCTGGAGGTCTGTGAGGATTGCTAAGTCTCTCGGGGTTGCTGTAGGTGCTCATCCGGGCTTCCCGGACTTGATAGGCTTTGGTAGGAGGGAGATGGTTGTTGATTTAGATGAGCTTAAGTCTTACGTGATTTACCAGCTTGGTGCTCTTAATGCTTTCTTAAGAGTTGAAGGGCTTAAACTACAGCATGTCAAGGTTCACGGAGCTCTCTACAACATGGCCTGGGTTAGGGAGGATTACGCTAGATCTATTGCTGAGGCTGTCGCGTCCTATGACAGGAACCTCATAATAGTAGCTCCTAATAATTCTCAGTTAGCCAGAGTTGCTGATGAGCTGGGTTTAAGAATTGCTTACGAGGCATTTATTGATAGGGGTTACACGCCTGATGGCAAGCTAGTTCCTAGGGGGTCTCCTGAAGCCGTAATCTCTGATGTAGGTAAGGTTGTGGAGAGAGCTATATCGATAGTCGATAAGGGAGTCATACAGGCAGTGAACGGTAAGTTCATAGAAGTCAGAGCACACACTCTCTGTATTCATGGTGACAGCCCTAACGCAGTAGAGTTCGCTAAAGCTGTCGCGACGAGTCTTAAAGAGATTGGTGTGGAGATTAAGCCAATGGCTGAGGTTCTTCAGTCATTATGAAAAACACGAAACTTAGGATTCTTAGTAGTGGTGGCTACGTGATTCACGTAGATGTTTGTAGCGACATTTCTCTAGAGTGTGTTGAAGCAACACATAAGCTCTATTACACACTGAAGAAAGAGTTGTCGGGAAGAATCAAGGAACTAGTGACTGGGATAGTATCACTAGCTTTATTCTACGACCCGAGAGAGATCAGCAGTAATGACTTGATTAAGAAAGTTAAGGAGTTGTGGGAGTGGAGCCAGAGTGTTGAGTTAAGTCATGTTTATAAGCCAAGGAGTTTCGTCATACCAGTATCCTACGGTGGTGAATTCGGTCCTGACCTGCCCTCAGTAGCTGCTTGGGCAGGGTTGAGAGAGGAGGAAGTCATCTCGATACATACCTCAACTAGTTACACGTGCTATACTATAGGCTTCACACCAGGCTTCATCTACTTAGGTGAAGTAGATTCTAGAATTGCAGCACCAAGACTGGAGACTCCTCGAATTAAGATTCCTGCAGGGTCAGTCGGTATAGCAGGTAAGATGACTGGAGTGTACGGTATTGAGGGTCCAGGCGGCTGGAGACTGATAGGTAGAACCCCTCTCACGATGTTTGATTACAGAAGAAACCCACCGACACCTATAGCTCCGGGAGATTTAATTTCTTTCAAATCAATACCGTTAGAGAATTTTGAAAGGCTTGAAGGAGTCTTCGTGGGTGATTATCGTGGGTAGTCTCCACGTGATATACTTAGCGGGAGTAGCTACAGTACAGGATTTAGGTAGGTATGGTTATAGAGCTCTCGGGGTTCCTGTTTCAGGAGCGTTAGACGTGCTGTCGGCAGCGTATGCTAACGCCTTAGTAGGTAATAAACCTAACACCGCGTTAATCGAGCTTTTTGGTTCTATAATACTGAGGGCTGGAGAGGATACGGTAGTTGCTGTTAGTGGCGGTCTACCTAAGGTATTTGTTGGTCGTTATGAGGTGTCTTCGTGGAGACCGATATACCTAAAATCTGGTGTGGAGTTAGTTATTCGGCCTTCAGAAGTAGGAAGTATTTCTTACGTGTCAGTTGCTGGAGGTATAGTGTGTGAGGAGGTGTTGGGGAGTAGATCTACGTACGCTAGAGGAGGTTTCGGCTGCTTAGGGAGACCACTCAGAGTTGGTGATACTCTAGTAATCAGGGACGTAGATACTGATAGATTATGGTCTGAAGTGTGTGACTTGCGCCCCGCTCTAAAGCCTGATAATAGGGTACCAAAGAAGCATGAATCCTTGATTGTGAGAGCTACTAAAGGCGTTCACTTTGAGCAACTTCCTGACCTAGACGTACTCCTTAACTCGGAGTACGTGATCACGTTAGATAGTGATAGGATGGGTTATAGATTGGATGGACCTCCTCTGAGGTCAGCATCAAGACTCGGTAGACTGCCTTCAATACCAACCGATAGAGGGTACGTTCAGATACCTCCGGACGGAAAACCCATAGTTTTGATGTCAGATGCGCAAACCACGGGTGGTTATGCAGTAGCTCTCCACGTGATACCTCCTGACCTAGACATACTAGCGCAGGCCAGACCTACTCAGAGAGTGAGATTTACGGAGGTAAGCGTTGAGGATGCAGAGAAACATACCTCTAAGTACCTTAGTGAGGTAGAGAGACCTTTACTGACGACCGCAGGAGATGAAGAATACTGAGTTGATCTATCACCTCACAACTAAAGGTCTCGCTCCCTACGTATTATTTCTGATTTAAAAACTCTGTAGTAGAGAATGTTGAGGGGTCTTTACGCCTCTGCTTGATATTAGGTGTAGAGACATAGCTAGAATCCTTGCAGAAGGTACTAAAACACGGAAAGAGATAGGTGTTAGGTTACGTGAGAAGTATCCTAAACTTAGAGCGCGCGGGTCCTGGGTTAGGGACGTATTACTTACTTGGAATCCTTTGGTGGTGAGGGTAAGTGACGACGTATGGGACTTAAGTGATTTAGGGAAAGCTCTAGTTAAGTTGCCTGGCGAGTTAGGAGCCCCCTTAACTATTGAGGAGAAAACATTCATGTTAGGTTTAATGATGCTTGACGAAACACAGAGGAGAATTGTTAGTGAGTTAATACTTACAGGTAAGTCTACACACAGTAATAGGTGGCTCGTTAGTCTAACTAGGAGAACCTTAATAGGCATGAATATACTAAGTCAGGCGACATGATATCCTGCTATAAGTAAAGGTACTGCGCTAACAACCAAACATAAATTCTTTTTAAAGAACATATAATTATTTTTTCAGTATTAAGTTAATTATTCTTTGATTTTCTTTTTAAAAATGAGCTTGATTGTAAAAGAAAGCTTATAAACCTGACGTTCCTAGATATTAAATGAGGTGTCTCTTTAGTGAAGGCTAAAGAGGTTATAGGCTTAATAATGACTCTCTTAAGTCTCATAATATTCGCTTACGAGGTATTCTATGTCGGCTTAACAGGAGGGCGCATAGGAGTTAAGGGTGAGGTAACTTCTGACGCTATGTTGATTTCCGCAGGCTTCTTACTGATTCTCATAGGTCCTGCGTTATGGCTCGGTGAAGTTCCAGCGAATCTCAAGAAATTAATTGAGGCTAAGACAGGGAGAAGGCTGAGTTAGGGGTGTTTGTTATGGATGCGATACCGGTAATAGTTATACTGCTCGTTGTTCTAGTGATCTACGGTTTAGCTTATGTCTTCTATGGAAAGAGAATACTTGAGAAGAAGGTTGCTAGAGCAAGTCCTGATAGGTTGACTCCAGCTTACGAGAAGTTTGACGGAATTGACTACGTACCAGCTAATAAGTACGTGCTCTACGGACACCACTTCGCCTCAATAGCTGGTGCAGGACCTATAATAGGCCCGGCTCTAGCTATGGCGTGGGGCTGGGGATTACCTCTCTTATGGGTTCTGTTCGGAAATATATTCATAGGTGCGGTCCACGACTACCTATCTATAATGGCTAGCGTGAGACATGGTGGAGTGACTATAATGAGTATAGGCGAAAACGTAATGGGTAAGAAAGCCAAGTATATATTTCTCGCGTATGTTTGGTTCGCTTTAGTACTGGTTCTAGCAGCGTTCTTCAGCGTAGCTTCCTCAACCTTCGTAGGAACGCCTACGGCAGCAACGATTACTGTTCTTTTCATGCCGATAGCGTTGCTTTTCGGATTACTGGTGTACAGAACCGGGGTAAGTGTTAAGACGGGGACATTGATAGCGTTAGCATTACTAATTGCGGCTTTCTTCTACTCTCTGAACACCCCACTTAACCTGACCTATGAAGCGTGGGTGATAGTCCTCTCACTCTATTCCATAATAGCAGCAGCTCTACCTGTGTGGTACCTCCTACAACCCAGAGACTACATAAACGCATACCTGCTGTGGACATTCGTAGCTCTCGCAATTATTGGTGCTCTCCTAACGTTTAACTATGCTTTCACAGGCCCAATATACACGAGTTTTGCCGGACCAGGTACTCTGATAGGAGCATTACCAGGTACCGCGGCAGGTAGAGCAAACGTAGCTTATTTCTGGCCTACGGTTCCGTTAGTGATTGCGTGCGGCGCTCTCTCAGGATTCCACTCAGTAGTTGGTTCCGGGACCACTTCTAAACAGTTATCTAATGAGTTAGACGCGTTACTCGTGGGTTACGGAGGTATGTTAACCGAGGGAGCGGTCTCTTCACTTGCTGTAATCACCCCTATAGCGCTTGCTTGGAGTTTCGCTGGATTAGCTACAGCTACAGGTCTTCCTGTTTCTGAGGCGCTCCTGAAGGTAGGTATAAACGCCACGGAAGTACCTGTAATCATCAGATTAGGTGGTGCAGATAGGTTTGCTGTTGGTTACGGTTTAGAGCAAGCAGTAGCTTGGTCGAGAGTCTTAGGTCCCGGAGTATTCGAGAGTACCTTCCTAACATTCAGGACCTTCGCGGCGTGGGCCCTCGCATCATTCGTAATGACTACATTAGATACTTCCAACAGGTTAGCTAGGTTTGCTTGGAAAGAGATGTTTGATTGGCTTGAACCTAGAAGTAAGTCAGCATATAGAGTAATAACAAACAGGTGGGTTGGATCAATCATACCAGTAGTTCTGGGTGCTCTCATGGCTTATCCCCAGATAAGAGTCTACGTACCGGAACTTAATGAATACAGAACTGTCTATGCGTATTCTATTATTTGGCCCGCGTTCGCAGGCACCAATCAATTACTTGCAGCTTTAGCTCTCCTAACAGCTGCGCTATGGGCTTACGCTATACAGAAAGTCAGGGGAGGTACGTCACTACTGATAATGATTCCGGCACTCTTCTTATGGATAACTGTTACAGCAGGCCTCGCATGGTGGCTCTACGCGATAGTTCCTGGTCTACCACCACTATATCAAGCCGGTGCAGGAACAATAGTAGCTATATCTTTAGCGCTTGACATCCTATTAATAGGACTCTTCGTAACAGGTCTTAAGAGAGCCAGATTATAGATAATTTTTAAGCAATGAAACTCTAAATTTCTCTATTCTAATTCCTTGATTTTAGGTTGGTCACTTACTACTGCTTAGTTTCTTTTATTAGCTAAAACCTCGTTATAACTCAGTACTTCAACCAAAGACTCTATAACAGGCCATAAACTTAGATAGATTTGAATCTGATAAAACCGAAATTTGGTATCTAGAGGGAGAGCAATACTAAATTCAAACTATAGTTGCTTCTTAACCTCCAATAAAACTAACCTTCTCTTATACTTTAAAGTGAGGCTTACGAGGGTTAGGGAACTATATTCTCTTCAGCTTTTAGCAAACAATATCATTACGAACAAGTTTTCTTAATTCGTGTAGGTAATAAAGATAGCTTTAAATATCTGGGGGTGTAAGTTAATTTCAGGGGGCGTAAGTTGTATTTTGATCCAGTAGTTAAGGAACGTAGGGAAGATTTCTTTAACTTCGATGAGGAACTGAATACTTTAATTAGAGAACTACGTAGTCAGTCTACTCGGATGATCGTTGTTAAAGGTGTTAGGAGGACTGGTAAGTCATCTCTCATTAGGGTAGGACTAAACGTGTCTGGCTTGCCTCACGCAATACTTGATGCTAGGAGATTTGAGTATTTTAGTGTTGACATGTTCTACGACATACTTTCTGATTCTCTATCTAGGTTGTTAAGAACCAGGAAGTCGGTGAGTAAGTATCTGGAGGTAGTTAAAGGAATCTCGATTTCTGGTTTCTCTCTTGAGTTTAGTTTTAGGGGTGGCGGAATTCTCACAGAAGTTCTTGAAGCACTGAATAAGTGGGGTGAGGATAGTGGGGAGTCCGTAGTCTTGGCGTTTGATGAAGCTCAAGACTTTCTTCGCTTCCCGCGTTTTGACTCACTTCTCGCACACGTGTATGATTACTTAAGCCATGTTAAGCTGGTTCTAGCAGGTTCTGAAGTAGGTTTGCTTGACAGATTATTAGGTTTTAAGAGAGTTAAGGCACCACTTTCAGGAAGACCTTACACAACAATAATTATGGGGAGACTTTCTAGAGAGAAAGCGATAGAGTTTTTGAGAGAGGGTTTCAGGCAAGCCGGGGCAACGATTAATGATGTGTTCCTAGAAGATGCTGTAAGAGTGTTTGATGGCGTGATAGGTTGGCTTACTTACTACGGCTACCAAGCCTTGAGGGTAGGTCATGAAGAAGCAATCGCCAGAACTCTTGATGAAGGCTCTAAATTAGTTCGGGGAGAGCTAGAGAGTTTCCTCTCTACAAGACTGCAAGCCAAGACAAGATACCTCATCATACTAAAACTACTTACCAACCCACTAACATGGTCTGAAGCTAAAGCAGGTCTTTCAGCCAAGCTTAAGAAAACGATCAGCGATAAACAATTAACACACTACCTACAAGAACTAATTAACTACGGATTCGTCGAGAAAATCAATAACGAGTACTTCATAGCAGACCCGGTATTAAAGCAT
>CALIBI010000047.1 GCA_938045815.1 uncultured Sulfolobales archaeon | reverse complement strand
GATTCTTTTAGGAGGTTTAAGATCTTCTAGTTTGTATCCGAGTCTTATCTTGAGCTTGAGTTTTTCTTTATAGATCTCGTGACCGAGTTTCTTTAAATCTTCCTCACTCATCTTTATCCCTAGAGGTTCGAGAGCTTTTATTACGGTAGGAGGTTTATAGACTCCTCTCGCGAAGAAGCATAGTACGAGAGAGGAGAGAATCTGTCTCCATGCTTCTTCTTCGATTAATTCGTCTATTAGTGCTTGTGGGCGTGGGTATTCTTTACCTATATACTTCTGATCTGTTGAGTATCCTGCGTTATCTAGGTGGCTATGCCTAAGCCCTATTAAGTATCCTATGTGTGCTCCCGGCCCTGTATGGTAACCGGGCATTTCATTACCTCCGAAAGTTAGAGCGAATTCAGAACCTCCATATACTTCAGAAGCTTTCTTAACACCTGTAGCAAGAGTCTTGTAGAAGTTGTTCGGTTGTGTAACTATGTATTTAGCCATTTCTATATATGTTTTCCAGTTACCCCACTCAGGCTTTACTATGGTTTCTTTCTCGCTTATCAATCCTTTCTCGAAGGCTTCGGTAGTCCAGGCTAGCGCGACTCCAGTACTCATAGCATCAAGACCTACTACGTCAACCTCTTCTATAAGTCTGAGGAGACCCTCCCTATCTCTAATACCTAACATGGTGCCGAGAGAGTATATGGGTTCATGATCATATCCTATGTACCTGGTAGTGTAGAAGTATTTCTCGTGCGGGTATCTCTCCCTTATGACTGCTATATGAATACAAGCAACTGGGCAGTGAGCACAAGCAACTCTCCTAGCTAGTGAGTACTCAGCAAAAGCCTCACCACTCACGTCTTCAGCACCTTCGAAAACGTTAGATGTTAAGTTTCTGGTAGGTAGCCCCCCAATTTTATTAAGGACTAAAACGTTAACGGCTGTACCTAGGTCGTGGTATTTCTGCATTGCCGGACTCTTAGTGAGTTCATCAAATAATTCTTTGTAGATCTTCCTATAATTAGATAAGTCAGCTATCGGAACGTCTCTCTTACCGCCTACAACTATTGCTTTAAGCTTCTTAGCCCCCCAAACAGCTCCTAAACCCAACCTACCGAAGTGACGATACGTCTCGAGTATAACTGACGCGTATCTAACAAGCGTTTCTCCAGCTCTACCGATCCTCATGATAGATCTTAGTCCCGGCCACGGCTCCCTCTCTCTCAGTACCTTACCTATCGTGAGAGAGCTCCTCACACCCCATAAAGCACTAGCGTCTTTGAATTCCACCTTACCGTCATGAATTGAAAGATATACGGGCGTCTCACTACCTCCTTTTATAACTATCGCGCCGAATCCAGCCATCCTTATAGCTATTGGAGCTCTTCCTCCAGCATGAGACTCACCTAAATTACCCGTTAGTGGGGACCTAAACATTGCTATAACTTTAGATGCTGTTGGGTAAATTCCTGTGAAGATCCCTATAGCTAACACAACAACGTTCTCAGGACTAAGTGGGTCGACATCAGGATTTAACTCTTCTTTAAGTAGCTGAGTAGCGACTCCGGTTCCTCCTAAGTATTTAGTGAATAATTCGGGTCTGTTCTTGACCCAGAAAGTCTTCCTAGTTAAGTCTACGTAGAGTACTCTGCTTAAATATTCATCAATTATTGAACGAGTACTCATCAGGAATCAACCTCCTCAAGTGCTAAGACCCCGTAAGGACAGAAATTAACACAGTAACCACAGTAGGTACATATGACTGGCTTATTCAAGTAAACATTCCACTGAACAGCTCCGAAAGGACATGCACTCCTGCAGTTACCACACCCGATACATAAGTTTGGATTCAGCACAACACCTCCTCCTCTCCTTAAAACGAGAGCCTTAGTAGGGCATACCTTAGCGCACGAAGGATCTTTACAAGCTCTGCAAACTATTACTGAGAAACCTCTCTCAACACCCCCCACACTCCTTACATGAATTGCTGTGTAACCTAATCCTGAGTCGGGAAATCTGCGTGAGCAAGCAAACATACAAGACATGCAGCCAACGCAAAGATCTGAATCTACAACAACAAGTCTCTTAGGTTTGGTGTCTGCTACGATACTCAAACTTACCACCAAATAACAACTTCATAAAGCAATTTAAATTAAACGTTAGGTGAACATTAACCTTCTCAACTCACTCCACTTTTAGAGGTAGTAGCGTGTAGGGAGAGTTTAGAGAAAATATATTAGGTTCTTCTACACTTATTAAGTGATGTTCAGTAAGAGGTCGGTGATAATGCAACGCCAAACATACCTGTATTAAAGCCTGAAGTGCTTGCGCGTGCGGGGTTACTGCTCCAGTACGTCATCTCTAGAGATGCATCTTGGTTAAGACCTGCAGGCTGTAGTGTGGGTGAGGATGGTTTTAAGTGTGATTTCATACCGGCTTCTGGCAAGTGGCCTGACGAGAACCTGATAAGGAAGATTGAGAAAATCGTTATAGAGTTAGAGAGTTCCGGGAATGTGAGATTTTCATATGTTGGTGAGGTAAGTGATGAGTTTATTAAGTTGCTTGGACGGAACCGTATCTACGAAGTTAATGGAATCGAGGTTTTCTTAGAGTCTGAAGTAAAACCAGCCGAGAACATTATTAAGGCTCTCTTAATACGTAATATTTCTGCTCATAATCCAACCAAAGAAGTCAGCTTAGTTAGACTTACTGGTGTAGCTTTCGATGACTTAAGTGAGTATAGGGAATGGGTTGAGTATTATGAAGAAGCTATTAAGAGGGATCACAGAATTCTTGGTCAGAAACTAGACTTGTTCAGTTTTTATGATGAGGCAGGACCTGGCTTAGTCATATACCATCCTAAAGGACAGATAATTAGGGAAGAGTTAATAAAGCTGGTTAAGGGAATAAATACCAGATTAGGTTATAGTGAAGTTTACACACCACACGTTTATAGATCAATGCTTTGGAGGATTAGCGGGCATTACGATCTCTACAGAGATAAAATGGTTTTAGCTGACGTTGATGGTGAGGAGTACGGCGTTAAACCTATGAATTGTCCTGGTCATATCTTAATATATAAGAGCAGAACCAGGAGCTATAGAGACCTCCCCATAAGACTTGCTGAGTTCGGGACCGTGTACAGGTGGGAGAAGAGGGGAGAGTTGTTCGGGTTGCTCAGAGTTAGAGGGTTTACGCAAGATGATGGTCACGCATTCGTAAGGGAAGACCAGGTTGAGTTGGAAGTTGAGAACATACTTAAGGAAGTTTTTAATCTTCTTTCTCTATTCGGTATAGATAGAGAGAACACCAGAATATACTTATCAACAAAACCGGAAAAATACATAGGTTCTGACGAAGCTTGGGATAAAGCAACCGAATCACTTAAGCGTGCTCTCGACAAGCTGGGAATCCCGTATGAGGTTAAGGAAGGTGAGGGAGCTTTCTACGGACCGAAAATAGACGTTCATTTCAGAGATTCTCTTGGTAGGTGGTGGCAGTGCAGCACTATACAAGTAGATTTCGCACTACCTGAGAGATTCAACCTGGAGTACGTAGATAGTGATGGAAGTAAGAGAAGACCTGTAATGATACATAGAGCCATACTAGGTAGTATTGAGAGGTTCATGGCTATAATCATAGAAGAATTTGAAGGCAAGCTACCCACATGGTTAAGCCCTATTCAGGTAGTGGTGATTCCAGTAACTAAGGATGTTAATAACTACGCTGAAGAAGTTGTTGAACTCCTAATGAGTGCTGGTGTGAGGGTGATTAAGGACCTTAGTGACGAAACCTTAGAGAAGAAAATAAGGATGGCGTACGAGCAGGCAATACCCTACGTAATTATAGTTGGTCGAAGAGAAGTTCAGCAAAAAACTATTACTGTTAGGGGTAGGGGGAACCTTCAAGCTAGTAATATCCGGGTTGACGTCTTCCTACAGAAACTAGCAGAAGAGATAAAGAACAGAGCTTTAAAGCAGGAAGCGTTACTAAGTCTCCTTCAAAAAACTGCTAGACAATTCTGAGGAGTACGCGAGTACTGACCTATTTAAACTAAAATATAAGGTCCTGTCTAGGGTTTCGTATGAGTTAAAAAACTCTTAGCGCTTTATCGGCTGACCATCTATGTCGAGCAACGGTTTAGGAGGATCTTTCTTTTGAGTTAGTAGTGATGCCACAACAAAGACTACAGCTCCTATCGGTATCACAACAGGGCCTGGCGCATATATGGCTAACCATATATCCTCTGTCTGTTGGTATAGATAATATATTAGCGGTATCCAGAGAACTATATTCGTCACTACACCGGCTATAGCACCTGTTCTGTTAGCTTTTTTCCAATAGAGGCCAAATATAAACGGTATTGCCTGAACGAAAAGTATAAGGTACCAGGCTATCTGCGTGAGGAAGTATATGGTTGCTGCCCAAAGCGCTATTGCTAGGGAGACAAATGCGGCGATAACTACTAGGATCCTCGTTATGAGTAGTTTTCCTCTCTCGCTTATCTTAGGATATACTATAGGCACTAAGTTGTTAGCAATTATGGATGGAGGTATGAGCAACGCGCTGTCGGCACTACTCATTGTAAGCCCTAGTATTCCTACGGTGAATAAGGCGAAGAGTGGTGCCGGCAAAAGGTTTAGTGCCAGCGTGGGTATAACTAGCTCAGGATTTTCTATGCTCGGTATTATTAATCGAGCCCAGATGCCCATTAAAGGACCTAACATGCCTAAGGTCATGTAGGTCAGTCCTGCTGTGAATGACGCATACTTAGCAGTTCGTTCATCCTTCGCAGCTAAGGATCTCTGGACTAAATCCTGACATGAGAGCGCGCCGAGAGCCTGATTCATCCAGGACGCTATGTAATACGATAATCCAATTAATCCGAAATATCCTAGGTATTCGAATCCTTCTCCAGGAAGTATTGAGTAGGAATCAGCAGGGATATTTGCGGATATAGCTTCCCAACCACCGGCTGCGGATATGACGTAGGGAACCATAATAATTATTGCTGCAAGCAACAGGATCATCTGAATAAAGTCAGTTAATGTGACTGACCACATACCGCCTAAGAACGTGTATACTAACGTAATGACTGTGCCTAAGAGAACTCCCTGCTCAAAAGACAGGCCAAGAAGTATTTGAAACACTACACTATATGCCACAAGCAACCCCCCAAGCCAGCCGATATAAGCTAGGACCTGAATTATTGAGGAAAGGATCTCCATCGACCTACCATACTTTACTCTGAAGAAGTCGGCTACGGTAAGGTACTTCAACCTCCTAAGGATTGACGCGAAGAACAGAGAGAACAAAATTAAACATACGCTAGCGCCTATGGGGTCCATGATCACGCCCCTAGCACCGAATTCGTATGTCATGGCAGCTCCTCCGAGAACGGTTCCAGCACAGAACCACGTAGCCGTGATGGTGCCGTAGGATAGCCAGAAACCCAGGCGTCTACCTGCAACTATGTAGTCCGTCATGTTCTTTACCTTGCCTCTAGCCCACCATCCTATGAAGAGGACGATGACAGAGTATATCAGAACGCTAATTAAGGCTAGTGTAACTTTAT
>CALIBI010000046.1 GCA_938045815.1 uncultured Sulfolobales archaeon | reverse complement strand
ATCAGGTGTATTCATTAGTTGGTGGTAGGAGGGAGGTACCGACATATGAGGAGGTTGAGGAGGTTGTTGGGGAGGAGGTTAAGGGGGTGGGTGTTGAGAGAGTTGTCGCTACCTTAGTTGCTGAGTTAGCGGTGAGGAACTGCATATATGAGTCAAAGCTGTATGAAGACTTAAAAGAACGGTTGAAAGTAACTGATGAGTTAATTGATGAGGCATTAGATCAACTACTGAAGAAGAATATGATTAAGTATGACTCGACTGAACGTAAGTACTGTAAAACATAATTTTTTTATCATAATTTTTAAATATTAGATTGTTAAGTTATTAAGTGGTGTTGTCGTGGTGAGTAGTGTTTGGATTCAGCAAGCGGTTAAGAGACCTGGCAGTCTTAGAGCTTACATTAAACGTGTCTTCGGCAGTAGGGGATTCACAAGTGATGGCACTATTAAGGTTGAGGTTCTTAGGAAGTTAGCTAAGAGCGGTAGTCCGAGAATTAGGAGGAAAGCATCTCTAGCCTTAACTCTTAGGAAGTTAGCTAAGAAGAGATCTAGGAAGAAAGCTAAGAAATCTAGAAGAGCTGTGAGTAGAGTGGCTAAGAGAGCTGCTAAGAGGGTTGCTGCTAAGAGGGCTGCTAGGAGGGTTAGGAAAGCACCTAGGAGAGCTGTGAGGGTTAGGAGAGTACCTAGGAAAACTGCTAGGAGAGCTGTGAGGGTTAGACGTAGGAAATCTAAAAGGTAAACCTCTTTTTTAAACTACTTTCTAACCTTAGGTACGTAAGATTAGTCCCACAAACTACAACATATATTAGCCAGACTAACGATTTATTGTATAAGGTTAGAAACATGAAGTGGGATAAAGGTGTTGATTTCGAGTACATGTATGCATTGCTTAGTAAGAACATAGCAAGCCATAACCGCGACCTAAAAAGTAAGTGCTATGACAGTATCTTACTCATTCAGCTTAGAAATGGAGCTCGGATAAGTGAAGCTATTAGAGCGTACATTAAATACATAACCACAAGGAGTAACCGTGTTGAAGTCGAGGTAAGTAAGTCTAGGAAGTCTGTGACCCGGTTAATGGTGATTCCAAACAACATAGTTGTGTGTCACGACCTAGCTGACGTAGACGTTAAGACGTTAGCTAACCGTGTTAAGATATATGCACTGCATAACTATAAAGTTAACACACACAGTCTTAGATATGCATTCATAACTTACTTACTTGAGAAAGGTGTTAGCCCGGCGATAATTGCTAAGATTACTAAGCATCAAACGTTAAGACACATACTCACATATACACAGCAGAAGGTGGCTGAGCAAATCCTGCTAAACTTAGATTGAATTAATTTAAATAAAAAAGAGTTTTTATTTTTTAGGTTTAAGTTCCCCCGCCACCCCACCTACTCATCAACGCGATTATCGCGCCAGCCACTAATATCAGTGGGAGTATTATTAGGAGTGAGTAAGCGTTAAACGTCTGTGAGAACAGGGTTGAGATCACTGTGGTGTTAGTTAGGTTTAACTGAGTTATGAGGTTTGATAGCATCCCAAGGATTATCGCACCTATCGCTATCGCTGTTACTGCTGCTACTAATGCGGTAACTAGAGTTACTACTCCTTTCCTCATTTTTATTCTCATTTTACATCCATTAATAATGTATATATAGGTAAATTTAAACATTACTATGCATTACTATGTGTTAACCCTCCTAATCAATGTGTATATAGTACCTGCCAGTGAGAGGGCTAGAGCTGCGATTGCTAAATTACCTACGAGCTCCGTAGGTGATACGTATATTATTAGTAAGCTAATCATCACCGATGTAGCCCCAGCTAATGCTGCTGACTTTCTTAACACGTACACTAGTGCTGGGACTACGTAGAACATCATATATGACCAACTACCCACATATGAGAGAGGTGTTATGAGTGCTGTGATTGGGTTAACTAATACGTTAGTAAGTATGTCACTAACCACGGTCACGCTCAGGGAATCAATTGGTGTTACGTTATACAGTACTGCGTCAGTTGTAAACGCTCTATATATGAACCAAACACCTCCAGCACCACTGATAATTAGAGTTGTGTTGTATTTGTTGAACTCATTGAGGACGTAGTTATGTAATGTGAACTCGGCGAACGGAGTTAGTATTAACGTGCCATTCCCCACTGACGTACTGACTAGGAATTCAGACCTACCCTTAACAGATGGTACGTATATCTTAACGAGTCCGCAGAGCTCAGTCGTAGTGTACTCAGTGAAGTTAGTGAACACTAAATATAGGTTGTCTGACTGAAGTACTGAACCCACCGGAGCTCTAATAACCACTGAAACATTATCTAAGTCTACAACACTATACGTTAAGTCATCAACTGCGATTGACGTAGATGTGAAACACTTACCAATCAGCGTTGACGGTACCTCAACACCGTACGTAATTAATGGTTCATAGGTTGAGTTCTTTCTAACTAAGAGTTTGCCCGGGTAGTTAGGTGTGGCGAAAGGTATATTAGCATATATGTCCCACACCTCAGAGCTGGTTAAAGCTCTGTTAAACACGTATATCTCATCTAGTAAGCTATCCCAAAAACCACCTGCGGGGGGAGCTCTCCTACCTATGTAAAGTTCTTTATATGGGTTACTCCCGGGGACTGCTGTTGATGACGCTGTTTTGTCTCTGACACCATCCTTATAACCAGTTAGAGTTGTGCCGTTGTAAGTCCAAGCTGCATGTGTCCAAACATATGGTGTGAAGTAAAATCCTACTCCCACAACAAAACTTCCATTATCCTGCCTAAGCTCTAATCCTATTTTATTATCTGTTATAGGTTTAAGAATC
>CALIBI010000045.1 GCA_938045815.1 uncultured Sulfolobales archaeon | reverse complement strand
CTACGCAAAGATCTATCAAAGAACCTGAAGAGATAGAGTTGATTATGCAGGCCTTAAAGATATCTGAAAATAGCTTCATAAAATTACTTAATGAAGGAGTGAGAGAATTAAGTGAGAAGGAAATCGCTGCCAGACTAGACAGCTACATGAGGCTGAGTGGCGCTGACGGGGTAGCTTTCGAAACTATAGTTGCTTCAGGACCTAACTCAGCATACCCTCACGCTTACCCAACCAACAAGAAAGTAGGTGAGGATGTTGTTGTTCTTGATTTCGGCGCTAGGTTCATGAGCTACTGCTCAGACACTACCAGGACTCTGGTTCCAGTGACTAATGAGGAAGCTAAGAAGGCTTTAGAAGCAGTCAGTGAGGCACTGAACACAGCTATCGACGTGATTAGAGAAGGTATTAAGTCAAGCGAGCCAGATTCTGTTGCGAGAAATGTTCTCAGAAAGCACGGACTAGAAAACTACTTCATTCACTCACTAGGTCACGGGGTCGGGCTTGAAGTGCATGAGAGACCCAGACTAGCCCAAGGGATAGAGGATACCTTAATTGAGGGTATGGTAGTAACTATTGAGCCGGGAATCTACATACATAACAAATTCGGTATTAGGTTAGAGAACCTTGTTGTCGTGAGAAAGAATAAAGCCGAGATTCTGAATAAGTTGCCTCTCATCATACATGTTTAGGCGCGTGTAAGGGTTTTCCTGAAGCCTCCGATATTATCTCACTAAAGACTTCTGAGTAGGTCGGGTGTGAGATTATAGTTTTTCTTAACTCATCAATGCTTAGGCGGTGGCTAATCGCTACCGTGAATAAATGTATTAAGTCAGCAGCACCATTACCTATTACAGCAGCACCTAAAATCTTGCTTGTGTTTTTCTCTATGATCAGTTTAGCAAAACCTTCTGGTGTGGGTCTGACGGAAGTTGAGTCCCTACCTAAAGCCACGTATGGGAATTTAAGGACTTTATAGTCTACGCCGGCCCTAAAAGCTTGCGCTTCATTCAGACCAACAAACCCTATCTCTGGGTGTGTGTATATAACCATAGGTACAGGACCTCTCGGAAGAGGTTCCTTCACTCCCGTGATAGATTCCGCTGCAATTACACCCTCTCTGAACGCCTTATGTGCTAGGAGAGGAGGTCCTGTCACGTCTCCTGCCGCGTATATGTTGGGGACGGTGGTCCTCATGAAGTCATTAACTATCACTGCACCTTTATTATCTAACTCCACGCCAACCCCCTCCAAGCCTATGTTTGAGGTATTGTAGCTTCTTCCAGCAGCAATAAGAACTTTCTCGACCTTAACCTCCGTAGTTCCTCCCTTACTCACAATCCTAACCAGCACCTCGTTGTTTACGTAACCCCCGAACTGTGCTTGAGAAGACGTGTATATCTTGACACCTGATCTCAACAGATACTTATGAATCAAGTCACTCAAGTCTCGATCCACCTCAGGCAAGATCTTATCCATTATCTCTACTAGGTGTACTTCTATACCTAACTGAGCTAGCGCCTCAGAAATCTCGCACCCTATAGCGCCAGCACCCACTATTAATATGGTGTTAGGTAGTGAATCCAGCTCGAAGAAATGCCTATTATGAATGATTCTTTCCCCGTCAAAACTGAAGGTAGGAACACTCCTGGGTTCTGTCCCGGTAGCGACTATTATGTTAGTAGCTTCTAATTCTCTACTTATCTCGCCTTCTATCTTGACCTTATGCGGATCCTTAATTTTGCCGTACCCTTGAATGATTTCAGCATCACTAAGAAGATACTTTACTCCTTCTCTAGCCTTGATTACTGCTCTAGAAACGTGCTTCAACACTTTACTCCTGTCAACACCGCCTATACTTAGCGACACGCCGTACTTGTTCAGAGACTTAGCGAGTCCTACAGCATTCCCTAACTCAATTAGGGCTTTAGAAGGTATGCAGCCCCAGTTACTGCATTCACCACCTAAATATTTTCTCTCAACCAGAGCTACTTTAAGTCCTTCCTGGAGAGCTGTTACCGCAGCAACATATCCTGCCGGACCACCACCAAGAATAACAACATCATATCTCATTTTAATTAACCCACACTAATTAGCTAAACGATATTATAAGGATTCTTAGCTAAGTATGTCTGTAATTAGAAAGAAAACCTAGTGATAGCGTTCTTGAATAATCTAGTCGCTGAGATGGTTTACTCTAACTCCCTCATACTGAATGTTGGTTCTAAAGACGTGCGGGGTGACTAGCTTTAATACGTTGGTTAGTATGTCTATGTTATCTGGTAGTGTTAAAGCTATAGAAGCTCCTCCCCCACCACCACCTGTTAACTTAGACCCTAGAGCACCAGCCATTCTAGCAGTATGCACTACTTCATTAAGTCTTCTTGAGGAGACTCCTAAAGCTTCTAAGAGGCCGTGATTTATGTTCATTAAGACACCTATTTCTCGCAGGTCACCCCCAACCAGCGCTTTCTCAGCTTCTAGTGTTGTTCTACCTATGTGTTCTAGTATGCCGTTAACTAGTTCAGGATGCTTATCTCTTAAACTCTTTACCCACATAACCATATCTCTAGTGCTTTTTTCTCTCTCGACATAGGACACTACTAGAGGTAACTCACTACCTACGTGCAACGGGACCCTATATATTGTGTTTCCCTCAAACCATATCTTGAGAACCCCTCCAAAAGTAGCTATCGAGGTGTCCATGGGTGACGCAATACCCTGCACGCTTTTCTCGACTTCCCACCCAAGCCTCGCTATCTCGTCTTTACTTAACTCATAACCTAAGCAAGCACTGTAGGCAGCTATCGTAGCTACTGATACTGCGGCTGAGGTTCCTAGACCTGCACCCACAGGCATCTCGGACCTTACCTCTAAGCTTACCCCTTTCCTAACACCTAAGTACTCGGAAGTTAACTCAATTGCTTTATTTAGGTAACCTATAGCTGAGAGAGTTCTCCCGTAATCAGTCGTTATCTGTATCTCGCCGTTACTTATAGATACTATTACACCTGAAGTCCTTAAATCTTGAGCGTTTATCCTAATCTTTTCGTCTTCACGTAACTCAGCATTAACGTAGATACGCTTATCTATAGAAGCTACTATGGCTGGATACCCGTAAACAACAGCATGCTCACCAAAGAGTGTGACTTTTCCTGGTGCGGAAGCTACCACTCTCCTCAACTAAACACCCATAAGCATCTCGTTAAGAGGGGTTTAATTGTTTAGCAAACCAGGAATAGCTTAAGTGTGTTTTCAGGGCTTCTTAACCATAAAATATTTCAGAAGAACGCGTATCTGTGGTCTACTAGCTTCTTAAGCGCGTAAAGGAGTAGACCTAATCCTGCAGCACTTCCAATCGTTACCAGGACTATGAGAGCGAATGCTGTCTCCAGTGAAACCCCGTATGCTGAAGCTATGGAACTAACTTCCTCGGGATCTGTTATAGCGTATGCAGCATAGCTTAATATCATTACAAAAATCACGAGAGGGAGAGGTATCGTAGCATAAGCAAGCATTAGTCCCATCGAACTTCTTCTTCGGAGGCCGCCCATTGCCAGGATTATCGGGAATACTAGAACTATGGCTGAGATAGCAAACTCCATCCTATAAGTCCCTCCTAAAATTAGGAATATGATCATGCCCCACAGGTAAGCCCGGTAAGCTCGGCGAACCTCTCTTATCTTGTCCGTGAACTCATATACACTCATTCTACAATACTTAAGGAATAGTTTTAATTCCTCAATAACTTCCTTGTGAATAGGTCCTTGACTAGTAGACTCTACTTTACGAATTAATTCCAGACTCTTACTGTGCAGACTCTTCGCGTAATCAAGATTGTCCCGAAGCATGTTTTGGATCGAGTATTCAAGTGCTTTACGAGCCTCATCAAAAGCTTTATCTAATCCTAGATGCCTTACTTTCTCGTTCATACTAAGCTTTTCAAGGCTTGCGAGCACATCACGTAAAACGGGTTCAGACTTCATGCGTAACTCCAGGATATAGTGTTGAAATAGAACATAAAAAATTATTTCTTTCTTCTACTTAGTAGCTTAGATAAACAGTACCCCGCTAAAGCTATAATGAATAGCCATGAACCCAGTAGAAATACGAGTGCATCAGGATCCATGATACCACCTCTAGTCTATTCTCACTAAAACCTCATTCTTGGCTAACTCCTCGCTGTACTTTCTCTTTATCGCGATGTAGGCTTCCAAAGCTCCTAGTATCAAGGCTGCAATGATAGCTATTCTGGCTCCCACAATCAATGGGTCGGTCTTAGCGAACACACCCGTTCTGTAGTAGTCTATTGTTGTCCCGACCAACAATATCGTTATGTAGAGGGGCGCTAGGAACATTAAAACGTACTTGAAGAACGATGGCACTCTGATCAGCGCTCCATCATGTAATTCCTTCCACAGTTTTTCAGGCTTGAACAGCCAAACAGCAACTATCACGTCAAACAATCCTAGGAGTACTAGTAGGTAGGAGCCAACCCAGTTGTCTAGTTCACCGAAATAAATCAGGGTGCTATCCAGAGCAACAGGAAGGCCTAGGAGGAAGTAAATGATAAAGACTATCACCGCACCGACTTTCCTCTTAATTCTTAAATCCTCCTCCAAAAGCGCTACCAAATAGTTATACATCGCGATGGCTGACGTCCATCCAGCGAAGAACAATAATAGGAACCACATCGTTCCGAAGAGTCTCCCTGCCTCACCTATTGAAGTGAACACGTTAGGCAAGGCCATAAAAGCAAGAGCTAGACTCCCGCTTTTGACTACTTCGGGACCTAGGTACGCGTATGCTATGGGAATAGCGATGCTTCCACCAAGAATTACTTCCGCAAACTCGTTAAGCGAGGCTGTCGTGAGGGCAGACAGTGCGATATCGTCTCCCTTCTTTACGTATGAGGCGTAGTTCTGAATTATGCCCATTCCAAGGCTCAGGGTAAAGAATATCTGGCCGGCTGCTGCTAGAGAAATAACCCAGAAATTCTCAAATAGTACTTCGAAGTTAGGTTTCCAAATGTAGTTTAAGCCTGCGAAAGAGCTCCAGTCAGGTCTCACAGGACTACCTATGGTCACAGACCTAATAGCAAGGACAACAGCAAAGATATACAGAATAGGCATCATTACTTTGTTGAATGCTTCAATACCCTTGGCTATCCCTCTATATGCTGCTATGAAGAGGAGTATCATTGGTATGAGCCAGGTGGCTAAGACCATTTGAACGTTGCTAATGTGACTTTCGAAGAAGACCGCAGTGTTAACACCGTAGTAAGCTCCGGTGGCGCTGTAGATGCTGTATGCTGCTGTCCACCCTATGACGTGTATGTAGTATGAGTTAAGAAGCGTAGTGACAGCGAATGCTAACATACCCCCTATCACAGCGAATATAAGAGCTCCCCTGGGCTTAATTCTCTCTCTTGCCATAACGTAGAACATTGGTCCCAACGTACCATGCCCGTATTTCCCACCATATCTCCCAGTAGCCCATTCAACCCACATTAACGGGATGCCGAGAAGAAGTAAGGCTATGAAGTAAGGTATCATGAAAGCACCGCCGCCGTTAGCCGCTAACACTCTCGGGAATCTCCAGAAATTCCCTAACCCGATAGCGTTGCCAGCCATTGATAATATTAAACCCAACTTAGTTGCCCATGCTTCTCTTTCATGTGTATAAGACGTTGTGTTTCACCCTATAATAGTAAGGACACGGCAAAACAATATATATCTTTCAATGCATAAAAAATTATAGAATTATATTATTATATTTCACATTTTTATTAACATTATAGGAAATCCAAAAACTAGTATTGCGTTTTTGTAAGATTTGTTAGAAATTGTTGAGACAGATATTTAGAATTTTTGAATAATTTAAGTATTACGTTGTGTTCGATGACGGTTTATTCATAGAAGACAAGCCAGCTATGTTAAATCAGATGTGGGTTTGGTTCCATATCTCTTTATGTCGATTGTTTTAGTATCTTGAATAGTTCTATGTATGCTGTCATGTACCAAGTATTCAGGAGAGAAACAAGGTTAATGATCTAGGTAAGGTATCCTTAATAGATTAAAGAAATCGTGAGGAGACTAACGAAACAGCTTAAAGAGTTGAGTACCTAACTAGTAATTTCCTGTCTTTTAATTTTCTACGTTATTTCTTATTTGTGGTGTGAGTCAGTGTTACCTCCACATCTGAGCGTAGACTTCCAAAGAGCTGAAAACATCATAACGAATTTCATTAGGGTTGTTGTTAGGGAAGCAGGTGCTTCAGGCGTTGTGATAGGTCTTTCTGGGGGAGGAGACTCTTCAGTATGTGCTGCTTTATCCGTCAAGGCTCTAGGGACCTCATCAGTTAAGACTATTCATATGCCAGAGATAGAGAGCAACCCTGTCTCAACTCTAATAGCTAATAAAGTAGCTAATAACTTAGGACTAGAACTAGAAATCATAAACATAACTAATGTAGTTAGCGCCTTCCTTAAATCTTTAGGCATGAGTTACGCGTCTTCCAACAAACTAGTTAGAGGCAACATAAAAGCTAGGAGTAGAATGACCATACTTTACGCCATAGCTAATAAAGAAAATATGTTAGTGGTTGGTACTAGTGATCGTTCAGAACTCTTGATAGGTTTCTTTACTAAGTGGGGTGATGGGGCTGGTGACCTACACCCTATAATAGGGCTATATAAGACTCAAGTAAGGGAATTTGCTAAATACCTCAACCTACCTACTGAAGTAGTTTCCAGACCACCATCACCTGATTTATGGCCTGGTCACACGGCCGAGGGGGAACTAGGCTTAACTTACGATGAGATAGATGAGATTCTTTACAGATTGTTTGATGAGGGACGTAAACCACACGAAATACCGAAAATCTCTGGAATTCCTATGGAGTCCGTAGAGAAAGTGATAAAGCTTTATGAAAAAACCAAACACAAGAGAATTTTAGTAAACGGACCTTTCTATTCGTTTAAAGACCTTACTCAGAAGTAATCTAGCTATCTAAATCAGTTTCCTACTTGCGAGTTGAGACTAACACAATAGTCTCGATTCTTATAAGACTTGAAAAATATATTTGTTTGAGTAATGTATGAGGGAGTATTTGAGATACATCGAGTTTGTAAGACCTGACTCATTGAGGGTTTGGAAAAACGATAAGGTTAGAGAGAGACTTTCATGGTATTACTCCGTGATGAGGGGGGTGATGCCCCCAAAATACCTTATAGTTAAGAACTTAACGATAGATCTCAAGAAAAATGAGTTAACCGTGATAAGCACTGAGGAATTACTAAAGGAACATACGAGGTTGCAGAAAGCTTTTAACGAGTTATGGAGCGAGATTAGGGAATCTAAAGATCCTTGGAAACACTTGAAGAATAAAGTGATTGAAACACCTACATTCCTAGATTTGAAGATAGAGCTAGCTGATAGACTAGCAAGCCCCTGCAGGCTTTGTGAGTGGAGGTGTGGTGCTTTAAGGAGTGAGGGCAGGATGGGGTACTGTAGAGTTCATGGACTTAACGCATATGTTGATACGTTCTTTCATCATATGGGTGAGGAAGCTCCCTTAGTTCCTTCAGGTACTATATTCTATGTAGGTTGTAACTTCAGGTGTGTGTACTGCCAGAACTGGAGTATAAGTCAGCGGGAAGGATTACCCTCAGAGGAGAAGACCTCTGAGGAATTAGCAGATATTCAGAAATGGCTTGCGTTAAACGGAGCCATAAACATAAACCACGTGGGCGGAGACCCAACCCCAAACATACCGGTCATACTGAAATCACTCAAGTATTTAGATATAAAGACCCCGCAATTATGGAACAGTAACATGTACTTGAGTAGTGAGGCTATGGAGTTAGTGAGAGATGTAATAGATATATGGTTGCCGGACCTTAAATACGGCAACAATGCATGCGCTCTTAAATACTCTGTAGTAAAGAATTACTTTGAGGTAGCGTCTAGGAATATAAGAATAGCTCACGACTCAGGTGACGTCATAATAAGACACTTAGTACTCCCTAATCACGTGGAATGCTGCACTAGAAACGTGCTTAAGTGGATTTCAGAAAACACCAGGAGAGCGTTAACTAATATAATGGATCAATACAGGCCTGAATACCTAGTTGTTAGGCAGCCTGATAAGTGGAGCGAGATAAGAAGACGTGTTAGTACGGAGGAACTCAGGAAAGCTTTTGAGATAGCTAGAGATTATGGTTTTGAGGGTCCTGTTGAGGATTTATGGTATCTAGAGTGAGCTTAATATTAGTCGTGAGCATGTTTGTTGGTGCTGAGATTGCGTCTAGGGGATAGAGGTTTGGGTTTATGAGAGCGGTTCACGCTTCTTTCACTCTTAACTTAGTGTCACTTATGCTGAAATTGACTAGCGTACTCAATGCTACTTCAGTAGCTGTTAACGCTGAGTTTCTTCATTCCCTAGGCGATACTATAGGTTCGGGACTCTTAGTTTTTGGTCTCTCTATAAGTAAGAGAAGTCCTTCCGTGAGGTATCCTTTCGGTTTCGGTAGAGCTATATATGTTTTCGGTTTAATAGCGTCAGCTATTCTGGGAGGGTTTCTATTCGCTATAACGTCTATCTCAGGAATCCAGCAACTTATCTTCATGAATGACGTCTCTTCCTCCACGCTCTCTGTAGCGTCGCTTACGACCGCGTTAATGCTAGATTTAGCGGTACTTTCTTGGAGTTTAATAGAGTTTAGAAAGATGCCAAGGGACCCTGCGTCTAGGGGCACGCTAGTCGAGAACCTCTCTGATGCCGTAGGCGAGTTCGCAGCTCTTATATCGTTGGTTACTAACAGTCCCTGGATTGACGGGATAGGAGCTCTAATAGTCTCGGCTATTTTACTCGCATCTTCCGCTCTTCTCAGCTACAGATATTTTGAGGTTTTAGTAGGTAAGTCAGCACCCAAAAACGTGGTTGGTAGGGCGGTTAAGATCGTCTTATCAGACCCTAGAGTAATCGACGTTAATGATGTGAAGTCTTTGTTTATAGGACCTGACGAGTATCTTATTGTCCTGCAAATCGAGGTGCCGGAAACTACTAGTGTAGAGGAAATAGATACCATAAGGAAAGAGTTAAGTGAGAGAATCAGAGAGGGGCTGCCAGAAGTCAAGCACGTAATTATAGAGTTTCAAAGACCTACATCACCCCCGATGAGTTTTAAGAAAATACTTAAAGAAGTAATCACTTTAGGAGATTAACACATCTTTTAAGCTCCTCCTCTTTGCTAGGTGGTCGTGAAACCTAAAGTAATATGACCACGACAATATGGAAAACCGAAACAAACTAATGAAACAACGTGAAAGCAGGGTCCTGTAAAAAGGCTGACTCCTTATAAAGTAAACGTGAAATATAGACATTTTTAGGGAGTTACTTGACATATAGTGTGTCAAGCGAGAATGAAATTAGTGAGGTTATACGTGAAGAAAGAGAAACTTCTGAGGAAATTACTGATAGGTTTGGTTTAGTATTGAAAGTAGATAGCAGAGGTCGTATAGCTGATGTGATAGTTAACGCTCCCACGAAAGTAACTGATCCCGAAGTAGTAGCTAAGATATCACTCATAATGAGTGTTCTCGCTAGGAATCTGCTTGATTACATCAGTTCTCAAAGAATTGAGGAAATTAATGTAAGTTTTAATAACGGGATGCTCCTGATAATACCTGAAGGCAGTGAGATAAGAGTTGCTTTAGTGACTTCAGTGTAAACAGAGCTTACAAGAAAACTCGTGCTAGTTAGGTATTGAGTATAGCTGTAAAAATTATTCCAATTTTATTCTCAAGCCCTTCTCGCGTGCTTGAGAGAATTTCTGTTTTCTTTAGGTCTAATTGACTTAACTACCTCAACAGCAATTCCGTCCTCCTTCTTTTTAAGCATGACTTCTTGTAGTACTTCTCTATATCCACAAGCCCTACACTTAATGACGTACCTAGCCACCTTATACCCATTACTCAACTCAACCTCCCCGTAGTAAGTCACAGGCTTGCCGCAAGCAGGGCATCTCGCTCCGTCAGTACTGCTCAGCGTCACTGCGATCACCTCGCTATCAGTCCTCAGTCTACAATTAGTATATTGATTTAGCGAGTAAATAAGTTCATTACATAATATATTTTTATGAGAGATCTCCTAGCTATTATCGAAAATCTAATCGAGAGCTAGACCTGTTTTCAAAGCTTTGATGTTTATTTCATGTAGGTTCTCAGAAATTATTTCTCTTATTGCTTTCTCTATATGCTCAATCTCCTGTATTCCTGTCTTCGCTATTAAATGACCTAAAGCAACCATATTAGCTACCCTAGAACTCCCTAAGTTTTTCTCAGCTATCTCACTATATGGTTTCAAGAAAACTTTTTGGGTTCTGTAAGGGTGTTCCTCCCCAAACGTAGAGTTAATGAATACGTACGCGTCTTTTTTCAAGATTTCTGAATACTTTATTAGGTTGTAGGGGTACATGAAGAGTGCTATATCAGCACTTAATACTCTGACGTAATCTATTTCTTCAGGGTTATCAGATATTATTAGATCTACGCGTGATTCTCCTCCCCTAGTCTCGGAAGCGTACGCCTCAACACTAGTGACGTAGAGGCCAGCATGCTTAGATGCTGCAACTCCTATCACACGACCTAATAGCAGGATTCCCTGGCCTCCTCTCCCAATAATGAGTATCTCTACCTTCATTTAGATCCCCCCTTAATTCTATCTAAGAAACTTGGATTATCACGAATTAAATATTCACCTATAACTAAGCCCTTCTCCCAATCAAGATCTGACTCATCAATACTGGGTGATTGCTTAATAATAACCTTACTTCTTAGAGAGTTATATAGGGTAAGAGGATCTCTTACACCTATGTGTCTGCCGAATACTTCAGGACATGTTGAAAGTATTTCTATAAACCTGAAGCCTCTCATGCCTAGAGCTTTATACATGTATTGCTCCACGAGCAGGGGGTGCGTAACTGAAGCCCTAGCTACGTAGTTAGCGTTGAGGGAAGAAACTACTTTAACTACGTTCAGAGGTGGTTCAGGATTCCCGTGAGGCGTCGTAGTAGTATATAGCCCGAGCGGTGTTGTAGGAGCTACCTGCCCTCCCGTCATCGCGTAGACAAAGTTAGTTATCATCAAAACTATCAAGTCCATATTCCTCTTAGCAGCGTGAAGTAAGTGATTACCGCCTATACCAGCTATATCTCCATCACCACCAATAACTATTACTTCCAGCTCGGGCTTAGCTAGCTTAGCACCCGTAGCGAAAGCTATAGCTCTCCCGTGTAGAGTGTGTGCGGCGTCAAAATTAACGTAGAAGGAGGTTCTGGCAGAGCAGCCGATGCCCGTGACAAAGACTACATTTTCTTTCTTAAGGACACCTTCTTTAATCCTCTTATCTATTGCTCTTATCACGCCTCCTAAAGCTATACCAATACCGCATCCAGGACACCATATGTGTGGTAATCGAGCAGTCCTTAGATACTGGTCCAGTGGGTGAGAGTTCCCTGAAGGCATCACAACCACTTCCTAACACCATCCACAATATCTTTTGGTTCAGGTATTTCTAAATCTAATAGTGGTAGAGGAACGACTTTGTCACCTTCAGTCACTCTCTCGATATCGTAGAGTATCTTACCAGCATTATTTTCCACAACAAACACTTTCTCAGCTTCTTCACAGTACTTCTTAAGAATTTCGTGCTTAAGAGGCCATAAAGTCTTGAGTCTAAGCAAACCAGCCTTAATACCTGATTTTCTAAGAATCCTAACAGCCGCTAGAGCTGACCTAGCTGTAGAACCGAATGAGACTAGTAAGTATCTGTAGTCATCACTATAGTACGTTTCTACCTCAAATATCGAGTCAATCTTGCTCAAAACTTTATTGATGATCCTGCTGACTAGACTACGATAAGTTGCTTTATCTTGCTTGTAAAAACCTCTCTCATCATGTATTAATGACTCAACTAACACGCTATAGCCCTCACCGAAGGTTGCCATAGGAGGTACTAAATCATCATCTGGCTTGTATGGCAAATACGCGTCTGGTGGAACACTTGGCTTCCTCCTGCTGACTATCTCTACCTCACCAGGATCTGCGATAAGCACGGATTCCCATAAGTGTGCGATCACAGCATCTGATAACAGTATTACTGGGGTTCTTAGAGACTCAGCTACATTAAATGCTTTTATAGTTAGGTCGTAAGCTTCCTGCGCAGACCAGGGCGCGAAGACCGGAATTACGTAATCTCCGTGAGTACCGTGCCTCACCTGCATAACATCGCTTTGGGAAGTCTTAGTAGGAACTCCTGTAGACGGTCCCGCTCTCATCACATCTACTATGACTGCCGGAGTCTCCGTTATTACGGCGAGTCCTAGAGCTTCAAGCATGAGTGATAATCCGGGGCCTGAAGTAGCTGTCATTGACTTAACCCCAGCCCACGAAGCGCCTATCACGGCATTTATTGACGCAATCTCGTCCTCAAACTGCATAGTTATTCCTCCGATTCTAGGCAATTTCTCAGCTAGATACTCCATAATCTCGGAAGCAGGTGTTATAGGATACCCAGCATAAAACCTCATCCCAGCAGTTATGGCGCCTTCAGCTATAGCTATATTGCCGGAAATAAAAGACTTCATCATTTTCCAAGAACCTCCACAAATATAGCGAACTCGGGGCAATTATACTCACAAAGCTTACAACCAATACATTTCTCAATATTTGCTGGGGTAGGGTATCTGAAGCCGTACTCATTATGTTTACTGCCTTTCACCAAGACTTTAGTAGGGCAGATACCGATACATATACCACACTCCTTACACCTACTCGTTATTATGTTAACGCGAAACCGTGTGCTAGAAGCACTCACTAATCTCGTGTCAGTCAATACATGTGCAGGTAATTCTATCACCATCTAATATTTTTTAGTAAAAGTTAAAAAGATTCTGCCACCATTCAAACTAATTTAAAGTCTGATAACGCGTATTTGAACACACCTTGTTAAGTATGTAGAACAAAAACGCAACATGATAGATAGATAAGATGCTAGGAAGAATATTTGAAGCAGTCTTGACTGCTCCCCCCTTAAGGACTTTAAGTTTTCGATTAGCTGCAACAGTAATTAAACATATTCTAGTTATCGCGGAGCCCTACAAGATCGACAAACCGGAAATGTTGAAGACCTTAGCCGAGGTGTTGCTAGTCTTAAACCTAACAAGTAAGGAAGCAGGCAACCTAAAACACTCAAGCAAGGTATGAGAATTGAAGATACTATTATAATAACGAATTAGGTGATTTCGTTCACTACCGAGTACAAACACACTCAATAAATCTCCCATAGAAATATCAGTCAAGATAAATCCCCGACTACAAGAGTAAAATACGCTAATAAGAGATGAGAGACGCCGGGGGCGGGATTTGAACCCGCGCGGGGTTATCCCCCACCGGCTTAGCAGGCCGGCGCCCTACCAGGCTAGGCGACCCCGGCTCTATTATTTCTTTTTATTCGAGGGTTAAAAGTATTTTGTGGTCGTTATTTGCTTGTGTTTTAGCGTGTTGTGTTCTACTTTGATTTTTATTGCTTTCTGTGGGCATAGTGGTTCACACGCTCTGCAATATATGCATTTTTCCGAGTTGTATGTGAGTTTGTTTTCTTCTATTTTGTATACTCTTGTTGGGCAGTAGCTCACGCATTCTCCACATAGGTTGCACGTTGGTTCTATTATTATTGCTATTCTCAATCCTCACTACCTGAGAGTAGCTTCTTGAGTTTTTCTGCTTCTCTGATTTTTTCTTGGAGCACCATAGCTAGTTTTTGAGGGTCTACTGCTGCTATCCCGTCATTACTTATTACGTAAGGTATCCATACAGGATTTGTTGGCACGCCCCTCATCTTCCTGACTAGGAGTTCTTTGAGCGGTATTCCGTACTCTAGGAATGAGGGGTTAAACCTGGTCTCGATCACCCCATCAACTAGGTATTCTAGATAATTAACTACCTCCTGGAAAGTCTCTGTAGTTGTGTGTATCGTTGCTATAACTATGTTTCCTAAACCCTTACTTACAACCGCTCTAAGACTCTTTATAAAGTCTAGGAACTGAGAAACCTCAAACTTCAGAATTAGTTCGTTGAGTGAGTCTATTAAGACCATCGTGGAGCCTCTTGTAGGACTTGAAGCATCACTCACAGCGTACACAAGAGAACTAAGATCTCTAACCTCTAATTCTCTAACAACCCCGCTAACAGACTTCTTGAAGGGCCCTAACCTGAAGCTGAAACAATCCACTATCTTGAATCTACCCTCAGCAACATACCTACTAATATCCCACCCGAAGTAAGCATAGAGAGCAAGCAGAGCATCAGGAGAATCATCGAAAGTCACGTGAACCACCGCGTTCCTAGAGTCTTTCAAGAAGTCCCATGAGAGGTTAGCAAGCATTACAGACTTACCAACACCTCCAGGACCTAAGAGTAAGGTTAGCGATCCATAAGGTATTCCAGCAGGTAACGCTATATTTAAGGGACTTACACCAGTTAAGAAAACCTTGCTCATCAAGTACACCGACTACAATATCCGAGAACAAACTATTAAAACTTAACTCACACACATAAGTAGGTGGAGTAATTGATTAAGGTTGTTAAGCTAGATGAGAACTCTATACTGCCCGACACCATAGAAAAGATTGTGCTTAATGAAGGACTTAAGGGTGGCTTCATGATAGGTATTGGCGGCTTCAAGAAAGCCGAGATAGGTTACTTCAATCCGGTAACGTCGACGTATGTAACGGAATTTATAGATTCGAGCGAGGAAGAAATAATTGAAGTAGTCTCGCTAATAGGTAACTACTTACTAAGGAGTGATGGCACGGTCTTCTCACACATCCATGTCACGTTGAGTCATAGAAACTTAGGCGTTAGGGGAGGACACCTAATCAGGGGTTTTGTGAGACCACTCATGGAGGTATTATTTGTAGAAGTTGGTGAGGAACTTAGGAAAGTATTTAGGCATAGGGACGTAGGTTGAGTAACGAGAGAGTATGTATTATTGGTGGAGGGCTAGCAGGTCTATCTACTACATACCATCTGCTAAGAAGAGAGAAGAATCTAAGAATAACAGTGCTGGAGTCCACTGATAGGGTTGGTGGGCTTCTCAAGAGCGAGATGGTAGGTAATTATTTATTTGATATCGGTGGCTCACACATAATGTTTAGCAAGCACCCCGACAAACTAAACGAGATGCTTGCCTTTCTTAAAGGCAATTATGTGAAGCATTACAGGAATACCAAGGTCTACTATAAGGGGACATACGTTAAGTACCCTTTCGAGAACGGCTTACACGACTTACCACCGGAAGAAAGATTCGAATGTGTCTGGGGGGCCGTAGAAGCATATATTAGAAGACTTAAGAATGAATTAAGAGAACCTAGAAACTTTCTTGAGTGGTTACCCTACGTGTTTGGTGAGGGAATAGCTAATAAATACTTGATACCCTACAACGAGAAGATATGGAAAACAAACTTAAGCGAGATAACTCTTGAGTGGGTTGAGGGTAGAGTACCCACACCACCAATCAAGGAAATAATAATGAGTGCTGTAGGGATCAGTGTGGAGGGCTACACACACCAGCTTAACTTCTACTACCCCTCATCAGGAGGTATAGAAGCACTCATTCAGGGACTACTCAACGAAGTACTGAGTAGTAAGAGAGTTGAGATATTCACTAACCAGGAAGTAAAGAGAATCAGCTTCTTAAGCAAGAATAGACTGCTGGTAGATACTAGAGACTTCTGCTTCGAGTGTGTTTCCGTGGTATACACAGCGCCACTAAAAAGATCACGCGAAATCTTCAAAGATGTTCTAGGAGGGTTAAGTAAGGAGCTCGAAGAGCTCAAATCGGTTCCTATAGCTGTCGTAGGGTTGGGAATCAAAGGCGATGTAAAACCTTACCACTGGGTATACCTGCCAGACAAGAAATACCTACCTCATAGGGTAGCAATACTGAGCAATTTCTCAAGAAATAACGCGCCGGCAGGGAAAGCCTCCATAATAGCTGAGATTTCCTTCAAAAACGAGGATGAGTTGAAGTCAACTCCTGAAGACCAACTAATCAGGAAATCCTACGAAGACATACTAGAGATAGATTTAGTAAAGAACCCTGAACTCGAGGTTAGTAAAGTGTGGCGTTGGAGTGACGCGTACATAATATACGACAAAAATAGATCCGAAATAACTAAGAAAATAAGTGATGAGCTAAGAAAGCTAGGGATCTTCGTAAATGGGAGGTTTGGTGCTTGGGAGTACCTAAACATGGATGCAGTATACATGAAATCGGAAAAAATCGCTGAGGAAGTTACGAAGTATGTGAAGAGTTTGTGATTAATGTTGCAGGACTTTAGTCAAGACCTCCATATTAGTGATTCCTATGCTACCTAAAGTCTCAACAACAGCTAAACCAACAACACTGAAAGATTCCTCAATACTAAGGTTGTAGCCCGGTAGAGTCAATACGTAATTTATATTGCCTAAGTCTCGGTATATAGCGCCGCCGGTAAATCCCCTCACCAACTCGATACCAAGATCTCTAGCTTCTAGAACGTTAATTTCGGGTGGAGGGGTTGAGACCCCTATAACCACTACTTTATCATTACGCCAAAACGAAGTGTTGGTTGCCTAGATTTGAGATAGAGAATCTCCTCAAAAGCTGGATTAAAGAACTGATTTTCAGGCCGCTCAGAAGCAAATACCCTCAAACCCTTGAATCACTCACGAGACCTCCATTAACTTCTGAGTAAAACCTTGTTTAAGTTCTCCAGCTCAGGAAAACCTTAAAACGTTTTAGTTTGATTCACGGGTGAGAATATTCGTTTAAATTAATACCTTCTTAAGCACTTAAAATTACGGAGTAAGTATGAAGCTCAAGTTTTACTTAATTGACGTGAGTTATGAGGTTGAGAACAACTTACCAGTAATAATGCTTTGGGGTCTTAATGAGGATTCTGAGCCCGTACTTATTAGGGACTCTTCCTTCAGACCATACTTTTACGCTCTCTTGAAGGAGGGAGCTGACGTAGAGAGTGTTGTTAGGAGAGTTAAGGCGTTAAGTAAATCTAAGTCTCCAATAATAGACGTAAGTGAGGTTACTAGAAAGTACTATGGCAAGCCGGTCAAAGCACTCAAAATAACTACAGTGATTCCTGAAGCGGTGCGTGAGTATAGAGAAGAGGTTGCTAGGATAGATGGCATCACAGAGTTTCTTGAGGCAGATATTAGGTTCTCTATGCGTTACATACTAGATAAGGATGTATCCCCATGCAGCTGGTATGAAGCTGAGGTCGAGGAAGCACCTTCAGGTAGTTTTAGAGTCGAGAATACTTACGTGTTGAGGGGGGAACTCAACAAACTAGAAGAGACTAGGCCTCCTAGACTCAAGATCCTAGCTTTCGATATAGAGGTTTATAGCCCCCTAGGTGCTCTCACGCCTGAGAAAAACCCTGTGATAATCATAGCAGTAGCTAATAGTGAGGGGGAGGTCAAAGTAATGACTAAAGATGATGGGGGTAGTGACGCAGCACTGATCGAGGAGTTTGTGAAGTATGTTAACGAGTATGACCCGGACATCATAGTAGGGTATAATTCTAACATGTTTGACTGGCAGTTCCTCCTTCAGAGATCCCAGATACTTAAGGTAAAACTTGACGTGGGGAGAGTTAAGGGAGGAATTCCCCGCCAGTCTGCTTACGGCCATATATCGGTTCCTGGCAGGCTACACATAGACTTATATAACTTCGCTGAAGAAATACCTGAGGTTAAGATAAAGTCTCTTGACGAAGTCGCTGACTATCTAGGAGTAATGAAGAAGTCAGAGAGAGTTTTAATACCGTGGCACGAGATACCTAGGTACTGGGACAATAGAGAGCTTAGAGATATTTTGATTAAATATGCGAGAGATGATGCTGTCTCGACATTGCTGTTAGCTAAAGAGTTCTTGCCATTCGCGATCCAGCTATCTAACCTGACGGGACTCCCTCTAGACCAGGTTGGTGCTGCTTCCGTAGGGTACAGGCTCGAGTGGTACTTGATGCGTGAGGCAGTTAAGTACGGAGAACTCATACCCAACAGAGTTGAGAGACCTTACGAACCCTACAAAGGCGCTATAGTGCTTGAGCCTGTTAAGGGTGTGCACGAAGACATAGTAGTGCTAGACTTCACCTCCATGTATCCTAACATAATGATTAAGTATAACGTGAGTCCTGACACCTTCGTAGCGGGAGACTGTAATGAATCAATGTGCTACTTTATTGAGGAGCTAGGCTATAAGTTTCTTAAGGAGCCTCCAGGCTTCTACAAGAACGTCCTCACGACACTGCTTAAGCTAAGAGCCGAGATACGTTCCTTAATGAAGAAACTGGACCCTGAAAGCCCTGAATACAGGATTCTTGACGAGAGGCAAAGAGCGCTCAAGATCCTCGCTAACGCATCTTACGGCTACATGGGGTGGGTCGGGGCGAGATGGTATTTTAAGGAGGGTGCTGAAAGCATAACCGCTCTAGGAAGAAAAACAATATCTAAAGCTATCGACTTAGCCAGGAAGCTGGGTTTGAAGGTAGTGTACGGTGATACTGATTCCTTATTCGTTAGCTACGTAAAAGACCTAGTGAGTAACTTCATTAACGAGGTGTATGAGGAGTTAGGTCTCGAGATTAAAGTAGACAAAATATATAAGAGGGTTTTCTTCACAGAAGCTAAGAAAAGATATGTAGGACTAACAGAAGATGGTAGAGTAGATATCGTGGGTTTTGAAGCTGTGAGGGGTGACTGGACAGAGATAGCTAAGGACGTTCAAGAGGAAGTAGCTAAGATCGTGCTAACAACCAAGAACGTAAATGAAGCAGTAAACTACGTCAGGAGAATCATAGAAGAGTTAAGAACTGGTAAGGTAGGTTTAGAGAAGCTAATCATATGGAAAACTCTCACCAAGAAGGTTGAGGAGTATGAGGTGGAGGCACCACACGTGACTGCGGCTAAGAGACTTGAGAAGCTAGGTGTTAAGGTAGATGTGGGTAGTAAGATAGGTTACGTGATAGTTAAGGGTTCAGGCGGTATTTCTTCTAGGGCGAGACCCTACATAGAAGCCAAACCACAAGACATCGATATTGAGTACTACGTAACTCATCAGATAATACCTGCCGCACTCAGGATACTTTCTTATTTCGGAATCACAGAGAAACAACTAACTGCTCCTAAAGGAAAAACACTCGCAGATTTTCTTGGCAAGAAGTGAGAGACCCTACCCTACTGAAGTAGCTCGTCAAAAGTCAAGATAATTAGGTCTGCAGGCTTCTTTGTTATAGTAGCTACCCTATAACACAGCACGAACTTCACGTTCTTGACTGCTGCTGCATCAATTAGTCTGGGTGTGGCGATGCCATCCATGATTACCGCGTAAACGGGCTTTTCAGTAGTTAATATATAGTCGACTAAATCTTTCACAGGTATTCTATTTATCTCGTTCCAGTTCTCGTCGTACAAGATAGCTTCTAGCGATCCTTTCAAGCTATTTATTGCTTCAAGAACTTTGTTAGGTATCATGTAAGTCTCCAAGATCTCAACAGTTTTGGGGACAGCCTCAGCCTCGGGAACTTGAATAGTTGTTGCTTCAGTTATTTCAGCCTCAGTAGCAGTTATCTTAGTGGGCATGACTTCAGCTGCTAGTGATTGCAGGAAAGTTTGTAAGGGAACCGCGTTCTTTAGTGCTTTCTGGATTTCCTTGTTCGTGAGTTCCTCGACCTCGCGTCCGCTAGGAGCTCTAGCTACCGCGTCCACCCTAATCACATTAGCTAGGTTTTTGACTATCATAGCACCTACACGATCCCCGTCAACAAACACTATGACTTTCTTCTTACTGTTAGCTAGGTTGATGAGAGTTTTCGGAATCTCGCCCTTAGCTCCCTCAACAGCTATCACGTTCTTGTAGCCGTACTTAAGAAGATTTATTACGTCTGCTCTCCCCTCAACAACTATGAGGGTATCTGAAGTCTCTACTTCAGGACCCGCAGGCAGTTTCTCAGGCCCGTACTCGATAATCTCACCTACTTTCACAGCCTCGCTAATCTGTGCTAGGACTTCTTTAACGTCTATAGTTCTCTCCTGCATTATGTCTCTAAGTATTTCTTTAGCTCTCTCTATCACTTTCTTTAGCTTCTCCTGCCTCAAGTCAACTATCTCTACTACCTTAATCTTGGTTGCGTAGGGCCCAACCCTATCAACGGTTTCTATTAGAGCCGCTATTAAAGCTGTCTCAACTTTATCGAGGTTTGAGGGTATTATTATTTCCCCGATAGTCTTGCTATCAGATTGCTTGACATCAACAGTTATCCTGCCTATCCTGCCCTTATCTTGAAGTTCTCTTAAGTCGTATTCAGGACTAAACAGACCTTCTGTCTGGCCAAAGATAGCACCAATAATATCTGGCTTCTCTACGACACCAGCAACCTCTATCCTCGCTCTAACCACATACTTCACTACAGCATCACCTGAGTTAAGCGTCACTAAATATAAACTAGTTAAAACCAATAATAAGCACGATAAACGTGTTTAGGTGCATCAAATGAGTGAGGAATTCGTAGATAGTAGAGCAAGAACTCACGCAGTAAGTTTCTGTAGAGAGAAATGCTCAGAATACTCTTTCAGGACTAACGAAGAGTTCAGAGAATGCGTTGAGTCGTGTGTTAAGGAAATTCTACAACTTTCACGCCGTTAATATTTAATAATGTTCATATAAACAACACTTAGTGAGTAGTTTGAGTTCCCCGCGATGTGAGGTAGCTACGAAGGAGTTAATGCCAGCAGTTAGAGCAGCTCTAGCTATAACTATGGTTAGAGAGTACAGCCTAAGTGTTTATAGGGCGGCTAAGTTGCTTGGCGTAGCTCCGGCAGCAGTCTCTAACTACTTAGCTGAGAGGAGATCAAACAAGAAGTTAGTTAAGAAACTTCTGGAGGATTCTGTGTACGCTACGTACATAAGAGAATACACGCAGAAGATAATCAGAAATGAAGTTAAGGTAGATGAAGTAATGTGCTTTTTCTGCAAACTCTACTACACGTAGCTCTCTTGAAGAAAACTACTCCCTACTCTAGGTAAGGAGGTTTTCAGCCGTAATTTCGTACGTATTACGCTATCTATTTTTAATTCCTCGACAATATCTTACTGGGGTCTTACGTGAAAGCCGCTATCATAGCTGGAGGCTTAGCTAAGAGGTTAAGACCCTTAACAGAGGAGATTCCTAAGTCTCTTGTTGAAGTAGCTGGAAAGCCTATTATTGAGTGGCAGCTTAAGTGGCTTAAAGCCAACAACATAAACACAGTAATTGTTCTAGCTGGCTACAGGTACGAGAAACTTATTGAGTTTCTGGGTTCTGGCAGGAAGTTCGGTGTTAGCGTTACGTACGTCATAGAAGACACACCCCTAGGTACTGGTGGTGCTATAAAGAACGCTGAACCCTACCTAGCCAATGATGTTTTCGTAGCTCTTAACGGTGACGTGGTGACAGACATCCCTATAAGTAAGCTAGCTAAGATTTTAGAAGATCGCAGTAACGCAGTAGCCTCAATAGCGTTAGTTCCTCTTAAGTCACCTTACGGCGTAGTGAGGATATCTGGGGAAGGAAGAATTGAGAGTTTCGTGGAGAAGCCTAGCATAGAAGACTACTTAATAAACGCTGGGGTGTACGTGATGAGGAGCGAGGTCTTCAAATACTTGCCTGAAGTAGGTGATATAGAGAAAACAGCGTTCCCTCAACTAGCTAGGGAAGGCAAACTCTACGGGGTTAAGTTCCTGAATAATTACTGGAGATCCATAGATACTGTGAAAGACGTTGAGGAAGTAACTAACGACATAAAATCTGGGAGACTTAGGTTTCAAGGTGGTGAGTGATGGCTGAGGAAAAAGAAACTGGTGAGGAGCCACACCTACTTTTAGACGTACTTGATTTAAGTAGTGTTGACTCTTTACTCCAAACTATCGAGAAACACAAGGACTTAAGCGGGATTTACTTAGGCAAGCCCGTTGAAGAAGTTGATGAGAGATTTACGAGCTTAGCTTCAGGTCTCTCTAAACTGAAAACCCGAACAAGTGTAGTACTTAAAGTCAAGACTCATGAGGTCTTAGAGAAACTGGACGGAGTGGCTAGAGAGTTGCCTAACGTTGAGTTTGTGGTTGTTGTGAGCGATTTAAGCATCTTAAAGTCCGTTAAGCTTGAGAGATTAGGTGTAGGGTTTGAAGTCCTTAATCCGTACCCCAATTTAAGCAAGCTCCGTGAGTTGGGTGTAAGATACTTGATTATTCCTATGGCTCTACTAAGGAGTAGAATAGCTAAGGAAGCTGAAGCTAAGAATATCCGCGTAATAACACTAAACGTTAACTCACCTGAAAACTACATAAAATCAAGGAATCTTAAGGTCTACGCTGTAGTGTCGGAGAAACCTACCATGAAGAGAGAGGCCGAGAGTTTAGGAATATGAGCACGGTCTACTTGCTCTGATTTCTAGTACAGCATTCAGATACCCTCGAAGATCTTCATCTACTCGGCGGGCATGACTCTCATCATCGATTAATTAATGGAATCACTAATTATAAGTTCTAAAGACTCAAGAACCTCCGACGAGCGGGGCTACTATTAATAAGCTAACGAAAACCTCTATTAGCGCCGCAAGAATAAGCATTAAGACTATTACCGGTATCTTACGTATTACGTCCCTAAACACTTCCCTAATCTTTGATGGGTTCCTGCGTATATTCGTTAGTATTGTTAGTCCTAGGTGTGTTCCCAGGACTGCAGAATAGATTAGTGCTGGGATCTCTAAGATTCCGTGAGGAATTATGACTAAGACCCCACTAACAATATCCTCCTGAATAGAGAGAACCAAGCCTATTATGAACCCATTAACTACCATAATTCCTGCAGGACCTACTAAAGAAACACCTAAGATTATGTTTAGTAGCGCCACCCTCATATTGTTAGCGAATATAGTTAAGCTTAGTAAGAGAAGTGACATAGGGTCTGAAGTATTGAAGTAGCTTGTTAGAGGACTAAACTGCTCTCTAAGAATTTCTCTTATTAAAAGACCTAGCTGCTGTGATGCGTGGAATCCAGCAACAACTGAAATTAAGAAAAGTGAAACTATTATTAATCCTATAACTAACCTAATCACTTCCTCCACACTCAAATTAAGGTTATTTTAAAGAGCTTTAAATCTCTTACGTTTTAAGTTAATACGTCGACTGTTTAAAGAACTATGTTGGGGGAAGGGAGCTGACAGAGGTAGTTAGCGAGTGTGTTGCTGAATGTGACGTAAGCAAGTACTTAAAAGACTACGTGATAGAGTGGTTCAAGAGCAGATTCGAGGAATTCACTCCTCCTCAACTGATGGCAATACCTAAGATAAAGGAGGGTAGGAATGTTCTCATATCATCTCCTACCGGAACAGGTAAAACGCTAGCGGTATTCCTACCCATAATAGACGAGTTACTTGGTTATGCTGAGTCAGGGTTGTTGGGAGATTACGTGTACGTGGTTTATGTGTCACCGCTTAGAGCTTTAAATAATGACATGAGGAAGAACCTAATTCAGCCTGTCCTGGAGATACGTGAGTACGTTCTTAAGACGAGAAACCTAGACATTCCTGAGATCAGAATCGGTGTTAGGACTAGTGACACCTCACCTACGGAAAAATCAAAAATGCTTGTTAAGCCTCCACACATACTCATAACGACCCCTGAATCTCTAGCTATCTCTATAACAGCCCCGAAGTTCAGAGAGAAGTTAAGGAATGTTAGGTGGGTTGTCGTAGACGAGATTCACGAACTAGCCTCAAGTAAGAGAGGAGCTCTACTAACTCTAACTATAGAGAGACTGGAGGAGTTGGTTGGTAGGAAGATTCAGAGGATAGGTTTAAGCGCCACGATATCACCGCTAGAAGAGGTTGCTATGTTTCTCGTAGGTTATGAAGACTCAGGTAACCCTAGAGACTGTGCAGTGATTGACGCAAGATTCGTTAAGCCCGTAGACTTACGTGTGGTCACCCCTAGAGTCAACATAGTTACTGCTGGTGCTGAGGAACTTAACGAATCTATATACAAGGAATTAAGAAAAATAGTTGATTCACACAGAACCACACTGATATTCACTAACACTAGAAGCTCTACTGAGAGGGTTGTTCATAAGCTGAAGAAGATTCTGGCGGGGAACAGCGTTGAGGATTTAGATGAAATAGAAGCACACCACAGCTCCTTAAGTCGTGACGTAAGGTTAGAAGTAGAGAATAAGCTGAAAGAGGGTAGGTTAAGAGCTGTTGTTAGTTCTACGTCACTTGAGCTAGGGATAGATATAGGGTATATTGACGCGGTAGTGTTGTTAAGCAGTCCTAAAAGTGTTACGAGACTCTTGCAGAGAGTTGGTCGCTCAGGTCATAACGTGCGTGACGTGAGTAAGGGATACTTAGTAGCTGTCGATAGAGATGACCTGGTCGAGATATCTGTTCTCACGCACTTAGCTAGACTCAGGAAACTGGATAACGTACACATACCTATGAATCCACTAGACATACTGGCTCAGACACTTGTTGGTATGTCTCTTGAGAGGAAGTGGCGTGTTGAGGATGCTTACAGAGTAGTTAGGAGAGCCTACAACTATTCTAGACTTACTTACGAGGAATTCCTTAACGTGGTGAAGTATTTGGCAGGCAAGTATGGGGATATACCTGATGACGTGCCTGTTTACTCTAAGATATGGCTAGATGAGGAGGAAGGGGTTTTCGGCAGGAAGAAATCAGTCAGGATGATATACTACCTCAACGCTGGAGCAATACCTGACGAAACTAAGATGAGGGTGTTTCTTGATGGACGAAAGTATATAGGTGACTTAGAAGAAGAATTCGTTAGTTTTCTTGAGCCTGGCGATGTTTTCGTTTTGGGAGGCAAGACCTACATGTTCGTTAGGAGCGAGGGTCTTAAAGTCGTAGTTAAAGACGCTGAGAAGCAAAGACCAACAGTACCTTCATGGTTCTCTGAAGCACTCCCCCTAACCTACGACTCAGCATTAGAAGTAGGTGCTTTCAGAGATTTAGTGAGTGACTTAATTTCTAGGTATGGTGTGAGGAGAGCTACTAAACTCGTATCGTCTATGTATCAGTTAGGGGAGAGAGAAGCAAAATACATAACTCAGTACGTGTGGGAACAGATTAAAGTCTGCGGGATTGTCCCAACCAACAAGAAGCTCTTAGTAGAGCTTTGGAATGAGGAAAACACACAGAACGTAATCTTTCATTTTCTCTTCGGTAGGAGGGTGAACCAGGTTTTGTCAAGAGCTTACGCACACATATTTAGTAACGAGTTAGGTGTTCCTGTAAGGGTTACTGTATCAGATAACGGCTTCATGCTAACGCTTCCCGAATACACGATCGTGGACATCTCATCAGTTAAGAAGCTAGTAAGTATGTTGAGTAGTGTTAAGCTTAGAGAGACTCTCACAAAGGCTCTCAGAAGAAGCGAAATCCTCAAGAGGAAATTCAGACACGTTGCTGAGAGATCCCTAGCTCTTCTTAAGGTTTATAGAGGGGTTGAGACAAGCGTTAATAGGAGAGAAATAAACTCTGAGACCTTGTTAAAGATCTCGGAGAAGATTCCTGGCTATCCCCTGCTAGTCGAGGCATACAGGGAAGTCATGGAAGACTCTATGGATCTGCAACACGCTGAGGAGGTTCTTAAGAAGATAGAGTCTGGTGAGATATCGATAGAGTTCATAACTTCTCCTGAGGTGCCGTGTCCCTTCAGCCACAACTTAATTGTTCAAGGTTATAGTGATGTAGTTTTGATGGAGGATAGGAGGAAAATACTAAGTATGTTGTACGACAAAGTATTGAATAAAATGAGGAGCGAGAACAAAAGTAAATCATAGTGTTGTCTGCTTAGGTCGTGTCCACACATACTTCTTACTAATGAGGTAGTTAGCTATAAAGCCTACCAGAATACCTAGCGCTTGAGAAGTTATTGATTCTCTAAGTATAGCGTAGTAAGCGATCTGCGATACAGTGTATTGTGCTAGAGTACCTATCGCTGTTGACACGTGATATTTGAGGAGTCTCAACCAACATTTTCCGAATCTCCTCTTCTTAAATGTCCATAAATCATTCCAGATGAAGTTATTGATTAAGGATGCCTCAATCCCTATTATTGAAGAGATAAAGTGCTGTATTAGGAGTGCGTAACTCAGAAACCACAGAACACCTAGGTTAACAAGAACTCCGGAAGCACCGACCACAGCAAATTTGTAGTAATCAGGCATGATCATGAGTAACTGCTTCACGTAATTGAGTATTTCCTTCCTGCTTAGCTTAGACACACCCCTAACTCTTGCTTGGAAGACGTAGGGTACCTCACATATCTTCAGGTTGCTGTGTTGCGATATTATCTCAAGAAGTGTTTTGTAGCCGCTTGGCACAGCGAGCTCGGTCTTCTCTATGAGTTCTCTCCTAACTAGGAAGAAACCTGAGAGAGGATCTTTAACCTTCCTAGCTTGAGGGATTAAGACTCTAGCCATATACGTAGCTCCTAAAGAAATAACACGCCTGATTATCGGGAATCCTGCAGTGCCGCCCCCCTTAACATACCTAGAAGCAACAACTATATCGCACCCACCAGCATATCGTAGGAGATCCTTAATCACTTCAGGAGGATGCTGGAGATCAGCATCCATCACTACTACGTAGTCACCACTACATACTTTAACTCCATCCAGTATAGCTGAAGACAGCCCGAACTTACCAGCCCTCCTAACTAGTCTAACAGGATACCTACTTGAGAGTTCTATAACACGCTCCGCAGTTCCGTCAGGAGAATTATCATCAACTACAACTACCTCGTAATCAACATTATTTAATGAGGCATCAATCCTGCTTAATAGCTCATCAATATTTTCTCTCTCATTATACGTAGGAACAACAACGGAAACTTTAGCCCCGGACACCATCTCAATATTCTCCTCTTAGATTTAGAACTAAAACATAAATCTTAATACGAAGACTCACTCACATCTACTGCATTAATGAGATTTATGAATTAGTCTTCAGTTACATTCTTTCTCTTGCTTTCCTACCCCACGGGATTCTCAGCCCTAGCACGACTATGTCTTTGTTGAATATTGTTGAGGCTATGTATATCAGGAGGGAACACACACCTGCAGCAACGATTATCGAGTATATTATTAGGAATGTCTCCCCCGAAAATAGTGAGATAGCATATATATACGGTAGTGAAGCTATCGTTAAGCCTGCTAGAACCGCTGACGCAGGATTTGGCGAGAGACCTGTAATCATTGTTAAGAATCCTACACCTATGAAGATAAACATGACTGGAGTTACTAGCACACCAGCAATCCTTTCGTCACTAACCATAGAACCTATTATAACGCCGATAGCTCCCGAGAATATTAGACCGATGACTAGAGACGACACTATCACACCTAACATCTCAGGGCCCAGAAAGCCTATTATCATGGTGATTGGGGAGACCTGCTCAGTACCTACGGTAGTTGTGATGTTGAGGCCCCCACCAATGAACATGAGCATGCCGATCAGATATACTGCCCCGAAAAGTATTGAAGCTATGGAAGCACCTAATATTTTAGCTAAGACAATATTTCTTCTGCGAATAGGTTGAGCTAGCAGCATCTCAAAAGCTTTCTCTACCTTCTCCACAGCTACTAATTGCGCGGCATACGTAGCGTTAATGCCTAGAATCAAGCTAACGAGTAGTGGGGTATATGAGATGAAAGCAGTAATTGAGAGAAATTCTTCTTGACTTATCTTCTTATCATAGAATAATATATTACTACTCATGAGGACAGGCTTCTGAGGCTGCAAACTCACGTTGTAGGTAGCACTTATAGCTAGGGGTAACAACCTCTCTATAGTGCTTGAGACAACAACTAGTAAGCTTGTTCTTGCTTGAGCACCTGTCAGAGAGAAAGTAGTTACTCTAACACCACCCCTCAAAACAACTGACTTATTGAGTGAAGTAGCGTTCTCAGTAAAGCCTGCTGGTATCACTACACCAACCTCAGCTTCTGAAATAGCCTCATCTAATGATCCGTAAACACGGATCCTACCGCCCGTAGTGGTGTTAAGAAGCTTAACTAGTTCCTTAACGAGCCTAGTATCTTCTTCTAGGACCAACCCAATATTCGCTTCAGTAAACTCCTTGGTGGCTGACTCTACAGCCATACCAGTTATGTTGCCTAATATGCCGTAAACACTTATCATTAGTATGAGTCCTATTATGAAGCCAGGATTCTTAATGAACGCCTTAACTTCTCTCTTAACTAACTGCACGATCGTCACTTAACAACACCTCCCTCTTTTTTCAGTTTCATGAAAACTTCCTCCAAGTTTACGGCACCAGCAGATTTCTTCAGCTCCTCTGGAGTTCCCTCAGCTATTAGTTTTCCTTTGTAGAGTACCCCCACCCTATGACTTAAGTACTCTACTTCCAGCATGTTGTGACTACTTAGGAGCACCGTGATTCCGTACTGGTTATTGTATTTCCTAATCATGTCTCTCACGTAGAGGCTCCTCTCGACGTCAAGACCTGTCGTCGGTTCATCAAGTATGAGTAGTTTAGGTTTTGAAGCCAAGACTGTGCTGACCGCAAGTATTCGTTTCATGCCCTTACTGTAGGTCCTGACAGGTTTTCTTAGATAATTGCCTAGATCAGCTATTGTGGCGGCCTCCTCTACAGCCTTATCCAACTCCCTACCACTAAACCTTAGCGAGAGCATGAACTTCATGAAATCAAGACCTGTCAAGTCGCGGTAAGCACCAGCTTCCTCAGGAAGATAATTAATCATAGACCTAACACGTAGAGGTTCTCTCACAACATTCACACCATACACATAAACACTACCGCTAGTAGGCTTAAGCAGAGTTGATATGATTCTTAAGGTAGTGGTCTTACCACTACCATTAGGACCTACCAACGCGTATATTTCCCTGCTATTCACTGTGAAAGACAAATTATCAACACCTATGGAACTCCTCCCGTAAATCTTGACAAGCTTCTCTACGACGACAGCCTGCTCATCCAACTCAACACGTCACCCATCATTAAATTGCGTGCTATCAATTAAACCTGCGTTTAGCGTGCAAGAATTTTTCGATCAGACAATTCTCAAATCACACAAGCACGTTACTGGAAGTCCTCTTAAAGCCGTGGCTGACTTGATTAAGGAAAAGTTAAGCACAGAAAGATTTTAGTAAGTGTGAAAGAATTGAACTTAAAGACACATTAGGTTCTCAGACGAAGTACCTGATTTATTTTTGAAGTTCTACGAATATATTGTCCTACACCTGAATTTGAGTATCTCTATCCTACGCGTGCTAGGTGCTTAGTGCTTATAGTTTCTGTTTTCAGGTAATCGCATAAGTCTCTAAGTAGTGTGTTTTCGTCGCGATACTTCATTATGGGGGCTAGCTTCCTGTAGTCCAGATATTCAGGCATTTTTTCAGTAATGTCTGTGGGTAGTCCAGTATCTACTAAGACGTATGAGGGTTTGCCTTCAGTGTATGCGGTAACTAATTCTTGAATACATCCAGCACCTCCACCAAGAACTACCAGAACGTCTGAAGTCCTAACTAAGAATACTGACCTAACCCTGTAGGAAGTTCCTGTTCTAACTACTATCGCTTTCTCAGGAAATAATACATCTTCTTGCTCTAGAGGAGGTATTACGAGAACTCTGAAACCCAGCTCAAGAGCTAAGTCAACAATCACCTTCATAAGACCCCAATAACCACCAACAACAAAAACTAAGTCTTCAACATTATAGCAGTCACGCAAACCCCTAACAATCCTTGAAGTCCTTAAAACTAGTTCCTCACCAACACTCCCTGAATGCGCCGCAAAACCAACGTACTTAAACCTTCATCACCTCCAAATCCACATAATTTTAACTAATTTAGCTTACTATAACCATGATTTAAGGATCAGGTCCAATCATCTTATGGTAGTTAAATCAGGAAGAAACACCTCCTCACTAAAACTATATATGCGCTCTACTAAATAGTTGGAAACCCACAACCAATAAATTTTTCATGTTAATTATTGTCTCATTTATGATTTAAAATACGGGATTAGATTTAGACTGAGATTAATTCTTGCGTTGGTGGTGTTTGTAGTTTTCTTATGGTGTCGCCTAGAGCTACGTAGAGTAATGCCAACGCAATAATCTCTAATATCAGTATGAATATGCCGAGTATGACGAGTATGCCCGCGACTAGATACAGCGTGTTCTTATATTTGTTGTTAAGTTTAATACACAAAATAGTCATCCCTACATAACCAATGTATGTGAATATAATACCAACTATGAGTATGAATATTCCTATGATGATTGGAATTAATATTAGACCTATTATGACAAGTATTATTCCCACCACATACCCTATCTTAATAAGTAATGATGCTGTTGAGAATTCCGGGTTAGCACGAGCTAAATCACTCACTCCAGGAATAAACCTAGCGAAAAAACCGATAAACGCTATGATTGCTCCAATAATAAATAGCACGTTCCAGATACTAAATTCTGCCAAGACACTAGAGTAATCTCTAAAAGCACCAGAGAAAAGTAACGCTAAAAACCATATTCCTAGCACCATTAAGAATATCCACGCGATAAGGAAAAGTAACAACCCACTCCGCATTTTCTGGAATGCACTAACTACATCAGTACTTGGTTGCGTTACTACGTAAGACATAGTTACCACAATATTATTTTCGAGATCCCTCAATATATATTTGAAACTTAGCCATGAGATCATAGAACACTATGTTCTTAGGCGTGACTTAAGTAGATTCTAACATCAGGAAATTCATGTAGGTCCTTAATCGATGGAACTAGAGGCGGTAAGTTAGAATGACCTTCTTTTTCGGCCCTGAAAGTAAAGAGAGAAGCTCCTGCACTATTTTTATGTATTTGGTGCACTAAATCATGATGTCCTTAATGGCTAAGCAAATGATATCGAGAAGATTCTTGAGAATAAAGTTCAGATTTGGAGAAATTGAGTGGCGCGATCCTAGCACTAAGGAGTTCGGACTTTATATTTATGTCCCCTTCTGTAGGATGAGCTGCCTTTACTGTCCATTCTACAAAGTCTACTTCAATGAGAGACTTAGAGAAAAGTACTTGGAGGGGGTTAAGAAAGAAGCTGAGTTAAGAGGAGTTAACGGCAAAGCCGTGTGGACTTATGTAGGGGGAGGGACTCCAAACTTATTAAGACCGGAAGAGTTACGTAACCTCCTATCACACCTAAGTCAGTTTGTTGAATTAGGTGAGGTTGGGATGGAGGGCAACCCCTTCGAGTTCACGTCTAAGTACTTAGAGAAGATTGCTGTGGCTGGGGTATCTAAGATAAGTGTGGGTGTCGAGTCTTTTCAGGCAGGTGCTTTGAGGGCTGTTAAGAGAGCGTACGCGAATGAGAAACTAATTGAAAATGTAGTGAAAACAGCCCGGGGACTCGGGTTATCAGTCAATATTGACTTAATGGTTGGGCTACCGAGACAGAGCCGTGAAGGATGTGTGAAGGACGTAGAGACTATTGCCAGCATAGGACCGGACCAAGTAACGATATACCCTTATATCGTGATACCTGGCGTTAAAGTGGATCCCGGGATGCGTCCAAGACTCATGTTTGACGTGATTGAGGAGGGTTGGGAAACACTAAAAAGCTACGGATACGGTAGGGATAGCATATGGGTATTCGCTAAAGGTCCACGCATATACGATACATCAAAGGAGGAGCTCGTTAGGGATTATTTCGGCCTGGGTCCCAGTACTTTCAGCACAATTAGTGACCTCCAGACTGTTAACCCACCTATAGAGCTCTGGTTGAGATCAATCAACAACAGTAAGAGACCCACATTCCACACCCGACTTGATGAGGAGTCGAGAGCCTGGAGAATCTTCGCGCACGAGCTCTACAAGTTAAGGCTGAACCCCGACGTAATTAGTAAGTTACCGAGAAAAATTAGAGCGGTATTCTCGATATTAAGGATTACTGGGCATGTTAAGGGTCTTGAGGTCACAAAAAAGGAATTTATCTAGTACATGAACTAACAAAAACCGTGGTTGAATCACTACCGTTTCCGCTGAATAAGCCGGAAAGTGTTAAGAATTACTCAGAGTATCAGGACGCGTTAACAAAGCTTATTAATCCTACGCTCTACAATGTATCGTGATTGTTTGGGGGGTTCGAGATGGTTAAGAAACCAAGGTTTATTCTGTGTGTATGCAGAGGTGATTGCCCGGGTTTTGCGAAACTGAATGTCTGGCAGTTCGTGAATTTTGTTAGGGAACAACTTGATGTCGAGTACGTTGTGGTTCATCCTCAACTATGTGTCTGGGATGGTGAGAATTTCTTAAACGACCTACTCAAGGAGGGTAGTAAGGACACGGTCTACGTCATCGGTGCTTGCGATCCTCGGCTACAGAGAAAACTGTTTAAGGAATCTTTCGCGTCAAAAGGTCTCGACATCGATAAGCAATTAATTCCGCTAGATTTAAGAAATATGACTACTGAAGACGCGATTAAGAAAGTAGAAGAAACGATTAGTAAGATAATGGAACAACCCTAGTACCTAGGGGATTATGAGTTGACTTATTTTGGGGTGCCGCGTGAGGAGATACCGTGGTATCCAACAATAGATTACGAGAAATGCATCGGTTGTTTATCCTGTATTGACTGGTGCCCTAACAGCGTTTACGAGGCTGACGGGGGACGTCCAGTAGTTAAGAACCCTTACAACTGCGTTATTGGCTGCAGCTCCTGCGAGTCTGTGTGTCCTGCCGGTGCGATAAACTTCCCGTCAAGACAGGAATTCCTTAAGTTCATGAGGGATCTAGTCAGGAAACATCGCTCACTTCAGGGGAGGTAAGATTACTTACCAAGTAGCACGCTCTTCTCTACGAATCAAATTTTCTTAAGTGTTTTCATTACGGTTTTGTTTTGAGTTGTTTCGCTAGCTCTGCAAATTTTTCTTTTATTTCTTCCTCTCGATCTAGTAATTCTTCCAGGACTTTTTCTTCGTTTAGTGTCTTGACTTTCCCGTTCTCGACTACTAGCTTTCCATTAACGATTACGTCTGTGACTTCGTCTCCTTCGAGGTAATTTATTATTGTGTCTACGGGGTTGTGTATGGGTAGGTTTCGGAGATCTTTCGTGTTCAGTACTATCATGTCTGCAGCATATCCCTTCTCAAGTCTCCCGATCTTCTCACCTACTAAAGATCCTGTAGATCCTGTCAGCATCTTAAGTAGGGTGTTTGAGTCTAGTCCTGCTTTGTAGTAAGTGATTGAGGTGCTTGCTGCCCTACTTAAGGCCTTAGCAACCTTAGCTTCGTGTAGTAGGTCTATCCTACCCCAAGCACCACCATCACTCCCGACCCCTAGCTTGAGATTCTCTATGTCTGTGAGCCCGACCCAGTGTATGCCCATAAGCCATGAGTCAACTGAGGGACACCAACAGAGTCCGAGCCCGTGTTCTTTAAGCATACGCGTCTCCCTCGGTGAGAAGTAGACGCCGTGAGCTATGACGACCGGCTTGATCTCACTAATCCCGCGCTCGATTAAGTATTCCAGAGGTCTCAAGCCGTACTTAGCGAGTGTGTAATCCACCTCCCCCTGATACTCACCAAGATGGAGAGTAAGTCCTAAGCCATGCTCCCTACTAAACTTAATTACTCCCTCCATCAACTCCTCAGAAACCATCATAACCTGCCTTAAGCTAGCCCACACACGGAGGTTTGCTCTGCTACTACCGTACTCACTGTAAAGTTTCTTAACCTTCCTAAGCACTTCCTCAGGTTCAGCAATCTTCTCTTCAGCAATATCGTATGTTGCGTAAGTAACCACACCCTTAATACCGGAAGCAAGAACCTCCTCAGCCAAAATCTCAGGGTATGGAGCACCAGCCTCAACAAAATACGTGATCCCGTTCTTCAGCATATTAATTATGCTAGCCCTGCTAGACAGCCTCGCTAGATCTTCTCCCATAATCCTCTCGAAAGGAACTAAAACCTTCGTCCACACAGGAGGTAGTTGAAGCATTTCATCGTTTATGGCGGACCTAAGTAAGTACTGTTGCGTGTGAGTATGGCAATCAACAAACCCCGGAATCACTACGTGGTCTCTCCTCTCAATTACTTCCTCCGCTTCATACCTACCACGTATATCCTCTTCCTCACCCACATCAATAATGATGCCATCCCTAACTACCACAGCACCTCTAGAGATCACTCGATTAACTTGATCTAAAGTCGCTATATACCTGCCATACACTATCACATCAACTTTCTCCAATCTATCGCCTCTAAACTCTAAATAATAACATCTATATTAAGCAGCTATTGCGAGCCTTTTGCACTGTTTAAAACCAAGAATCGTCATATGTAGTGGGGTATGTCTTTAAATGAAGGTTGTCACGATTAATGATTGTGCTTTTGTTGGCGAGACTCTACTTAAGTACATGCCAGGAACTATTATTAAGGTTCATATAAAGCGTGGTAGAGGACTTTTTGAGAAGTCTTTAGGACTGACCCTAAAGATATTGTCTTGCAGTGGTGATATTTATCACGTTCATTACCTTCTCCAAGACGCATTCATCGCTGGGTTGTTTAGTGAGAAACCGCTAGTATGTCACGCGCACGGTAGTGATTTAAGGTCTAGTCTTCATCACCCTGTTTGGGGGTAGGGTTGTTAAAGCAGATCTAAGGGCGCGTGATTACGTGGTTGTAAGCACTCCTGACATACTTCAGGTAGCTAGGAGATTTAGAGAAGACGCTCAATACATTCCTAATCCTGTTGACTTAAGTATTTTTTACCCAAAACCCATGAGGAGAGAGAAAAAGAAGAGAGTTCTCATTGCGAGCGACTCCAACTGGAGTGTTAAAGGTACTGACATAGCTATCAAGGCTTTAAACTTGATAAAAAACTACGTTGATGTCTATATCATATCACATGGACGTGACTTCAACAAAACCCTGGCTTTAGCACGAAAGCTTGGCTTGAATATGCAGGTACTACCTAAAGTTTCTCATGAAGTAATGAATCAGTATTATTGGAACGCAGACGTAGTGATTGATCAATTCAAGCTGGGTTCTCTAGGACTAGTGTCGCTTGAGGGGATAGCATGTGGGAGACCTGTAATAACCTACGTATCATCGCAGTATGAGGAGTATCGTGAATTTCCTCTTAAAGACCTACAAACAGAAGAAGAGATTGCTGAAGCAGTAATTAAAGCTGATGAGAAACTCTGGGAAGCAGAGTATGCTTACCTTATTAATAATCATCACCCGCAAAAATCGTTGAAGAGATTCTAAAAATATATGACAAAATCCAAGTACCCTGAAATTATTTAGGGCTTTAAAGCATGCTAAACTCTAGATTCAACACTTTTTGAACCATCAACTAGCACGGGGAGACATAAACCACAACATACTGTGCGAGCTCGCTAGGAGAACGTCACTAAAGGGCTGCAATAAATCAGGGTTAAGAGTCCGTAGAAACTAAGTTGTTAAACTATTAAGGTTTTTATGTGATTAATTAGCCATTTAGTTAACTCACTCACGTCTACAGTGTAGTCTGCTTCTATTCTTAAGTCGTTGTTATATTTATGTTTTACAAGAACCCTCACGTCAGCTTCTTTGAATGCAGGTATATCACTGTAGCTGTCTCCAAAGTATATCGTCTTACTGACATCGAGTAGTGTCTTAAGTATTCTTATTGCTTCGTCTTTACTCCTCCTAGCTACGTGTATGTCCATAAACTCAGCGTAGTCTCCCCATCTCATTACGTCATAAACCACGAGCCCTTTACTTCGAGCTTTCTCAGCAATATGTTCTAGTTCCCTCGGTTTTCCGTTTCTGAGAAACCAGTAGATACTCATCCCTAGAGGGATTCCCTGCAACGTCCTCCCTACTATGATCCCTACCCCCCTACTAAACTTTTCAGTAATTTCTGAAGCTAGCTCCTCAATATACCTAGGCTTCACACCTAAGTAAGCTTCCTCATCAACTACTACGTACCCTTTAGCAACGATCTCAAGCCCGTAAACACAAGCGTAGCCGCTTAACCCAGACACTCTCTCAAGCAGGTATCTGCAATCTCTCCCGCTAACGACAGCGACAGCGTGCTCTGAGCTCAAGCTTCTAATAACACTTATTAACTCAGGATCAGGAGACCCGCCACTCGGGTTAGGAGTGATTGGTGCTAGAACACCGTCGTAGTCAAAGAAGAAGCCTATTCTTCTGGTCATTCAAGACTCACCCTAAGAACTAGGCTCTCTCCAAGACTTGAGTTTAAGACAGCCAAGCATCTCTGGAGGGAGAGCATCTTAATCACTAGTGACTAACCCTTGCTAGGGGATTATAAGTGTTGTTGGAGAATAGAAGTCTCACTCAAGACTTAATACCCTCCTCCTAAACAACTCACTTAAGTACTTAATCACTTCGTCAGGTGGTTTAGTGATCTTGCCTAACATCTTACTCAGAATATATGATTGAGCTAATCTCTCGACAAGAACTAGTACTTCAAGAGCTTCCTCGAGATTCTTACCACACGTCACTACACCGTGGTTAGGGAGGATGGCTGCAGACCTGCCTTCAAGAGCCTTAACTACGTTCTCAGCTAACTCCCTACTACCAAAAGGCGCGTACTCAGCAACCCTTACTTCACCCCCGACGTAGAGAACTGCTTCCTCAATAACTGGTGGGAGGGGTTCGCGAGCAATAGCTAGCGCGGTGACGTATATAGGGTGTGCGTGGATAACTGCGTTGAAGTAATTATAGCTTGCGTAGATCGCTGTATGAAGAGGTAACTCAACAGTAGGTTTTCGAGAACCCTCAATAACCTCACCACTCATAGAAACAACCACGATGTCTTCCGTAGATAGACTGGCTTTCGGTAAGCCGCTAGGCGTTATTAAGACGTGATCAACCCCCTTAATCCTGACACTAACGTTGCCGGATCTCCCGTGATTTAGCCCCTTAATCTCCATAAACTTAAGAACATCAACGATTTCCTTCTTTAGTTCTTCATACAACCATCAATCACCCACGTAAACACTTGTCACGTAAGTTAAAAACACGTGTTAGTATACGTAATTGGTGATTGCCTTGGGTGATGTTCCCAACAGAAAAATAGTTCCAGTACACATGAAGATACGGGAAGGCGGAGTAGCTGAGAGAGTCTTAATGGCTGGAGACCCTGCTAGAGTCAAGTACTTGTCTGAATTGCTGGATGACGTGAAATTAGTTAATGAGAGTAGAGGCTTTCTCACATACACGGGTTATTATAGGGAATTCCCAGTAACTATAGCTACGCACGGTGTTGGGATGCCTTCAGCTCTGATAGTGCTGGAGGAGCTCATAGCTTATGGGGGTAAGTACTTCATCAGGTTAGGCACTGCAGGAGCTTTAGTTAATAAGTTGAGGATAGGTGACGTAGTCATACCTACCGGGGCCGCACACTATCCTGGCGGTCTTTTTAGGCAGTACTATGGTGAGGATGTGTGCTGTCCCTCAACTCCAGACTTCACGCTACTCAGGAGGATTGCTGAAGTAGCTGAGGAGAGGAGGATGGAGTACGTCTTAGGACCTATCTTCAGTAGTGATGCTTTTTACGCTGAAGATCCTGTGTTTGCTAAGAAATGGTCCTCAAGAGGTTTAGTAGCTGTCGAGATGGAGTGCGCCGGTTTATTCGCGGTTTCATTAATGCGTGGAGTTAAGACCGCGTGTGTTCTAGTCGTAAGTAATTCTCTCGTTGAGGACTTAGGTCACGCCTCCGCCGAGGATTTGAAGAGTAGAGTTGTTGACGTAGCCAGGGTAGTCTTGGAGGCACTCACCAGGATTTAACCAATACTCTAGTAACGTATCTTTATATAGTGAGTTAACGTAGTGTTCATAGGTTAAGTGAAAGTATGAATGAACTACGTGAGTTAATCGAAAGTGAGATTAGGAGGCCTTCAGTATTTGTTGATGAGTCTGTCTTGTACCCTGAATTCATACCTCCAGTGATTAGGTATAGAGATAAGCAGTTGAAACAATTAGTAGAGCTGTTTAAGCCAGTCATTCTTAAGCCAGGTGCAAGTAGTGTTAAAGTTTTGCTAGCGGGACCTGTGGGGACTGGAAAAACACTTACCTCAATAGTTTTTGGACGAGAGATTTCTAGAGTTGCTGAGAGTAGGGGTATTAAGCTGAAGTATGTTCACGTGAACTGTTCTAGGTCTAAAAATTTGGTGGGGATTATAAGAGAAGCTAAAGACTCTTTATGCCTGCACATACCTGATAGAGGGATTTCCTCTAATGAGTTACTATCAGTCTTCTTAAAGTTACTGAATAGAGAAAACACTTACTTAATACTAGCTCTAGACGAATTTGAGTATTTCCTTAGTACAGCACCGCCTGAAGACAGGCATGCGATAGTGAGGATGTACGATGTCCTACAAGAAGATGTGAAGAGAGTCAACATGATATTCATCGCTAGAGGATCACCAGCAAGTGTGTGGTCTAGAGTCGATAGCGTGACTGGAAGTTACTTAATGAAGAACTTCGTGCCTTTCGAGCCTTACAGAGCTTCAGAGCTCTACACAATACTGAAAGACAGAGTTGATGCTGCTTTTCATCAGGGAGTAGTAGGTGAAGAAGTAATAGACTACATATCTAAGATGAGCGGACACGATACGAGCGGGGACGGAAACGCGAGAAAAGCTCTCGCAGTACTGCATGCTGCTGGGAAACTAGCTGATAAAGACTTAGCAGAGGGCAGAACTACTCGAGTAACAATAGATCATGTAAGGCAAGTCATAGCTCAAGAGTATCCAGCGTTAATTGATTTACTAGATAACCTACACTACCTGAATCTCCACGAAATACTGGTTCTTAAGGCAATCTTACACGCTCTGAAAGAATCAGGACTAGACTACGTGCCTATCAGCACGATTGAAGCTACTTATGATAAAGTATGTGAAGAATTGGGTGAGGAGCCTAGAAAACACACACAGCTCTATGCCTACGTGATGGATTTAAAACAGAGAGGAATAATAATAACTAAGACTTCATTGAAGGGCAGGAGAGGTAGGAGCACCTACGTAGGTTTCGGAGCAGCTCCCTTAGGAGCCGCACTACAGAAGCTTGACGCAGTAATAAAGCAGTTGAGGGTTGGGTAGTGAGTCCCCAGTTAGAGGAGGTATTTTCTAGTAAGGCTAGGATTAAGGTGTTGAGAGTTATTTTAGGGAGGGGTGAGGTAAATATCAACCAGATAATCAAGGAGACTAAACTTAATTATAAGACCGTGTGTAAGCATGTTGATTACCTGATTAACGCAGGTCTTGTTGAGGAAGTCAGGATAGGTAAGCTGAGACTAGTAAGACCTAACTGGCTCAACCCAAAGACTAGAAAACTCGAAGAATTCCTCAGTTCTTTCTAGAATCTCGTCTTCTTAGTGAAAGAATCTAACCCACCCTTAACTTGCTGCTTCTTGATTTCTTCACTCTTTTTAGTGTTTTTCTGGGTTTCTCCTTTTTTCGACTCTGTTTTCCTGGCTTCAGCTCTTATAGCTTTCCTCAACTCCTTAACTCTAGCGATTATCTCATCACCCTTACTCTGCGAGAGGTACTTAATCATAGGGTCAGTCAGGTTTAGAGAGATAGCTATCTTGGCGGCTACCTCAACATTATTCTCGAAGATTACCCTGATGTATGGTAGCACGTCTTTCAATACCTTAGCTTTAGAAGCGTGTATACGTTCACCTATGATACTCGCCATACTGTCTCTTAAAGCTCTATATTCTCTTGTTTGAGACATTAACCTTATCTTCTCCGGAAACTGATACTTAACCCACCTAAACTTAGATTTAGGATCGTTCTTAGGAGCTAAAGCAACTCCTGCGGTCATTAACTCTATAGTATAAGCTAGAAAATCCCAGGATCCAGTCCTCACTATACGACCCCTGTACACATCAGCTTTCGCTAGAGCCTCGTAAGCTCTCCATAAGTCTTCAGGATCTGTAATCTGCCTGGGGAGGTTCTCGTTTATCCATTCCATCATGGTATCAGGATCTAAGTCTGTCTGGGTTGCGTTGAGCTTAGCTTGCCAGACATACTTAGACCAGAAAATCTTTCGGACAACCTCAAAAGGTTCTAGGATTCTGTCTCTAGCTCTGAGGAGTTGCCTAGCGATTTCTTCAGTGACTTCACCACCCCCCTCAGCGACAGCTTCTAAATCATTTATAGCTGATCTTAAGTCACCCTCAGACCTCTCTGCTATGAAGCTTAGTGCTTTCTCGTCACATGAGAGCTTCTCAGCCGCACATATTCTTCGAAGAACCTCAAGCACGTCACGCTTATCAAGCCTCTTAAACTCTATCATTACTGAGTGATCTCTAAGTGTTTTGAAAGTCAGGTCCCACGGATTATTAGCTGTCATGATCACGGGATTCCTGGTAGTTTCGATCAGCTCCACGATAGCTTCTATAGCTCCTGCGTCAGCTCCTCCAGCAAGTGCTAAGCCATCAATCTCGTCTAGTAGTATTATTCTCCTGTTAGCGAAGAGACCTCTCTGAGCACTAGCTAACTTAGCTACCCTCTCAATATCTTGCTCTCTTCTGTAATCGCTAGCATTCATTTCGATTAGCTGGAAACCATACTCCCTACATAGAGCCTCAACTATTGATGTCTTGCCGGAACCTGGCGGTCCGTGAAAAAGTGCTGCCTTTCTCTCAGGCTTTCCTGAAAGCCACTTCTTAATCCAGTCCTTTATCTTCTCTATTGCCTCTTCTTGATTAACGAACTCACTCAGCTTTCTAGGCCTATACTTTATTACCCAAGGAATCTTACTTACCGACACGTTTAGGAGCTACCCCCACTATCTTCTTCCCTAGAACAACCAGCCTAGCTAAGAGAGCATCAAGCTGTATCTCCTCATCAGCACCCTCAACAAGTCTGAACTGAATCTCCCCCACATAGTCAGCAAGCTCTACTTTAGCTTCCTCAGGCAAGTCAATATCTGACGACGTTATCTCCTTATGTATCTGTTTGATTATATCGATTCCTGAAAGCCCGTACGTGACCATCAGAGACCTTAGTATGTTCCTAGCTTTAATGAAGTCACCACTCAATGCTGTCTTAATCATTTCTTTAATCTCCTTCGGGTGAGCCAAACCAACAACCTTGTAAACATTCGACACACTCACTTCTCCTAAAGCCGCAGCAGTCTGAAGTATGTTTATAGCTTTCCTCATATCACCCTCGCTTAAGTCGTATATAGTGTTTAGAGCGTCCTGATTACACTTAACACCTTCTTTCCCGCAGATCCATGAAAGCCTGCCTACAACGTCCTCCCTATTTAGAGGAACGAACCTGAAGACCGCGCATCTAGACTGTATAGGCTCTATTATCTTGCTAGGGTAGTTAGCCACTAAGATGAATCTGGTAGCAACAACATACATCTCCATGAGTCTTCTGAGAGCTTGTTGTGCGTCAGCCGTCATGTTATCTGATTCGTCAAGAAGTATGAGCTTAAAGGGCACGTTACCCGGTGTTTTAGTCCTAGCGAACTCCTTAACCTTAGTTCTTATAACGTCAATACCTCTCTCGTCAGAAGCGTTTAGCTCTAGTAAGTAGAGTCTATAGTCACCCCCGTATAAGTCATGAGCGAAGGCGTGAGCCACCGTAGTCTTCCCGGTGCCTGGAGGACCTGCGAAGAGTAGGTGCGGTGTATTCCTCTCTTTAATGAATTGCTTTAACCTGGTCACTACCTCCTTTTGATTCACGACCTCATCTAGTGTTTTAGGTCTGTACTTCTCAGTCCATAATAACTCAGCCAGAATCCTGCTCACTTCCTCCTCACTCAAATCAAGCACCCAATAGATAATTATACAACGCGTAAAATTTATAACATCTCAATCACCAGTAACTCCTTAAGCACCAATTGAAGCACTCACAAACCATACTATTTCCTTGAGATACCAAATCTCTCAATCACTGAAGCGTGAAGCACTTTATTCTCTATCTTCTTCACCACTACTCTTACCTTCTCTCCTAAGACAGCTCTAGATATGACGACTTTGAAGTCGTTATAGTACCCAACACCCCTGCCCTCCTCATCAACTTCAACGATCTTAACCACCAGTTCGTCACCTATTTGAGGCATCTTAGACTTAATGTTCTTGTCGTAGTATATGCTGAAGCGTTGAACGTTAACTGAGTATGGGTCAGAATAATTCCTGTATTTAGTCATTCATTCCACCATCCTACCCGAACATACGAACATATATTCACACAATATAACTAAACGTGTTAAGGCTTATAAATAAGAAACAAAATAAGCAAGCAAGAACCATTAATCAGGGAAGTCATTAAGTCTTAGTTGTCTGGAGAACCTTATACTTTTTAACTATTAGTTTTAGTGAGTCAAATAAGCACTTAAGTAACCTCATCGTAAGTGGATCACCACCGTAAGTTACCCTAACCTTAAGCTTCCTGTAGACGGCTCTACAGAGCAATTTACCGCTAGAATCGAGTATTAGGATCTCGCCACTTATTCTTTTCTTGATATTGAGTGTGAAGGAAGCCTGAATAACTAGAGAGTCTTCCGGGACCAACACTCTGTGAATCTCTGCTGAACCAACAGAGTATGTCGGTGTCGCACTAATCTTTTCTACTACCTCGTAGCTCACTTTCTCACAATCTTTATTAAGAACTACATAGAGTGTAGTTTTCTTATGTAAATCACTCCTGCTCCTCGATCTCTCCACCCTCAACTCCAGGAACTTCCTCAATTCCTCCAACCTCTAAAACCTTAAACTCCTTAACACCTTTAAGAACTATCATCAAGCCCTCAGCAAGACTGTAGGGAGTAATCCTGACCTCTTCAACATTACTGAAATCTAAGGTAATTCGACGTCCTCTCAAAAACCCTCTAGAATCAACTAACTTACCTACCGAATCATAAAAAGAAACCTTGAAGCCGTCTTTCTCGTAATGAATCACTACCGACTCCAAACCACTCACCATTAAGAGTGTTGAGTAATCCTTAATATTAGTGAAGGAGGTTCTATAACCACTCTTAAAGCAGTTTAAGAGACCCTGTTATCTTATCTATCAGCTCATCAGGAGCAGGACCTATACCCACGGCAGTGATCGTGCCTTCAGGAAGCTCGGTTAGTCCTGCGTCAGCTACAAGAGATACTGGAAGATCAAACCTCTTAGCTTCCTCGTAGAGACTCATTAACTCTCTCAAGCTAGTTACCTTAAGAACTACTTTCTTCTGTCCTTTTTCAAGCCACTCCTCAACCCACTCTCTCTTACGCTTTAATGCCTCCATAAGCGCGGATACCGAGGCGTGTGCTACCTGAACAGCTAACTTACCCTTACTCATCTCTATGTCTGTGCGAACAAGTATTACCTGCTTATAGCAACTCATTAGAGACCCTCACGATCATGAAGCCACATCTTCTATGATTGAGTAAGCTTATAAGTTTTCGAAGTATACGGAGTTAATGTAGATCCCAACACAACGTAAGTCGTCCACCAACGTAACAACAAGTCAACTTGTGGGTTGTTTGTTCGGGATCTCGCGTGGACTCTCGTGTTGCTAGCTAACTCCTAGAGTTCAATGAAATGAACTCTAGTTCCTAGCTAGAACGTAGTTCACGCGCGGGGGTCTGCGTGGGTTTGAACTCTCTGGCCAGGGTGTGGACTTACTCTCGATGAGTGCTTTATCACTAATCACTTTCCTACAGAGTTTCTACAAGCTTCCACACTCTTCACGCGTGATTTAAGTTTTACTATTTCACTTATCAAGAAAACAAAAGAGATTCCTTACTCACTATGAGAAAGAAGTATCAGTAGCTTGAGTTAACTTCTCTATTATTCTATTTAATGCTTCAGAGCTTC
>CALIBI010000044.1 GCA_938045815.1 uncultured Sulfolobales archaeon | reverse complement strand
TATTCAGTAGTCTCAGGAGCTTACTCTTTAATGCAGTATGGTGAGTTGCATGACTTAACACGTCTAGCTATAGTTCAGGATGGATACGAGCTCGAAGTAACTAATATTGGTAGTCTCCCAGTAGAGCTTCAGTACGTAGTTGTTGATGATTATGGAATCAAGATATTGGATGCTTCATCCATCCCCAGTAGTTGTGGGGGGACCTTCTTGACGCAGGGTCGGACATGTAGTTATTTCGGACTAACTGGGAGAGTCACCGCTTTAATAACTAGTGCGGGGGTTATAGTGAGGCCTGAGTACGTTGGTGTTAGGGGTGAGATGATTAGTGCGACTTACATGAGTTTAATCTCTCTTGAGGGAATCTACACTCCTGAAAACTTAAGTAAACTCTTCAGCATACCTGAAGAGTTAATAGCTCTGCCGCTAACAGGTGGTCAGGGCAAGAGATATGCTGGTATGAGGGGAGATAAACTCTTCTTGATAACAGCCAACGATATTCGCGGCAACGTTGAGGTGGTTACTGGTAGTAAAAAAGGTAACGTGTTTAATGTAGCTCCTATAGGTTTTGGCGTCATGCTTATTGGTTACGATCCTGATTGGCTGAAGCTACGTCTTGGTGAGCCGCGATACGTTATAATGTTAACAATACCTAAGAACGTTCCTCAAGAAAACTACCTGGCTATCGGTGGACAGAAATTATCGGATTACGGTAGCAGAGATTTGAGGGTAGTTATGACTGGTTTTAGGGGCGTTATAAAGATATACAACGACTCAACTCTCATAGCTTGTACGGGAGGCTCCTGCACCAAGAACGTGGTTGGCGGTTGGTATTACGGTTACAGGAGTTCTTCGTCTGATCCGAACCCTATTCTTAGAGTGGAGTTGAATGGTTTTGCTGCTCGAGTTCTCACGTTTAAGAGGATTGCGTCTGGTGAAGGAGGTACTCAAGCTACTACATACTACCCATACTTATTCATCGGAGATCTTGATGGGAACGGAGTTAATGAGATAATCTTCATTACTGAAGACTCTTACTACGGTGATAGTACTCAGTATAATGACAGGAACCCGCTAGATCCTAAAACAACACTGCTTGATTACTCGGAAGTCCCTCTACCACTAACACTCAACTTAAGTGGTATTACTGGGAGTTCTGACGGGTCGATACCTGGCTCAAGATTTTCTGGCTTAATTATCTACATGAACCTGATATTTCATGATAACTCATATCCTGACGGGGATGCTCAGCTAAGTGATAACGACGATACTAAAACACTCTTAAGAATATCGCTTATCCAAAAGGATGATGCCGGTAATATCGTGTCTAAGTATATAGTTAGGGAGTATGACTACCAGGAGATATGCAATTACCACAAGACAGTGATTAAAGACTTCATAAACGATAATTACTTCGTTAAGATACCTCAATCAATCTATGTTCAGATACCTGGGTCAGGCAAGTATTGGTTGTTGATAGAGATTATGGATCCGTACAGCTGGACAGGAACAAAGAATGACGTAGACCTCACTATAGGGTTCGAGATAATAGCTGTTCTGCCGCTATCAAGGTAGGGGGAAGCTAATCCTGTAGGGTATGAGTCCTGTAAGAGTAAGTAGCGTGATCAGTGACTGCACCCCCACCAAGCCTGGAACGAGGTACTTGAGAATATCCTCACGGTTTCTGGTTAGGTTCTTGATGAGTAGAGCTACGTTAGCGTACAGTAGTGGGAGTGCGTTCACGTAGTACCAGTCAAGAGGCCCCGGCAAAATAGTCGTTAGGGAGACCCACCCAGCAACGCAAGCGAAAACCTCACTAAACCCAGGTTTGCGAGTCAAGACTCTATAAGTGTTGATCATTAGTGATGGGAGCATCACGTACCAGAAAACAGAACCTAAACCTAAACCAAGAATCACGAGGGAACCGGAACCGGGGATGAACTCAGAACCAACTAGAAACATCGTCGTGTTCGCGTTTCCCGCGAACGTGAACGTGAAGCCACCGCCATAACGCCACACCTCAACCTTACTAATGAGCTTCAACAACCCGTTCAAAGCCACAGGCAGTGAGAACCCGTGCCTCCAGAACATGTAGGAAAACATAGCGACGTGGTGCTGCACGACCGCGTAGGGACCTAAAACCAAGTCAGCAACGTAGGTTGAGAGGTACGAGACTAGAGAAACACAAACAAAAACAAGCAACCCCCTGAAAAACCTCTTAGTAAGCCCCCAACGCACGACAAACACGTACAGAAAAACAAGAAAGTAAGGAACGACACTAAACTTGCAAGCGACCCCCAAACCAAAGAAAAAACCTGAAATAAGCGCTGAAGACCTGGAAAAAACAAAGTAAAGAGAAAGCAAAAGAAAGAAGATAGCTGGAGGATCAAGAAGAAGAAACCTGTGAGTATTGAGGAAAACAGTATCGAGGACTAAGAGAAAACCAGCAAAGAAACCAAGCAATCCCGAACCCAACAAATCCCTAACCAAGAAGTAAACAAGCAATGAAGAACCAACCACAAGAAACAGGTAGAGAGCATTACCTAAACCAATCAACACAGCAAAACCAATCAAGTACTTACCGAGTGGAGGATGCTCAAAGTTACAGTTGATCGGAGGCGTGAAATTAACAACATACTCAACACCACACCCAACATACACCAACTCATCATAGTAAGACGGGAAACCAGAAAAACCAACCACCGAAAATACCAACCCACAAAACAAAACCAAAACAAACAATAAGATCAGTAAAGTAAAATCAAAAACACGCAACCCCAACACCAAATGATTTCATTCTTAATAATTAAAAAAATGCGTTTAGCTCTTTAAGACTCACTACCCCCAGTTCACGACTATCCAGATTCAGCTACTAACGTTACCGAGTATACGTTACCCGCTCTAGTATACACCTTAATCAAGTATGAAGCTCCGGCAGTAATGGTGCCCTTAATAGAAGCATTTATCATCGTATCCTCTCCTGGTTTTAAGGTTATCTCTGTCTTCTCTGCCTCTATCTCTGCGGATCCTACGCCGACTATCTCTATCTTATATATTATTGCTGCGGCTGTCCCAGTATTCTTTACGTGTAGTTCTATTGTCGTTTCGTTTTTGTTTTCGTCTGTTTTTAATTTGCTGTCTGGGAATATTTGTATTGTTTCTGTTGTTCCGAATGTTCCCCATATTCCCATTATCCAGCCTATTACTCCTATCGCTATTACTAGTGTTACTGCTATTAGGATTACTGTTGCTAGTATGGGTGATATTGCTTTATTCGGTTTCATAGGTATTCGCCAAGTATTATCTTCTACGTATGTCTATATAAACGTTTGTACTCATCGTTTTGGTTTGTTTTTGGGGTTTCGGTTTTTATTGTCTTTATGCAGGTATTTGGTTTTGTTGCGCTATGTATGTGGTTCCTGACTTCATGTATAGCTTTACTACGTACCAAGTTCCTGGTGTGTAGTTTTTGCTTAGCTCTATTTCTTGGTTTATTTCTTCTCCTGGGTTTATGGTTATTCTCGTTTCTATTTCTTCCCACCCGATTATCTCTATCTTGTATATCTCTCCCGTTGTTTCTCCTATGTTTCTTGCGTGTAGTCTTAGTACCCACTTGCTATTTTCTTCGTTGTAGTATATTCTTGTTTCTTGCAGTATTCTCAGTATCTCTGGTTTTCTTATGGTGTGGTATGTTGTGAGTAGCCATGTGAGGGATCCTGCCGCTATAGCTATGGTTACTGCTATCAGTATTAGTGCTGCCGTGAGGTCTGAGACTGCTTTACGTGGGTGCAGTTTGTTACTCACCTCCGGGTTAGACTTAGATGATTAAGACACCACCAATATACGCTAGTGTGAAGAGTATTGTTGCTGCTGTTACTAGAGTCATTAGTGCTGCGTGCTTGAATCCAGCAGCTACGGACATCTCGCTTGATTTGCCCGCTATTAAACCCATGATGAATGAGTTTATCATCGACCCGACGCCTAAGACTCCTATTAGTGGGGCTATAGCTTCTGCAGTAGCTCCTGCAGCTGTTACGAGCATATTCACTATTATTATTGGTGAGGAAGCAAGCATTATCGCTCCGAAGTACGGGAGTACTACGTAAGC
>CALIBI010000043.1 GCA_938045815.1 uncultured Sulfolobales archaeon | reverse complement strand
CTTTCACTTAATCCTTTATAAAACTTTACCTTAATCATTTAAATTTATTAACCTTAGCTTTAATGTTATATTGAGGTGTGTTATGTTGAGTAGGGTTGTTGGTGTTTTAGGTCTCTTGGTCTTGGTTTTGACTTCAGTGTTGTTAGCTGGAGTTGCTTACTCTCAGGAGCCGATGGTTGTAGTGTTTAGCGCTTCGGATCCTGTAGGTGATGATAAGGGTACTGGCAACTACACATACCCTACTAATGCTGTTTTTAGGTCGGGGGTCTTCGACCTGACTGGGTTTATGGTTATGAAGAACTCTACGCACGTGGCTCTGCTCGTGTTCTTGAGGGACTTAGGAGGTAATCCTTGGAATGGTCCTGCAGGCTTCTGCTTACAGCATGTGCAGATTTACGTGAGGACCACTGCTTCAGGAGTCACGAATACCTCCACGTACGGTCTGAGGGTCACTATAGCTGATGATTACGCTTGGCACTACGCCGTACTACTGACTCCTGGGTGGGGTGAGGAGCCAGCACCTCAAGGTCAGGTATCAGCGATTTACGACGCATCAGGCACGCTAGTAGCTAAGGCTGGAGAAACAGACTTCACGGTCTACACAGACACCTCACTAAACGCCATAGTAGCGTTAATAAGTACCTCAATACTGGCAGATGTTGAAAACATAGCTGACTGGAAGTACGTGGTTACGGTGTCCGGCTACGACGGTTTTGAAGCAAGTAAGTTAAGAGCTGTCGGGTTAGCTGCCGAAGAGTGGAAGTTTGGTGGTGCGGATACATACGCTCTCGCCGCTAGCGTAGCTCCCCTAGTCATAGACCTCCTAGCACCCACAGCTGAAGCACAATACGCTATGTTAACTTCCTACAGAGTAGATCCTGGAACACTTGAGGGGACTCCGGCCGTGGTTGAGGGGGTTCCAGCACCACCACCTCAACCAGTAACTAAGACTGTCACAACCACTGCCACAACCACGGAAACCAGATTAATAACAACCACTACGATAGTCCCGACAACAGTCCCAGAGTACGTTACAGACTGGACAACAACCATAGCTGTTGGCGTGATACTATTAGTTTTAGGTATTCTCATAGGGTACGTCTTCTTAAGAAAGAAGAAGTAATCCCATAGTTGGTTTTTAGATCACAAAAGGTTTTTAATTTTACTTAACGCATTTTTGTTAGGGTGTAAGAGTGTCTAGAGTTTCTCTAGTTAACGTGACTAAGAAATATGGTAGGGTAGAGGCTGTAAGTAGGGTCAACCTAAACATAGAGGACGGTGAGTTTTTCGTTTTGTTAGGTCCTTCAGGTTCAGGAAAAACAACAACTCTTAGACTTATAGCTGGTCTAGAAGTACCTGAAGAAGGCGAGATAAGAATCGATGATGCTGTAGTGAATTATAAGACACCTAAGGAGAGAAATGTCGCGATGGTTTTCCAGAATTACGCTCTATACCCCCACATGAGTGTCTACGACAATATTGCTTTTCCTTTAATGGTTAGGAGGAAAGAATTAAGGCTAAGTAAGGCGGATATACACCGTAAGGTTATGGAGGTCGCTGAGTTACTTAAGATTTCTGAACTACTCAATAGGAAGCCAGCACAGCTTTCCGGCGGTCAGCAACAGAGAGTCGCGCTCGCCAGAGCTTTAGTCAGAGAACCTAACGTGTGGCTTCTTGACGAACCGTTAAGCAACATAGACGCTAAGCTCAGAACCGAGATGAGAGCTGAGATAAAGAAGCTACAATTGAAGCTCAAAGTCACCACGATATACGTGACGCACGACCAGATTGAAGCGATGACTTTAGCTGACAGGATAGCGGTAATGAATTACGGTAAGGTCTTCCAGGTAGGTAAGCCTCTCGAGCTATACAGCAATCCGAAAAACATGTTCGTAGCTAGCTTCATAGGATCTCCCGGAATGAACTTCATGAATGCCAGAGTAGAGAGTAACGATCCTAAGGTCAGGATAGGTAATTACGTACTTAATCTCTCAGGACTCCCCGAAGTAGGTGGTTTGAGACAGTACGTAGGTAGGGAAGTAGTGTTCGGTGTGAGGCCTGAAGACGTTTTACTAGTTGATGACGGGTCTCACGACGCAGATGCTGAAGTCGTTGTTTCAGAACCCCTAGGTTCTGAAACCATAGTAACTCTTAAGCTATCTAATAACATAATTAAGAGCAGGACGCACGGCAGCAAGCTATACAGCATAGGGAGTAAAGTGAAAGTAAAATTTGTTAGAGAGAGAATAAAGTTCTTCGACCCTAATACGGGAGAACTCATCTAGCTACTCACGACTCAATGCTTTTAATACTAGCGTTGATTAGCTAACGATGAATCATGTACGAGGTGGTAGGGCGGGAGAGACTAGGGCCACATTATGGCAGACTAATCGTTATTTTCTCAATACCTGACTCGAATTATGTGAATGCCTACTTATCATCACACTTCACATCCTTTGCTCCAAACTACTTCAGGCTTTCTAAGAAGGGTAGTCGCTGGAGTATTGAAGTTAGAGTGTGGGATGGTGAGTACCCCTATGTCTTCGTAGTAAACAACTCTGAAGTCGTTCTAGATCCTGAAAACCCTGAGAAAGCTCGCTTAAGACCCTTCCCAGAAAATAAAGACTACGAAGTCACAGTATCTATTGCTAGGTTAGGTGAGGAAAACCCCGAATCTATTAAGCCGTGGCACGTGATACACTTACCTGCAGACCCGTCCTACGCCTCAATATATGAGGGCAGCCTAGTATTGAGGCTTAGAACACACTCAAGAATTATTGAGGAGTGCTATGCTGAGGTATTAGTAAATAATTCGAAGAAATTCATCAGAGGAAGTAAAGTAGGTCGCGTAGGTTATTACGACATTCACGAGGTAGTCATGCCTGAAGTCACGCCTGAGAATATCCGTTACGAGTTTCTTGTTAAGACGAGGAGCGGGGAATTACTGACGTACGGTAGTGAAGGTTTGGGTAGCGAGGAACTCATTAGTTTCTCAGGTGGTGTAGTGGCTGGATCTCCCTGGTATTTAGGCACTACGTACTACCTGATATTCCCTGATAGCTTCAGAAAATCTGGCGTAGGTGAAGCCAACCATTACTTAGAGTGGGGTATTACCCCAAGACCTCACGGCTTCTTGGGAGGGAACTTAAAAGGGGTTATTGACTCACTAGACTATATTAGTAGCTTAGGTGTTGAGACACTATACCTAACACCAATATTTAAGTCTCCCTCTTACCATAGATACGACGTGGAAGACTACTTTAGCATAGACCCTAAACTAGGTGACTTGAGACTCTTTCAAGAACTCCTTAGTAAGGCTAAGAAACTCAATATTAAGGTTATTATTGATCTCCCAGTACATCACACGTCAGTATGTAACGAGTTATTCGTTAAGGCAGTCTTGAGTAGAGAGTATCGCGACCTCTACTACTTTCATCAAGAACCTAGTGAGGTTCTCGTTAAGTTAGTTAAGGACTTCGTGGAGGGTGTGATTAGTTGTGTTGATTTACGTAACTCTATATCCAGGTTGGGTGATGTTCCTTACGAAACGTTTCTCAATGTTAAGGTCATGCCTAAACTAAATGTCTTGAATGATTATGTGAGAGAGTATGTGTCTAAAGTCATTGATTTCTGGCTAAGCGTAGGTGTTGACGGATTCAGAATGGATGTGGGGCAGGCACTACCTCCAGAATTTGTTGAGGTGCTTAAGAAAGAACTAGAAGTTAGGAAGAGGGATGCGTTGCTCTTAGGCGAAGCCACGAGTGATCCTACTTACCTGGAAGAACTACTGACTAGTGGACGCTACGATTCCCTCATGAATTACGGCTTCATGAGAGACGTTTTAATGCTCCTTAACGGTACGGCAGACTTGAACTACTTCATAAATTCCTCAATGAGTAGGTATTCCGTACTCTCACCACTCAAGAGTCTCTCACTATATAATTTGCTGGGTTCGCACGACACACCACGCGTAAAGACTCTGTTGGGGGACCCGCTCAGACTAGAAATCGCTTACGTGCTCTTGTTTAGTCTAGCTGGCTCTCCTTCACTATATTACGGGGATGAGATAGGGATGGTCGGTGATGGGGATCCAGATAATAGGAGAGGCATGATATGGGATGAGAGTATGTGGGATAAGGAACTCCTTAAGCTAATTAAGGAACTAATTAGAGTGAGAAGTAATTGCTCACTCATGAGGAAAGGCTTAATGAGTATGGGTAGAGCTGGAGACCTACTAATAATAAGTAGGTATCTGAGCTCGGACCAAGCACTAATAATCGTTAACGTGTCTGAGGAGCCTTCCTCGATTAATAAGGTACTAGGTGGTTTAAGCCCTGTCATGTCTAGGAGAGTTGATGTTACTGAAGATAAGCTGTTCTTCAAAGAATATGGCTTCATTATTTATTGCTGACTAACTCATTATTAAGTTACGTGTAGCGTAATTTGGAAGTACTCTCTAGCAAGATCCTTTATTTTAAGCCCTAAAGCAATCATTAATCCTTGCTGTGACTCCTTAACACCCTTCTCAGTTCTCGATAACGTTACTTGCTTCCAACTCCACAAACTAGCAACCTCACTCAACCTTACTTTAAGAACGTTGCTCTCAGAAACCACCATAAACTCGTCAGTCTCTGCATACCGACCAGTCTCAATAACTTCCCCACCTACCTCAAGCCTCAACTCGTTTAGTGAGTAAGGAGAAAAAGCCATCTCAGTAAGTAGTAACTCATTACTTCCTGAAGAACCACTTAAGTAGTAAGTCGTCTTCAACGTTGAATTAATTATCTGGTACTCCTTAACGATCTTGAGGTTGTCAATACTAGATGTTATGACTACGCTAGATTCTCCTAGCTTAGTTATCACGTAGTTAGAGATCATTACTAAGTTTTCTGAGGTATAGCCCCCACCTCTACTCACCCATTCTCTTAGACTAGCTAAGTTCTTAACTATGAAGTCTCTGAATGATGCCCTCCTATATGTGTCGTGAGTATAGTATGGTACGTCACTCAAGTACTTCTCAGGATATCTCGACATAACGTTAACTAAGTTACCTTCTTTCCCGTACTCTCTGTAGTCTAGCTCGAAGAGCGTGCCCCCATCAGAAGGTTTCACGTAAGCGTTAAGTAACTCCCTCTCTATCAGAACCTCATCTAATCCGTCAAAATCGAAATCCTTCTTCTTAACGCCGTAACTTCTTAGCACCTTATCCGCTATATTCTCAGCTCTTATTAAGTTTCTGTAAACCTCGGCTCTTAAGTGATGTATGTATGTCCCGCCAAATAAGCCGTGCCAATACACGTCATTACATTCAGCTAGGTGGATATAGTCCCAAGCGTCCTCAAGTCTAGAATTACTGGAAGCCTCAGCTTCAAGCACCTTACCCCTGACGTGTATGAGCTTCTTATGCATGTTGTTGGATTCACTATACTTAGTCAGGAAATTCCATATTAGCCCTTCACTCCACTCCATCATTTTGTCGTAGCTCCCGTGAGGTAGGTACGTGAGACCTCTAACCACACCTAGCCTCAAGTAATCTCTGGGTCTCAAAACATAGTATTTGTTGCTAGTTGCTGAGACTTGAAGAAATTCTTCAAGCCACTTACCAGTAACATCCCAAGGCTTCCACTCACCGAATTTCTCCGCGTCACTACCCCATAAAACGTATGGGTATCCTTCTAGATCAGAGATCTTAGATATGTATTCAATAACTTCAGGTACTGGGGACCAGGGCAACTTGTACCTTATCTCGGTATCTATAAAGAAGATCTTGACGGGCTTGCCCGAGTCTTCCGTTAACCATAAGTACTTACTGTCACCCCATTTCAGCCCCTTCATGTAGAGTAGTTGGTCATCAACGAAAACGTACTCATACCCGAACTTACTGATTATTGAAGGTATTGTTTGGTCCCAGAATCTCTCAGGAAGCCAGAAACCTCTGAGAGGATAATCACCAACTAGTCTCCGGAAAAGTTCATTATACTTCCTAACCTGCTCAGTTCTGTCCTCGATAGGTATTAGAGGAAGTATAGCTTCAGAGTAAGCACCACCTACGAATTCAGGGAATCCCGAGTCACCAGCTCTCCTAATCATTTCTAGGAAGTCAGGATAGTGATCTTTAGCGTAAAGGAGCAGAGGACCTGAGAAATGAAGAGCTACTGGAACACGATACTTCAGGAGGGTATTCATTAGGGGCTTATAGCTATTCTCGAAAAGTCTTTCAAGAACCTTACTTAACTGACCTACAGGCTGGTGAAAATGAATAACGAATATGAAGATAGGTTTCTTCTCCATAACACTTGAACGTTCTGAGACACCCGCACCACCAACCACACTCAAACTACTTACACCGGAATTATATTTCATGAGTAGTTTATTTAGGTGGTGTTGAGATAGTGTGCTGTAGTAACGAACTCATCGAGTGGGTCATGAGTAGGAGGTGGTACCCTTCTAAGGGAGCGCTACCAAATGAGGTTATCACCATCAATTTAGGAGCAAATTTAAGAGGACTCCTCGTTAGAATCGGGTCACAGCAAGTTTTCGCCCCGGTAGTAGTTAGAAAGGGTGAGTATGTTGAGGCGGAATACACTGCAGAATATATTGAGAACTTAATGAGTAGTGAAAGCTTACTTAAGGTTAGGAGGTATTGCGAGATTCCTGAAGGTCGTTTCATGGTTAAGCCATTACCTACAGCATGGACTAACGTGATTTCTGTAGTGGAAGTAGGTAATAGCAGGTACGTTTTGAAGGGTTATAGGACGTTCTCTCCTGAGTTGAGCGAGCCTAAGTTCCTCAGATATCTAACCAGAAAGAAATTTCCTTACTCACCTGAATTAGTCTTAGAGGCTTCCTTAGGTAATGTAGTAGTTGCCGTAATGACTAAATACATAGAATCTCTAGGAGATGGTGGCATGCCTTTCTACCTCAGCGCTCTCAAATACTTCGAGAGCGGAGAGTACGGTGATATAGAAGCTAAGGCGCGTAAACTAGGTTACGTAGTCGCGTCATTCCATAAAACAATGAATTTATGTGATGAGGAGTGGTGTTCACCTAAGGAAGCAACAGATGAAGTAATTAACGTGTGGTTGAGTGACCTGAGACAACAGGAGATTAGAGCTAAGGAATCCGTAATGAGGCTAGCTGAGAAATTGAAGATGAACGTAACCCACTTAATAGATGACTCACTGAGCAAGCTAGAGAGGAGTCTCAAAGGATTGCGGGGTTTAAGACTTATCAGGACTCACGGCGACCTACACCTAGCTCAGACACTCTATGATGGCAAGGACTTCATACTGATAGATTTTGAGGGAGAGCCTGGCAGAACTGAGGTAAGAAGATCGCTCTTAGAGACCGCGTCAAGAGATCTCGCCTGCTTACTGAGGTCTCTTCACTACATAACAATGTTTGCTTACGCTGAGGTCAGTAAGAAGAAATTAGAGGAAGTATTTCGGGATTTCCTCAAAGAAGATGACTTGAGGAAAGAAGCTTTATTGTGGCAGGACAGAGTCTTCGGCGCTCTACTAGAGGAATATTTAGGGAGTGTGAGTCTACGCGATATCCAAGGACTCGACGATAAAGAATTATTTATTAAGTCTATTAAAGCGTGGGTTCTTGAAAGGTCTCTTTACGAGTTTTTCTACGAGATTAACTACGGGACTGGCTACGTGTACGTACCGCTAGAGTATCTGTTATGCGAGAATAACTGATTCACGCTAACTACTTACTCGATATTTTGTAAGGACACATTACTGAGTAGCTACAGAGCCTACACTCCCACTCGTACCTAGGTATATTCTTGGTCGTTATCCTATCAACAACTTCTTCCTCGCTAATCTTGTTACTTACGAGGTATTGAGTTATTCTTTCCGGTGTTACGTACACTAATATAGTGTGTTTGAGGTTGAAGAGCCAATTATATATTCTTGCTTGATCTACGTGTTGAGGCTTAGGTAAGTCGTAATCACTCCTGGCAGTCTTTATTTCTACCCCTATCATTTCATTATTTATTTTAACGATTATGTCAGCTCTCCCCTCAATCATTACTTTCTTCCCGTCAGGTAAAATCACCTCACGACTTCCCTCGACTTCCGCTAATACTACCTCACCCATAGTGCTTCTAAGCAGTTCTTGCAAACCTTTATGAACTAACGTCCCAAGTATGAATACTGGTGTGAAGACTTCTTTCTCGATTAGTTCAGGATACTTAAGTTCATAATCTCTCTTAAGCACACATCTTACGAGGTCAGTAACCCAGTAGGTACCTGGCTTTCTGGGGTGCTTCTCTCTTTCTTCCTTACTAACTCTGTAGAGTAAGTTAATTAGGTCTAGCTGAGGCCCCTCTTCCATCCTAAACACCGATCCAACTTAGTTAGGATTTAAAGCTTATATTATGTTATAGTCTGTGTGAGGTGATGAAAACCTGAACAAGAAGCTTCTCTTGACGTTTGTTTTCTTAGGTCTCGTATCATTATTTGCTGACATGACTTACGAGGGTGCTAGAGGTGTTTCGGGTGCTTACTTGAAGATTCTTGAAGGAACTGCGTTAGTAGCTGGTGCTGTGACTATCGGGGAGTTTCTAGGTTACTTGATGAGGTTTCTCAGCGGGTATTTAGCTGATAAGCTAAGGAGTAGCAAGGTTTTGTGGAGCTTAACTATGGTTGGTTATGTAATCAACTTGGTGGCCGTCCCAGCTCTAGCTTTAGCTGGTAGGTGGGAAGTAGCTCTAACACTATTTTTTGTGGAGAGGTTAGGGAAGGGTTTAAGAACACCTGTAAGGGACGTAATACTGTCAGAAGTTATTGAGGGAGTGGGTAGGGGTAAGGGGTTCGGACTCCACGAGGTTATGGATCAATTAGGAGCGTTCTCCGGACCCCTACTAGTTATGTTTGTTTTAAGTATGTCTAGTGAGGATTACAGACTAGCTTTCGCTGTCTTAGCAATACCTGCCGCGATATCGCTTGCGTTCCTGCTCACGGCATACGCGACGTATCCTAGGGTAAAGAGCGTTAGTCCTAGAAAAACTGTAGTAGGTTGGAATTTAGGCAGAAAATTCAATCTCTTCTCAGCTTCATTAGCTCTCATGACTACAGGCTACTTAGCCTGGTCCTTAGTGTCTTACCATATGAAGGAGTGTGGGTTAGTTAGTGACCCCGAGATTTCTTTAATGTATGCTTTAGCGATGGGGGTTGACGCTCTGGTAGCGTTCCCCATAGGTTATCTCTACGATAAGATGGGGCTGAAATCATTAGTAATTACACCTATACTAGCTTCCACCATCCCAGTATTCCTCCTAACTAACACTAGAACTACGTTGTATTTAGTTGCTGCTGTTTGGGGAGCTATTATGTCGATATACGAGACAAACATGCGTGCCGCTATACCGGACCTTGTAGAGCCTGACAGGAGAGCTCTCGCTTACGGTACCTACGGACTCATTTACGGTGTTGCCTGGATGTTGGGGGGTGTATTAGCTGGAGCAATATATACACTAAACCCGACCTACCTAATACCCTACGTATTAATTACTGAGCTAAGTTCACTCACGGTAATGATTTACTTACTGAGAACCACATAACACTTAAAACTACTCAACCACAATGTTTTAGTGATGGTGAATGTTAGAGAAAGCTAGAGAACTCCTGAGGATTGGGAAACCCGTCTTCATTTACGACTCAGAAAGTAGGGAGAGCGAAGCAGACATGGTGTTCTTTGCTGGTACCGTAAACACGTACTCACTAACTGTCTCCAGAAAATTTGCTGGAGGTCTGACTTGCTACGTGACTAGTATGGAGGTAGGGTCCCTCCTAGGTCTTCGGTACTTAGAAGAAATCTTCCACCTACTTGGTTATAGAGAGTTAACACGTAAGAGGCTAAGCTACGGAGACCCACCAAATTTCAGTTTATGGGTAAATCACGTGGGTGTTAAGACAGGAATTAGAGACTCTGATAAAGCAAAAACAATCAGGGAGCTGGACGACGTAGTCAAGCTAATTACTGAAGAGAAGAAAATCCAGCTAGCTGTGAGGAAGTTTTACTCCGAGTTCGTGACACCAGGACACCTCCCAATACTCTTAGGCAGGAGCCTCAACGTAAGGAGGGGACACACAGAACTTAGTTTAGCACTAGCTGAGTTAAGTGGATTAAGACCCTCACTAATAATTACTGAAGTACTAAACGATGGTGACGCAGCCACGTACAGTGAGGTTAAGAAGCTTGCTGAGAAGTTCTCTACGGTAGTGATTAGAGGGGATGAGATAATCTCCTCCCTAGAGAAAACCGGGAAATTAATTTAGTTATGATTAGTTCTAGTTGTTATTGCTCCAGTTATTAACTTCCTTAAAGTTATTGTAGTAGGGTGGTGTGTTGGTTCAGGTAGTTCTCGAGTTACCTGAAGAACTAATCAATTCTCTCAAAAAGATTTATCCAGGACTTGCGACAGATACCGTCATAAAGAAAGTTCTTGAGGACTACCTAAGTAGGGTTTCTCAGAAGCAGGTAGTGCAGGACGAAGCACTTAGCAGTATTCAGAGATTGCTTAGGTCTGCGACAGACACCATAAACACGTACTCCTCACTACTTACGGAGCTTAGAGATAGGTTGGTTGAGATGCATGAAGTTCTTGAAAATCTTGGCTCAAAGATCGATGAACTACCTTCCAAGATTACTATCCAGCAAGTTCCTATTGAGGTTCCTCACGAGAAAGCTAAAGAGAAGATTACTGCTATAGAGATTCTCAAAAGACAGAAAATAATATATGAGGCAGACATAGCTAAGAAAATTAGGAACAGAGATGCTTTCTTTGATAGACTGGAGAGAGAAGGAGCGGTAGTCTTAAGTCTTAAAGACCAGCGAGTAGCGATAGATGAGGAATTCTGGTCTCAGTTCGTTAGTAAGGTAGAGTCTCTAACCACGGATAGAGACTCGGAAATAGCTAAGGTTCTGGATAAGCAGGAAGCAGCCCTACTCAAGAAGCTGAGTGAATCAGCGATAGCCTACTACGAGAGAAGTAAGAAGAAGTGGGTTATTAGAGCGTAACCACAAAATAAACCAATCACGAACTCAGCTCCTCCTTAAATCACCTAGATGTAGTGGCATAAACTTCGTGAAACAGCCGCACGAACTTAGATTCCTTGTTAGGTTCTCTATCTCTTGAGAAGCTCCCGAAACAAAGATGACGTTAACACAGACACCTTCTAGGTGTTGGTGTGCGTACCCAACAATAACTTCTCTGAAATCTTCGTAGAGAGTCTCTAAACCTAGACCTGGTTTTCCTTCAACGACTACTATGATTCCTGAGCAGTGATGCGGGCTTTCCTCGTGAGTTGATTCCGTGATATAGTTCCTTAAAACCTCCTCGATTATTCTAGACCTAGTCACGCCTTTCCTGTTAGCTATCTCTTTAATTCTGTTCGAGAGATCAGCAGGTATTGATACACCGAATCGTTCTTTCCTACCCAAGACTATACCTCCTCACAATAAACGTTACCAAGTAAATTAAGGTTGAGAATAAGCCCACACTACCTGAAGGCGAAATGTTTAGGTAAGCGGAAAGCATAAGCCCGCTTAAAGCAGATGTAACGCTTAATCCAACACTATGTGCTAGAGTCTCGCAAGCTTTCCTACTTAGATTCATTGAGATAAGTGAAGGCAGCAATATCATCACGTGAGACACAACATAGCCAACCAATCTCAACAAGATTACTGAAGCAAAACCCAGCATGAAGTAAGGCACTAAGTCGTAGAAAGTTAGCTTAACACCACTCAGCTTAAGCAGGTCTATGTCTATCCCAGCATACACGTTCTCCCGGAAAGTAGTGATGACTAAGACCGCCGTCATTATTAATGTGAGGAGAAGCATAACTAACTCGTTGTAAGATATGAGTAGAGGATCCCCTAAAATCAAAGCATTCACCGAGTAAGTCATTCTGTAGTTCACCGCCACGTAGTAGAGAATTAAGACGCTGGAAGCTGTAGTACCAGCAACGAACACTGAGGTAGCTACGTCAGGATCTAGACCAAGCCTCACCATATAACTAACACTAAACATGAGTAAGACAGAGACTACTACAGCTACCACGTAATAGTTGATAGACCATAGAGAACTAGTCACCATTATTGAAAGAGCTATGGAGAAGAGAGTTGAGTGTGGAGCAGCTGCTGAAAGATAATATAGTCTCCTAGCCGCTATAACCGGACTTAAAAACCCGTAGATAAGTCCTAATGAAGTGAATGTTAAGAGCCATCTCAACTCTAGCCCGGAAAGGACCACAGTTACGATAAGCATAAGTACCAGGAAAAAATACAACACTAACAACTCACGCATAATTACTCACCCTAAATGAGGCGCTAATCTTTCTAGAGCGTATAGCATGGAAGACTAGCCAGACCAGGAGTGATAAAGTAACAGAACCTAACAATGTTAGTAGGAGTATATTCCTAAGGTATTCTTCATGACTTGCCTGAGCTATGACTGTTGAGGTCTTGATTTTAGTTGCCTGACTAGCAATGTTTTCTAGCTTGCTTAATATAGATCCCTCAGTAAATGGTAGAGGGACCTCTAGTACTGGGATACCGTACTGCGACCCAAGACTTTTCAGGTAACTAACGTAAGTGCTTTCTTCTGTAGTAACAACTATTACGTCAACATAACCCTTCCTGACTTGATCTTCTATATCGCGAACCATGCCGGAGGTAGGACTAACATCTTCTTCAGGTATTAAGAGTCTAGTTAGGTTTATGCCAAGCCATGAGACAGCATACTGAACTAATGGATTTACGCCAACCCCCTTCAGATTCAGTTGCTCAACACCACCCACCAACTCGTTAATCCTATTCTTTACTGACTCATACTTGAATTCATAAACTCCCGCACAAGCCGGGTTAAGATGCTTGAGCGTATCTGTTAAGTTCCTGAGAAACACTAAATAATTGCTTGGGTCATATATGGGCATGTGTAGGTTAAGCAACCCAGTACTCGGGTTCTTCAGTAGCTTGATTCCACTCACTTTAGGTATTTCTAGAATCACTGCTTTAATGACGCCCTGATCTCTTAACTCACTAATACGTAGTTCGAAATGCGTGTGTGCTGTAGAGATAATTAAGTCTGCTTGCTCCAGCAACTTAACGTCTGTTGGTGTTAAAGAGTAGTCATGCGGGTCTACTGAGGAAGGCAGCAGAGAATATACCCTATCTAAATCACACTTAATTAAGCTTACATCATCAACGAGATTAGGGAATGTAACAATAATCGTTAATCCAGAGTTGCTAGAGTAGCTAATCACGGGTACTAGGAAATTAGTTATGATTAGAAGTAAGCCCACATACCTTACACTAGCAAACAGTAGCGTCACTCCTCTCACCTTTATAATAAGTGTGCACATACATTTATAAACCTTCAAAGAGAGTGTGCATAGAGGAGGAAGAATTGCTGAGAGTGCTTGACTTAGATATAGGTTACGTGAAGCCAATCATTGAAGGAATAAGTGCTTCATTTCCTGAAAACACCTTAACTCAGATCATAGGAGCGAACGGTTCTGGTAAAACTACATTAATTAAGACTCTCATAGGTATTCTTAAGCCTTTGAGAGGTAAGGTCTTTTTATATGAGGAGGACGTCACGGGTTCTCCGGAACGTATTGGTAGGTATGTTGGGTACGTGCCACAAGTATTCACGCCTTCTTATTTCCCTTACCCAGTCAGTGTTGGAGAATTGATTGAGTTGTCCTATCTCCTCTACAGGAGTAAGTGGCCTAGAATACTCTCTAACCATGATATTAGGAAGAGAGTTGAGGAAGTCTTAGACCTAGTAGAGCTTGACAGAAGTATTAAGAACAAGAGTTTCTGGAAACTCTCAGGAGGTGAGAGGCAGAGAGTCTTAATAGCTAGAGCCTTGGTTCACGAACCTAAGATACTCATTTTAGACGAGCCTTTCTCTTCAGTCGATCCTACAGGCAGGATCTCACTCGCCTCAACAATAATTAAGTTACTTAAAAGTAAGTCAACTACAGTAATAATGAGTTCTCACGACCCTACATTACTACTGCAACATACAGACAACCTGCTACTACTCGGTAATGGTAAGTGGTTCTTCGGTAATCCAGAGAATATCCTTAAAGAAGACTTACTCAAAGAAATTTATGGGGAAGCAATAACTATGCATGAGAAGCACGTACACATACATGACTATCACGTCTAGCACTTCCTCAATCAAGATTCTACAGAAACGACTTACCTATTAAGAACTTAAGGCAATGAGTAGTGTTTTAAGAACTATAAATTCATTATCACTCTAATCTTAGGTATATGATTAGGTGATGTTGTCTTGAAGGTTGTGGTAGCTGCGGATATTGGTGCTACTAAGACTCGCGTAGCGTTGTTTAACCCTAATATGGAGTTAGTGAGTAAAGTAGTTCTCAACACCCCGCAGGAAGGGGGAGAAGAAGTTATTGCGGAGACTATAATAGAGGTGTTTAACAATCTCGTTAAAGAATTCAGTAAGTTAGAGGTTATTGCGGTAGGTGTAGGGACTATAGGTCCTCTAGATATTAGGGAGGGACGCGTCATCAACTCCCCAAACATTAGGTTAAGGAGTTTCAATCTAAGAAAGCCCTTACGTGATTATTTCGGGGTTCCTACATATGTTGTTAACGATTGTGTAGCTGCTGTATACGCTGAGTACATGTCTGGAGCTGGATTAGGTAGGAAGAACGTTGTTTACGTTACTTTAAGTTCCGGCATAGGCGCTGGTGTGATCGTAGACGGTCACTTACTATTAGGTAAGGACGGCAACGCGCATGAGGTAGGTCACATAGTAGTTTCTTACGACTCAGATATTAGGTGTAGTTGTGGCGGTGTAGGTCATTGGGAGGGTCTAGCTTCAGGGAATAACTTATGGAAGCTTGTTAGGAAGCTTAGACGTGGGTGGAGGGGGTCCTCGAAATTTTACGAGGTTAGTGAGGTGGAGGCTGCATCAGCAGTAAAACTATTTGAGTACTGGAAGAGAGGTGATGAGTTTGCTTCGTACGTGGTTAGTGAGCTAGTTAAGATAAACGCGGCCGGAGTTGCCTCAGTAATCAACGTGTATGATCCTGAAGTAATTAGTTTCGGTGGATCTATAATTCTCAACAACCCTGAGTTACTCAACATGATTCACAACTTAGTTAAGAATTACGTAATCAACAGACTACCTGAGTTCGTTATAACCAAGTTCGGAGACGATGTCGTAGTTTACGGGGCAGCATACATAGCTTCAAAACCTCCTAAGGAGTTGGTGGAGATACAAGCTTAAGTGAACCAATTCAGTTAGATTTAGGGGAAATTCTTATATTGCGGTCACCAAAATCTTATCGGTGTTGTTAGTGGGTATAAGTACGGCCATCATATTGGCTGGTGGTTACGCTACTAGGTTAAGACCTCTCACACTCACAAGACCTAAAGCGTTACTCCCTATACTAGGCAAGCCCCTCCTAGACTGGATACTAGATAATCTGAGGAGAGCTGGCATCAAGAAAGTATACATTTCTGTGAGGTACATGAGCAACATGATAAGAGAGAGATATGGTGATGGGTCAGGTTATGGACTCAAGATAGAGTATGTTGAGGAAATAAGTCCTCTGGGTGATGGCGGTCCTATACCACTCATAGTAGAGAAGTATGGCATTAATGAACCCTTCCTCGTAGTTTACGGAGACGTATTTAGTGATGTGTCCGTAGAATCGTTTATAGAATTTCATGAGAAATCAAGTGCTGTTGCTTCAATAATTTTAACACGTGTTGAAAATCCTTCAAGATATGGTGTGGCTCAGGTAGATGATGGTGGGAGGGTCACCAGATTTATTGAGAAGCCTCAAGAACCACCGCCTTCTGACCTAGTTAACGCGGGATTCTACATATTTAGTCCTGAGTTAATGAGGTTCTTCCCAGCTAAGAAACCGTCTAAGCTAGCTATTGACGTGCTGCCTAAGCTCGTGGAACAGGGTCTTCTAAATGCCTACATTCATGAGGGTCTCTGGCTCGATATAGGGGTTCCTAAAGATTACTTAAGAGCAAACTTGAGTGCTTTGAGGTATCTCATGCCCGAGGGCTTCATATCCCCCACATCAGAAATAAGCGATAACGTCGAGATTATTAAGCCTGTCTTCATAGACGAGAACGCTAGGATTGGAGATAACTCCGTTATTGGGCCCTACACACTGATAGGGAAAGCATCGATTATAGGGGATAACGCGAGAATAGCCGACTCACTACTCCTAGACAACGTAGTCGCTGAGGCTGCATGCTACCTGAAGGGAGTCATAGTTGGTGCAGGCTCACACATAGGTAGGTGGGCCCGCATATCTCCCGGAGTAATACTAGGTGATGAGGTAAGAGTTTATGACGAAGTCTTCATAACGAAAGACGTGACAGTACTGCCCCATAAGGAATTAAGTGAGGACGTGATAGAAGAGGGTAAAGTAATATTATGAAAACTAACCATCGCTCGTTTCCGGTTCTAGGAGATTAGTTTATGTGAACTCACAAGCTTCGTGAATTACCGTAATTGTTAGAGTTTCTAGGTAGCGATGCAGCAGTAGTCTCATGAACTCTTAAGTACTTACTCTCACAATACGTGTACAGATAAAAATAAATTTAGAGGGGGCACCTAACGACGTCGTGAGAATATGGACATGAAGCACACGTTGGCATATTACCCCAGCAATCAGATTCGTTATTTAGTGTTATATGGCAGTATTCTCGCAAATTGCATTCAAAGCATGAAGGCATTCTGAAGAAATACGTGTTCACCCTGAACTTGATATACTCGGGTTTCCTCCATATATCTAGTAAGTGTTCTTTAGTTATGTTACCGAAGATCACCTCCTTAATAACCCTAGTTACTGATGCGAAGTTAGATATCCACGTGTGAGCGTACTGTATGCATGGAGCTACTGCACCGTCGAATCTTATGAAGCAGGCGCCCCTTGATATGAAGGGGCAGTTTCTTTCTGCGGTATGATTAAAGTTAGGTAGTGAGATCTTCCCCCCAGCAGCAAAGATTCGTTTTGCTAATTTGTCTTTGAGTTCATTAATCATACTCATACACTCAATATCTCCATAACACGAGAGTTTTTTCTCGAACTCTTTACTTAGTGGAATAACGTTTGAGACTACCGCTTGGTGTGCACCAACTCTTCTTACGTATTCAGGCAACTCAAGTAAGTCATGAATATTGAGTTTAGTTAGTGTGAATTGAAGATAGATTTCAGGCTTAAAGGAATTATTAGTTAACTTAAGTTCCTTCAACCTGGTGAGTCCTTCAGTAACTCTTGAGAGGACTCCGCCACGCCTTATCAGCTTATAAACTTCCTCACTAACCCCGTCAACACTCACGTATAGCTCGTCAACACCAATCCGGAACAATTCATCAGCATAATCCAATAATAGGTATCCGTTAGTATTGAGTAGTACTTTAAATCCTCCCTTCTTAGCTTCTAACATGAAGTTGAGTATTTCCGGATGTACGAGTGGTTCTCCCCAACCAGAGAAAGAAATTTTCTCTACTCCGGAAGCTGAAGCCTCTCTAAGTAGAGTCTTAAAAACCTCGAAACTCATAAACTCTTTAAGAGATTGATTCAGCATGGACTTTCTAAAACAATGAATGCAGTCATAATTACAGGAAGTAGTTACTTCAATCATTATTTCTCTTGGATTACTATCAGCGTACTCAAGAATCCATTCACCAACTTTCTGCACGTATTTCCTGCTCAAGATAATGACCTCCTAACAATCTAGACTTAACTACTGTAATAAAGTACTTCATATAACTATTTTCATTTTAGTATCCATATTCCGCCTGATGACGGTAGATAATCGCGTGAACGGTGTTTTGATAGCGAAAATATTTATTAACGTTCTAAAGAAGTATTTTGTGCAGGTGTTTCTATGTTAGGAGGCTACATGGGTAGATTAGCAAGAGTTAATCTTAGGTCCGGTAGCATCAGGTACGAGTTCCCTCCTGAGGAGATTCTTAAGAAGTGGTTAGGTGGTAGAGGTCTCGGTGTTTACCTAGCTCTCAAAGAAATAGATCCTAGAGTAGATCCTTTATCTCCTGCCAACAAAGCCTACGTTATGACAGGACCTCTAACCGGTGTTTCAGGTGTTCCCACCTCTGGTAGGTGGTGTTCCGTAACTAAGTCTCCGTTAACGAACACAATACATGATGCTCAGAGTGGTGGTAAGTTCGGTCCCGAACTAAAGTTTGCGGGTTTTGATGGCGTGATCTTGGAGGATGCTGCTGAGGACCCTGTTTACTTGTGGGTGCGTGACGGGAAGGTAGAGATTAGGTGTGCGAAGCATTTGTGGGGTAAGGATGTTCACGCGACGACAGATCTTATTAAGGAGGAACTTAAGGCTGAGGTCGGTGATGATGCTAAGAATATCAAGGTGCTGGCTATAGGTCCGGCTGGAGAAAACTTAGTCAGGATAGCAGCACTACTGAACGATAAAGCTAGGGCGGCTGGCAGAGGAGGACACGGTGCTGTGTGGGGTTCCAAGAAGATAAAAGCTATAGCTGCGTTAGGTCGTGAGAAACCTAAGGTAGCTAAGCCGGAGCTCTTTAGAGAAGCAGTTATAGAATCTATGGATAAGCATAAGAAGAGTCCAATAACCTCAGAAGCACTACCTAAGTATGGAACAGCAGTCTTAGTTAACATAATTAACAAAGCAGGAGTTTATCCTACACGCAATTTCCAGTCAGGATACTTCCCCACCGCAGACAAAACGAGCGGTGAGGTAGTAACTGAGAAGTATATGGACTGGGAAAAATACAAGGAGGAGATATGTTGGGGTTGCCCGATAGGTTGCGCCCGATACACGAGGATCACCAAATCACCCTTCAGTGGTGAGGGAGGTGGCCCAGAATACGAGACTGTGTGGGCTTTCGGTGCTCAAACAGGAACTGATGATATAGAAGCGATAAGTAAGGCACATTACCTATGTAATGAGTTAGGTCTTGACGGTATATCTACGGGTCACACTATAGGTACGTTCATGGAGCTAGTTGAGAAGGGTAAGATACCACCAGAAAAGCTGAGAGGTCTTAACGCTAAATGGGGTACTCCGGAAGCTATAGTAGAGTTGGTTTGGCGCACCGCATACAGGTCAGGTATAGGTGATGACTTAGCTGAGGGTGCTCTAAGACTAGCTACTAAATACGGGGTGCCAGAATTAGCTATGGTTGTTAGAGGGCAGGAATTACCTGCTTATGACCCAAGAGGAGTTCAGGGGCATGGATTAGCATACGCAACCAGTAACAGAGGTGGTTGCCACTTGAGAGCTTACCTAATATCTCCTGAGATTCTCGGGGTTCCAGAACTAGTTGATAGATTCTCTACTAAAGGTAAGGGCGCTCTAGTTAAGCACTTCCAAGACATCTTCGCCGTCATAGACTCGTTAGTTCTCTGTAAGTTCAGTTCGTTCGCGATATGGGCTGATGACTACGCTAAGTTACTAACAGCCGTAACAGGAGCTGAGTTCACAAGTAAAGACCTCGAGAAAATAGGTGAGAGAATATATAACGCTGAGAGAGTCTTCAACATATTATCATTCGGTGATGGCAGAGCCTACGACACACTACCTAAGAGACTCCTAGAAGAACCTATGCCTGAAGGAGCGAGCAAAGGATATGTAGTAAAGCTTGATGAGATGCTCGACGAGTACTACGGTGTGAGAGGGTGGATAGACGGGCGCCCTACTAAAGCAAAACTCGAGGAACTAGACCTTAAGTGGTTAGCCTACAGATTAGAGGAAGAAGGACTACTACCGGGTTAGGAATAAAAGAATAAGTTTTTACTTTTAATCATAATTTCGTTTTTAAGCTCAAGATTCACTAAGTATGGGTCTCGGGAGTAATAGTTTTAATGTTTGTTTTCTCTCGTGTATTTGAGGAGACCCTCCTAGGGGGGCTGAAATGTTTAGGCTAGTTAATTTAGGTGAGCTTAAGTGTGGCAAGACAGATTTTAATTCGTTCCTGAAACTTTCTGGAGATATTCTAAGGTTTGGTGGTGTTAGTAAGGCTATCGTCATAGATCGCTACAACAATGTAGTTAAGGGTAATGACTTATGTGATGCTCTCAGGAGGCTTGGGTGTGTTTACGCTCCAGTAACGATTAATGAGGACTCAGAAACTCTAGCTAGGCTAGTAACTCTTGAGGAGCTAGGTTTTTACGAAGATATTAAGCCAGAACCTATGAGAGTCTTCAGAAGCACTCTGGAGTTACTCTATCGTAACTGGCCCACACCCTTGGTTAGACTTGAGAGTCTTTCTAGCAAGGAAGTTAATGTGTGGTGTAAGCTTGAGTGGTATAATCCCTATAGTTGCAGCGTTAAGGATAGAATAGCCTGGTACATGCTCAAGAAAGCTTTCGAGGAGTTAGGTAGGGTTGACACGCTGTATGAAGCCACATCCACCAACACGGGCTTAGCTTTAGCAGCTCTATCCAACATATACGGTATTAAGTCCAGACTATACTTACCTTCCACTACACAGCAGTGTGTTGACTATATATTCAGGCTAATGGGGGCTGAGGTACTGAGGAAGGAAGCTACTATAACTACTGAGATGATTGAGGATGTTAAGAAAGACGCTCTGAAAGACGGTGCTGTCAACCTAAACCAGTTCGAGAATGACTATAATTTTGAGGTTCACCTAAGGTACACGGCTAAAGAAATAGATCTGCAGGTACGTAGTAGCGGCTTGAAGTTAGCTGCAGTTGTTGGTGGTCTAGGTACGTCAGGACACTTATCAGCTATCTCACACTACATGAAAAATAGGTACGGTGATCAAGTAAAGGTAATTGGGGTAGTGCCGGCGAGTGGTAGCATAATACCAGGTATTAGGAGAGTAGAATCTGGGATGAAGTGGGTTCACCTAGTGAAGGTAGATATGATATATGACGTAACTCTTAAGGAAGCATTAGAAGGATTAATCAACGTAGCTAGGAGAGACGGAATATTAGTAGGTCTGAGCGGCGGCGCTATAGTTCAGGCGGCGCGGAAAGCTATTAGTGATGGTGTGGTGAATGAAGGGGATATCATACTGATAATTCCGGATCATGGTCTGAAGTATATTGAGATTATAGAGAGGTGTATTGAGGTTCAGTTCTTTTAGCTAGGAGTATTAGCTGGAAGATGTCTTGTCGAAAGAAATATTTGTGTATGAGAAAATATCTTCTCGGAATCAATTAAAGAGTAAGCTAAAAGACGCCGGGTAGGTGTTGAGGATTGAGGATATATTCCGAGGAACTAAGTATTAAGACAGAGAAAAGATTTCAAGTCGTTAGTATAACGAGTCGTGTTGAGGAGGTAGTTCGTAGGAGTGGAATTAGTGAAGGTTTCTGCTTGATTTTCGTTCCTCACGCTACGGCAGCTTTAATCATTAATGAGTACGAACCAAGAATAGTTAGTGATTATATTAAGTGGATCACAGACGTTTTCAGACCTGGTGGTGGGTGGGAGCACGACAAAATAGATGATAACGCACACGCACACATAGCTTCAAGCATGATAGGATGCAGCAGATTCCTGCCAGTAACGAGAGGGAGTTTAGTAAGAGGCACGTGGCAAGAAGTAATGTTAGTGGAACTGGATGGTCCTAGGGTGAGGAAGGTACTTATTCAAGTGGTTGGTGAGTAATTAGTGCTCCTCACGCGTTATTTTTCAGACTTATGTCTTCGTCATTATTTCATTTTCATTACGACTCCCTACCTAGGTGTATTAAATGAGTAGCAGTATGGAGAGATACTTAAGACAATTAGAACTCCTAGGTTTTGAAGGTCAGGAGAAATTAAGAAAAGCTAAAGTAGTTGTGGCTGGTGCTGGTGGTCTCGGATCTATAGTGTCTATGTATTTGGTGGCGGCGGGTGTTGGGCGTGTAGTCATATTCGATAATGGCGTTCTAGAACTCAACAACCTCAACAGGCAAATAATCTACTCGGAGGAAGATTTAGGCACGTATAAAGTCTTTGCTGCGATCAAGAAACTCAAGAAAATCAATAGTGAGGTAGAAGTAGTAGGGTATGTAGAGGACGTTAGATCTGCTAAGTTCAGAGAAGAAGTGCGTGATGCTGACCTAGTAATAGATTGTCTTGATAATTGGGCGTCTAGAATAGTAGTAGATAAAGTATCGTGGGAATTGAAGAAACCCTTAATACATGGAGGTATTTCAGAATTTTACGGTCAAGTCACTACAGTGATTCCTGGAATCACAAAATGTCTTAGATGCATCCTAAGTTTGAGAGAGGAAAAACTAAATACCCTCTCTGAGAAACCTCCTCAAGTCATAGGACCTACACCAGGTGTCGTAGGGTCTATTGAGGCCGTAGAAGCCATAAAGCTAATCACTGGTATCGGTGAACTACTAACCAACAAACTCTTAATAATAGACTTGAAAAGACTCGAATTTACGGTACTTAAGCTAGCCGTCAGTGAGGATTGTCAATGCTAGAGGACAGCTTAGCTAAGCTTAGCACGCCCTTAGATCCCGCCACCCTAATTACTGAGATACTTAAAACTCTTAGCGTGTGGGGTCATGAAAACCTTAAAAAATTTGGGTGGTTTGTTTCAGACCCATACTCTTACGAGTGGTGGGGGGCCTTCAAGGACCCATTCGAAATAAGCGTCTCAGCAATACTAGTGCAGTTGAGTAGGTGGGAAACAGTTAGTAGAGTTATTAGTAAGTTGAGAGAAAACAGGTTACTCAACCCGCACGCACTAGCTGAAGCACCAACGGAAGAAATTATAGAGCTAATTAGAGGGGTGGGATTCCGCGAAAACAAATCAAGAACGTTGAAGGAATTCTCGCAAATCATCGTTGAACGTGGCGGGTGGGAGGCTTTTATTAGTAGGGATTCTACTAACGTAAGAGAAGACTTACTGAAAATTAGGGGGATAGGTTACGAGACCGCGGACACAATACTCTTATTTGCTGGCAATAAGTTAGTATTACCTATATCAAGACTGGCTAGGAGAGTTCTAACTAGAATAGGTGTTGAACTACCTAATAACTATATAGAGGCTCAACGAATCCTTGAAGAGAATATTCCGAGAAAACTCAGCGATTACAAGTTATTCCACGCTGCTCTAGTAACGATATCAAAGAAATATTGTAGGATTAAGAAACCATTATGTCGTGAATGCCCCTTAAGACACCTATGCATTTACTCCAAGCAACAACATCGTTAGAACTATCTTCAAGCTTGAGGAGATAAAAACACGTAAGAGCCTCTGAAGTTCTGAAGAATTACTTCCCTATCTCTCATGACTAGCTGACCATTGATTATTACGTGACGCGGCCAACCGCATAACTCAAGCCCTTCGAAGGGGGTCCAGTCGACTTTATGATGGAGCTTGTCTGCTGTCACGTTAAAGCAGTAGTTAGGGTCGATTAACACTATGTCTGCGTCAGAGCCTATGCTTAGCACTCCCTTACGCGGGTAAATACCTGCTATCTTAGCTGGATTCCTAGACGTAACCTCTACATACCTTTCTAGAGTCATGATACTCAGCTTCTTGACACCTAAAGTGAAAACTAGTGGTAACATGACCTCTAGGTTTGGTATACCTCCCCAAGCATCCCACGTACCGACCTCCTTCTCAGACCTAGTTGAGGGCGCGTTATCAGACGCTACTACGTCCACAGAACCTGAGGAAAGACCTTCCCATAAAACTCTCACGTCATCACGGCTCTTAAGGGTGGGAGCAAGCTTGAGGTAGTTGCCTAGCCTCAAGACATCCTCCTTAGTGAAGTAAAGGTGGTGTGGGGTTGTCTCTACAGTTAAGTTGACCCCTTCTAAGCGAGCTCTAACAACTTCACGCAACCCCTCAGCAGAAGAGAGGTGCGCTATGTGTACGCCTTTCTTGAAACCTAAAAACTTAGCTACCTCAGCTACTCTCCTTATAGCTATAGCTTCAGCTAATGCTGGGCGTGACTCATGATAAGATATAGGCTCGTTGCTCCCGGAACTCTTAAACTCTACCGTCAGATACTCTGCTATTATGTCGTCTTCAGCATGAACTATGAGAACACCCCCACTACCAACAACTGAACTCATAACCTTAGTAAACCCCCCGTCGCTCCTAGGTCTGAAAGGCTTACAGGTAAAGACTTTAAATAAGTTAATACCTAGGGACTGAAGTAGCTTTACTGAAGACACATTGTCTTCATTCATCATCCCAGCTATTATGCCGAAATTCACTAGGGAGTCTTTCAAGCCTGCCTCATATTTTATCTTGAAAGTTTTCTCGTCTTCTACGTATACTCTCAACGGCATATCAAATAGCGTTGTTACGCCACCGTATAAGGCAGCTTCACTACCACTCCTGAAGTCTTCGTGATGCAGGTACTGAGGGTCGTGGATATGTGCATGAATATCTATCCCTCCAGGCAGGGCTATGAGTCCTCCTCCATCCAGTACTTCATCGTAATTACTTGGTGTTGTAGCTTTCTTGATCCCGGCAATTTTCCCATCTTCGATTATTAAGGAGGCTTCAGTTAATTCGTTACTGCCTGTAAGTAACTTGATATTTTTGATCAGCATTATCTCAACCACCTACGACATCCAGAATCGGGCTTACTAGAGTTCCGCGCATCACGTCAAAAACTCCGTGCTCAGTTATTCTGAGTTCAGGTATTACGGGGAGTGGGAGTAGTGAGATTGTCATGAAAGCTGCGTGGAAGTTTAATCCCAGATACTCGCACGCTTTCGTGAAGTTCTTAACACTCGCGTAGACTTCCTCAAACGATTTATCCGATATTAGACCAGCAATAGGTAATTCAACTAATCCTAAAACTCTGTCATTAAGGACCGACACTATTCCTCCACCAACTCTAGTTACTTCCTTTACTGCTAAGCTCATTTCCTCAGGTGATTTACCAATAACTATTATGTTATGGACATCGTGAGCTATTGTTTGAGCTATGGCCCCTCTGAGAATCCCTAAACCCTTAACTACTCCTAACCCTAACCTACCTGTAGAGTGGTGTCTATCTATTACTGCTACGTACGAGTGATCTGTTTGGGGCGGTAACGTGAGGTAGCCGTCTATTACTGGAAACTCATCAACTTCGGCCTTCGTTATCGCTTTACCTAAAACAGCTCTTATGGTTAAGTACTTAACGTGACCGTGTTTCTTAGGAATCTTTATCCTGAAATCTTCTGGAACAAATACCTTCCCAGTCTTTACAGTCTCGTAGAAGTGTTTAGGGTATTCGTAATTTCTCGTAGTACCTAGGTACTGACCATTACTAACTACTAGCTCTCCATTAACTATTACCGCCTGCACCTGGAATGATCTAAAGTTCTTCAATATTACTATGTCTGCTAGCCTCCCCGGCGTGATAGAACCCAACTCACTAATACCTAGATACTCCGCAGCGTTTATAGTAGCCATCTGAACCGCAGTGATGGGATCTATCCCTAGCGAAACAGCCTTCTTCAGTATTCTGTTCATGTGTCCTGACTCAACCAAGTCTACAACTTCTAAGTCGTCGCTCGAGAAGCTTAGGTACCTGGTGTTTATTTTCATGTAAGTAAGCATCTTGGAGAGTTCTTCTAAATCTCTCCAAGCACTCCCTTCCCTTATTAGTATCCTCATACCGCTTCTCAACTTACTTAAAGCTTCATCCATGAAGACAGACTCGTGATCTCCTCTAATCCCTACAGCAGCGTACGGGACTAGCATATCTTCAGGTAATTGAGGTGCGTGACCATCAACTACCTTACCTAGAGACAGCGTAAAAGATATTTTCTCAAGTATCTCCTCATCGCCACTGATTGTTGAGAGGAAATCCATGACTTCCCCTAAACCAATAACCTCCTTATAGTTGAGGAGTTCTCGCACCTCGTTGAGTGTTATCTCAGAACCTTTAGTAAGTCCTGACTTGACTGGCGGGACGCAGGACGGTGCGTAAAAGAATAGCCTAAGTGGTGTGTACTTAGATTCCTCAATGAATGCTTTAACCCCCTCAATACCTAATACGTTAGCTATTTCGTGAGGATCTGCAGCAACCGTTGTCGTGCCGTTCATGAGTGCTAGCTTACCAAACTCAGTTACTCTGAGTAGTGAAGACTCAATATGTACATGAGGATCTATAAAACCCGGCGTAACTACTTCGCTGGAGGAAGCATCAATGATTAGGGTGTTAGGACCGCTATACTTGTCTGTATCGAAGTAACCCACCCTCACCACATAATTACGCCACACAGCTATGTTTATCTTCTCTCTTATATCACCTAATATCACGTCAACCAGGTTAGCATTCCTTATAATGATATCTGATTTTAGCTCACCTCTCGCGGCTAGGACTATGCCTCTCAACTCTTTTAAGTTGTTTTCTCTTCTTAACAACTTGCTTGTCAGCATAATTAACACTCTTAATTTTTAGTTTAATTCAATTAATTAATAAATATTAATAAACATACCAGTTTTAACATGGGTGATTATTTGGTAGACATATACGTTAGGGGTAAGTTTGTAATAACTATGAATAAAAGAAGAGAGGTTTTGAAAGATGGTTGCGTAGCTATTGAGGGCGGGGAGATAGTAGCTGTGGGTAAATGCTCAGATCTTGATAAAGATTTTAGGGGGAGAGCTAACGAAGAAATAAATGCTGATAAGCATATCGTGATGCCTGGACTAATTAACACGCACGTACACCTAGTTCAGGGGATGCTTAAGGCTTGCGCTAACTACAGGAAATTAATTTCCTGGCTTAAGGAGTGTGTCTGGCCTCTTCAAGGAAGCATGACTCAGGAGGAAGCACTCGCTTCAGCAACCTTAACTACCCTTGAACTAATAAAATCAGGAACAACAACATTCCTAGAAACAGGTCTTGTTGGGAGGTACGGACCCGATAACATAATAGATACTATACTTAAGTCAGGGCTTAGAGCAGCTGTAGCAAGACACGTGATGGATATGAGTGGATATGCTTTAGAGAAAGGAGCTCTGCACGAGGGTCTCGTAGAAGATGGCGAGACCAGCATGAGTGATACTCTGAGACTCTACAATAAGTATCACGGGAGGGACGGGAGGATATATGTGTGGTTCGGTCCTAGAACACCTGGAGCTGTGAGTGTGGAGCTCTATAGGGAGATAGCTGCGAGAGCTAAGGAACTTAAGACCGGGATCACTATGCACTTAGCTGAGGTTAGAGAGGACGTCGAATACACCACCAAGACATTCAGTATGAAGCCCGTAGACTTCGTTAAGTGGTTAGGTCTTACGGGACCTAACGTAGTTCTCGTTCACGTTGTTTGGGTTACTGATGAAGAAATAAAAACTCTAGCTGAGACTAAAACTAACGTGAGTCATAACCCATCTAGTAACGGTAAGCTTGGTTCAGGAATAGCTAGAGTCTCAGACATGCTTCAAGCAGGAGTTAACGTGACTCTAGGTACTGACGGCGGACCCAGCAACGACAACTACGACTTAATAGAGGAAATGCATATCGCTACGATACTCCAGAACGCGTATAAGGGTAATCCCGAAGCTCTGAGAGCCGAAGACGTGCTCGAGATGGCTACTCTGAGAGGTGCTGAAGCGTTAGGTCTCTCAAGCAGAGTGGGTTCTATCGAGGTAGGTAAACGCGCAGACTTAATAACGATTAAGTACTGGGACCCTAAACTCATGCCTATGAACGACCCTATATCACACTTAGTGTTCGCTGCTAACGGTTCACACGTCCAAGACGTCATAGTTGATGGGAAGATAATTATGAGGAACAGAAACGTACTTACGTTAGATGAGGATAAGGTCTTGAGAGAAGTAGAATTAAGGTCTTCAGAACTGTTTAGCAGAACAGGCATCTGCGTTGAGCCAAGTATCAGATTCCCGCTGATATGAGATACATCGCTGTTTAGGTTTTGCGTTTCTTGTTTTTTTACGATATTCGTAGACCTAACTATAGCATTAATTAAGAGAACCTCATAAAAGCCGTTGAATCCATAAAAAGTCAACGACAACAATACATCAAACTAAATATTTAGCCTTACAACTCTATGTATTTAGTGAGTGTCTGTGGAGTACGATTTCGTGCTAGAACTTATAGCGCAGAAGATTGCTGGAGACATAGTAATGAGTGAGAACCATGGTGCTGCGTTAAGGAAGTGGAGAGGAGTTTTCAAGCTAACGCAGACTGACGTAGGGATCCTCATGGGTATTAGCGCGTCCGTCATAAGTGATTATGAGAAGGGTAAGAGATCGCCCGGCGTTAAATTCGTGAGGAGGTTCGTTAAAGCTTTAATAAATCTTGATAAGTCTAGAGGTTATCCGGTGGTTAAGCAGATAGCTAGTTCTCTCAACTTGAACATAGGAGCTATAATAGATCTTAAAGAATTCAGTACCCCCATGAAGCTCGACGAGCTAGTTACTGTTGTTGATGGCTTCATAATAAACTCAAACATGCCTAGAGACATCGCTATCTACGGCTACACAGTACTTGATAGCTTGGAAGCTATAGAGAGGTTGAGTGGTAATGAGTTCTGGCAGATAATGGGTACTACGACTAGGAGAGCCCTAATATTCACTAAAGTCAGTACTGGGAGATCTCCAATGATATCAGTCAGGGTAAGTCCTGTAAAGCCTGTGGTGGTCGTTCTTCACGGCACTAAGAAGATAGATCCTCTAGCTATTAGGTTAGCTGATAGAGAGGGGTTGCCGCTAATAGTGTCTTTGAAACCTACCCCGGAAGACTTGATTAAGTCACTCAGGAAGTGGTTTTCTGAAAAGGAGGAACTTCTTACTGTTTAGCGTTTAAATCACTGACTACGCTTCTCTGTGAGCATGAGTATCGCTTGAGGTATGTCGCCGCCAGTCTTTCTTAAGGCGTTTAAGGCTTCTTCTCTTGAGGCTCCTGTCTGCTCCATAACAAACCTTACATCATCTTCACTTATCTTGGGCGCTGACTCCACTAATACTTCCTTACTAGCAATCTCCTCAATCCCTCCACTTACGTAGTATATTTTCTGGTCTTGTATCTTCATTACAACAACTTGAGGTTCTCTGATGATCAGTTCTTTATCGGTGAACTCTATAGTGATTGACTTAACTTCTTTTAATTCCTCGACATCAATACCTAACTGCCTCATCCTCCTCTTCAGTTCTCGGGGGTTGGTTGGGAACATTCTCTCACCAAATACTTATTCATTACCCAAATATTAATTACTTGAGCAATCTCTATATGTAGGGTTTGAAGTGCTTAGAGTGAGAGTGTTGGGTAGCGGCCGCGAGGTGGGTAGAGCGGCCGTGAGTGTTGGTTTAAGTGATAGTAAGCAGTCGCTACTATTAGATTACGGTGTGAATTTTGATGTAGATGATAAGCCTAGGTTTCCTGCGCATATAAAGCCTTCTGAGGTAGTAGGGCTCGTACTGACTCACGCACACCTAGATCATGTTGGGGCAGCACCAATTCTTCACGTAACTTCTAGAGTTCCCACGATAGCTACTGCCTTAACTAAGAGATTGTGCGAGATAATGATCAAAGACTTCATAAAGATTTCGGGGTATTACCTCCCTTACGAGGAGGCAGATCTCTATAACATGATTGATAACATCCCAGACTACTCGTACGAGGGTGAAACTCACCTAGGTGATTACAGAATAAAGCTCCTTAATGCTGGACACATACCCGGTAGTTCAATGGCTTACATTGAGGTAGGTGAGTTCAGTGTGGTTTATACCGGCGACGTAAACACAATAAATACTAGGTTGGTTTCCGGAGCTGACGTGTCGGGGATTAAAGCTGATGTGGTGATTACTGAAGCAACTTACGGTTGGATAAAACACCCACCTAGAGAATTAGTTGAGAAAGAATTTCTAGACGCTATTAAAGAAGTTACTGATAGAGGTGGTAACGTACTTATCCCGGCTTTCAGTCTTGGTAGAGCGCAGGAAATACTGACACTACTTTACGAAAAGTTTGATGGGAGTGTTTTTTACGACGGCATGATAAGGCAGATTTACGAAATCTTCATAAGTTACCCTGAATACATCAACAAGTACGAGGAGCTCCTGAAGTCTAAAGAGGAATTCAAGCCTGTCGTAAGACCTTCTCAGAGAAGGAAGATTGTTGAGGGGCGGGGCAACGTCATAGTAGCTTCAGCAGGTATGCTTAAAGGAGGTCCGGCAGTCTACTACCTAAAGAAACTAGCCGAGAACCCACTCAACGCGGTCTTCATGGTTTCTTATCAAGCCCCCGGAACCCCCGGCAGGCACCTTTTAGAGGATGGAATCCCTACTGAAGAAGTAGGACCTGTCAAAGCCAGAGTTCAGTGGTTTGATTTCTCAAGTCATGCAGGAGTTGACGGTCTCCTAAAACTCCTCAAAAACTTTAGGGGGGTTAAGCACGTCATAGTAGTACATACTAGTGAGAAAGTTGGGAAGTTCTTCACAGAGAAAGTAAGAGAAACCCTAGGTGACGTATCTGTGTACCTACCTCACAACAACGAAGAAATCATCTTAGAGTGGTGATTTCAGTGAATAAAGAATTACTCGAAAGTGTTATGAGAACGTTATGCTACTCCAAAACACTAACACTGCAACACATAGCAAGTAAATTTAAGCTATCACCTACGGAAGCAGAAACACTACTCTCAGTCTTAGTAGGTGAAGGACTCCTAACAAGAGTTGAGGCAGGAACCACGTGCTTGTGTGCAGGATGCCCGTTTAAGGTTGTGTGCAGCATTAAAACAAGCAATGAAGGCGGCATAACTACAATTACTTACTATAAATTGAGTAGTTATGGACTCAAAATTTGCGAGGAGCTTAAGACTTAGCTCCTGAGGAAAATGACACTAAGTAACCTTCCCAAGGTCTTCTAACGTTTTATATTATGTGCTTAAAATAAGTAAGAGCTTACTACACAAGGGATACACGTTGAATGACAGAGCCCGTCTAGCTCTATTGTTTTTCGGCAGAGAAGGAACGCCCTTAATGGCTTGGCCGTTATACAATTACGGCGTTGGAAAGAAAATTAGTGAATTAATTAACGAGAGTGATGCCTGGTGTGAAGGTAAGTGCGAATTTCTTATCAAGAAATGGATTAAGACGAGAGGAGATTTCGAGGATGTCTTATCGAAATCTACGGAGATTGACGGTATTGTTATATACATTCTCACGACAAGTATTAATTACAGTTTATTCTACGAGGTAATTCGAACATTGAGTAAGCCCACCTTAGTCTTAACTGAGCCTTATTACTCTCTCGCATGGCCTGAGATAGCAGAGCTTATGAGAGAAGGTCGTCCAGTAGTAGGTGTGTCATCTAGTAATAAGGAAGACCTAATTAAAGGGATCAGGGTTCTATGTACGTACATTAGATTAAAACAGAAAATAAAGACTCTAGTTATCACAGTACCTGAGGAAGCCTCTCTAGAATCGCTTCACAAGCACGAAATATACTCAGGCGATAGAGTTTACTCGAACACATACTACTCAAGAATTAGAGAATTTCTTAATTTAATTTTCGTAAGCTACGAGGAGTTGATGAGTACCTATTTCAGCGTTAGTGATGAGGAAGCTAAGGTTATAGCTAATGATATCTTAAGAGACTGTTATTGGGTTAGGGAGGGCGTTAGCTTAGAAGACTTAATTAAGGCCGTTAAGATCTACATCGCGCTTAAAAAACTATTAAGTAAGTATAACGCTGAAGCATTAGCGGTGAATTGCTTCACCATAATGCTTAAGAACCTAAATTTATTACCTGTAACACCATGTGTTGCTGTTTCGCTTCTAAACGATGAAGGAATCCCAACAGCTTGTGAAGCCGACTTAAGCTCCTTACTAATTCAGGTAGTGTTTAAGTATCTGGCTGGAAGACCTGCATGGATCTCCGACCCAGTAATAGACTTTAGAGATAGCTCCGTTATATACGCTCACTGCACTGCACCAACTAAGATGAAAGGCTTTAATGAAAAATCAGAACCTTACGCTCTCGACACTCATGATGAGAGCGGGAAACCAGTAGTAATTAGAACTAAGATGAGTCTAGAGCAAGTAATCACAGTAACTCAAATCTCACCGAATTTCAGCAAGCTTTACCTGCATGTTAATAAGATAATTGACACACCCCTAGTAGACCTGGCGTGCAGAACTAAAATTAAGACTCTAGTAAAGAATGCCATGAAGTGGTTGTGGTATTATAAACAACCACTTCATCGAGTAGTTGCTTATGGTGACTGGAGCTACGAGCTCTCAATGCTGTCTAAATTAATGAGATTAGAGATTCAGTACGAGCCTGAATAGAACATGCCGCTTCAGTAACCGCTAACCTCCAGCTCCTACCTCGAAGATTACTACTTTCACATTATCGTATATAGTAATTTTCTCATTATAGTTATACCTAACTTGGTCGTTGACTGCTATAAATATTGAGTCCCCCAATTCTTTTAAGACTGACTTAATATTGCGTATGTGTGAAGATATGATTTCAATTAATTCATTTATAGAGTAACTACCTGGCTTAACTGTTATGTTAACTTCTTTACACTGAAGAAGCCTCACTAACCTATCTGATAAGATACGAACCTGTATAACCGGCATTGGCGATGACCCTCACTTAACTCAGCATTATTACAAGAATGCTCCTATCGTGAACTCTAGCTTTAATTCTCTAAGTTTGTCTGGGGTAGGTATACCTTTCTCAACGTTCCAGCCACGGAGTTCGAAGTACTTATCCAGCATAGAATTGAGAGTTGCTTCTGTTAGTATGTATGTTTTTCCTTCCCTGGTCGTGATTTCTTCATTTAAGATTCTCCAAGGCAACGTATCATCTCTTCTTGAGCGTCCCTCCCTAGCTTGAATCATTCTCTCTAGTGTTATTATTCTTTCACCAGATTTCATTATTTTCTCTGGCGTGCTCTCGATGCCTGTAGCGTCCTCAAATAACTCGCTTAACACGAATTCATTCACTGCGAATCCTGCGGTGTCTATGAAAGCGCATAACCCAACACTATCTGTGACAGCGTAGATGTCCTCGTGCCATATTACTATCTCGGGTCTGCCAGAATCCTTCCCTACACCAGCGTTTTCTTCGCTACCGGTGAGTCTTTTAATGAGTCTCCTAGCTTCCTCCGTGAATCCAAATTCAGCGAAAGTCTCCGTGTGTAAGTGGTCGGGACCCCTTGGATTTAGTGCGAAGGCTAGTGCGTAAGCTCTAGCTATTCTTGTCTCCACCCGCGAATGCTCTAAACCTCTTGACTGAATAGCCCACCTACACGTTTCTGGACTCACCTTATTACACGCTATTGCTAATCCCTCGGCTAGGAGGTCTCCTGACCCCTTCCTAAACGTTATATTCTCTATGAGTTTAATGATTGCGTCTACATTCCCCCATAAGGGTTCAGTGCCCAACTCTTCCCTCAAGTTCTTCAAATACCCTTTCTCATAAGACTCCATAACCCACCCAATAACGCCGCCCAGAGATATCGTGTCTAAGCCATAGATATTAGCTAAGTCATTTAATTTTATGAGTCCATCTGTATCCGAGTTCCCTAAGTTACAGCCCAGAGCGTTTGACGTCTCGTACTCAGGACCTACTGTGTTGACGCCACCATACTTCTCTGTCATAGTGTGGCGGTGACAACTTACGATACATTGAGCACAACCAACTCTGCCGATTAAGTAGCCTGCCTCAACGTAGTACTCACCCGCGTTTCTGTACGCGTTTTCCCAGAAAGATCTCCTGAAATTATAGCAAGGTAACGTGCTGGTTTTATCTAGACCCATAGTAGCGCTAGCAGTGCCGAACTTCCCGGTAGCTATCAATGCCTCATCATTCATTATATTTAAGGCGACCTTCAAGGATTTCTCGTAGAATTTCTTAGGGTTGTAAAGTACTATGGATCTCTCTCCTTTCCCAACAACTATTCCTTTAAGTTTCTTATAGCCTAGAACAGCCCCACCACCTCCTCGAGCAGCCACATTATATACAGAACAGTTTATTGACGCATACTTAACTAGGTTTTCGCCTGCAGGTCCTATCAGCAGCGTGTCAGCATGTAAGCCATGCTTCCTTACTAGTTCTATGTGGGCCGTTCTGATATCAAGACCCCAGTATTTCTCAGCTGGTATTATGTCCACGTGGTCATTTTCTATGTATATGTAAGCAGGCTTTTCGGAACTACCATGAATAGCTACTATGTCATATCCATTAAGCTTTAGCATAAGTCCGAAATCTCCGCCCACGCTCGCCTTAAAGTACATGTTTGTAGCTGGACTCTTGAAAGTAACTGTTGTCCTACCTGAACTGGGGAATGGTGTCCCGGTGAATGTGCCTGAGCCAACGAATAACACGTTGTCACTACTGAAAGCTTTAGCTTCAGGACTTACGAGATCCCAGTAAAGCCGAGCTTGAAGACCTCTAGAGCCTATGAATAGTTCCAGTAAGTCATTACCGTACCTTTCGACCCAGATCCTGTTATTAGTTAGATCAACGTGAAGTATTTTGCCATTAACAGAGTAAACCATATTAATCACCTCGCGTACTTACCCAGTTCTTTAACAATATCTCTAATAATAGAGTACGCCTTAGTAGCCCCTCTGAATTTTTCCGGTAAAGTTATAGCTTTAGTTAGCGCGCCTGGCCAGCAAACCTTGATGCATTGTGGGTCACCACCACATAGGTCGCAAATCAATGGGTAAGCGTATACGG
>CALIBI010000042.1 GCA_938045815.1 uncultured Sulfolobales archaeon | reverse complement strand
AGATTCTTAGCTAGATTATCAAGAATTTCGACCTACTCTTTTTCAACCTATTTTTCTGGTTCTTACTGTAAGTGTTTGTTGGTTTCTGCGTGGTTCTAGATTAGTGTCTTGTAGTGAGTGAGTAGAACTTTTCTGAATTCTTCAATATCTGGGTTTATTGTTGGAGCGTCACCAACTACTTCTCTTACTACGTCTGGATCTTTTAGTCCGTGCCCGGTTATTAGTACTACTACTTCTTCGTTTTTGTCTATGAGTTTGTTTTGGAGAGCTTTCATGAGTCCTGCTAGTGATGCAGCTCCTGAAGGCTCGGCAAATATTCCTTCCGTACTAGCTAGATTTCTCATAGCTTCAACAATTAAAGAATCTTCAACTTCTTCCGCGTTACCCTTAGTTACTTGAAGAGCTGTTAGTCCTGCATCACCGTCCCACGGGTAGGGGTCTTCAAGACCCCAAGCTATCGTGTGTGGGTGGTCCCAAGGACGTATATTGAATGGATCTTGCTTCTCCTTAAAAGCTCTGACGAATGGTGGGTTGCCTGTTGATTGCACAGCAAATAGTTTAGGGTATTCGTTAATTAAACCTAACTCCAGGTAGTCTCTAAACCCCTTCCAGACACCAGTCAGTAGTGAGGCAGCACCTACCGGAACAAACACCCAGTCCGGCGTTCTCCAACTCATTTGCTCCACTATCTCGTAGGAGATTGTTTTAGAACCTTCTATCTGGTACGGGTTGAAGGGACCGAAGCTAGGTGATGGGAAGAACCCGAATTTCTCGTAAGCTATCCTCATCATCTTAACTGTAGGGTCTTCCCTGCCTAGACCCCTCACCCTAACTACCCTAGCTCCGTAGAAGAGTAGCTGAGCTATCTTACTATAACTAGCTTGCTCTATAACGAAAGCATAAATCTCCATCCCAGCTCTCGCAGCATAAGCTGATAAAGCAACTGCTGCATTACCTGATGAAGCAGTAACTAACTTGCCGTAACCGAATTCTTTAGCAACACTAATCGCGACCGACATACCGCGATCTTTGTAGGAAGCTGTAGGGTTTCTGGTCTCGTCCTTAATCCATAAAGACTTAATACCGAGCTTCTCAGCAAGCCTCCGAGCCTTGATTAAGGGAGTAGCCCCCTCATTAAGCGTAACTATGTTCTCACTGTTTTGAGGAGGTAGTAAGTCGAAGTATTTCCACTGACTAGTTAGGGGCTTCCTACCAACATAATCCCTAGTATAGAAATTCTTGAGTGCCTCGTAATCGTAGTTTATGTCTAACCGACCTAAATCATTCCTTAAACATAGGGAGGGCTTATCCTCATACCTGTAGACAGTACCGCAACGAGAACACGTGAGGTTCCTTATGTATTTTGACATACCACCTTAACCTCACACGAGTAAGAAGCTTCAAAGCAATTTTAGTATGACTTAAACTAAGTTATGTAATACTTAACGCAAACCATCAGGTTTGTGTGAAAAAGATTTACCTAGATTTAAATTAAATTAGTTTAGAGTAATATCATTCTCGCTACAACCAGTAGCTTGCTGGGAAGTAGATAGCTCTCGTAGGACATACCGTAGTGCAAACACCGCAGCCGTAGCACTTACCAGTATCAACAACAGCTACTCTGGCGACGCCTTTAGGGAGTACGTGAACCGCGTCGTAAGTGCATGACTGCTCGCAAAGCCCGCAAGCAATACACTTATCTTCTGAAACTACCGGGTTCTTCACCTCATACCAGCCAGCCAACTCAGGCTTGAGGTGCTTTAACGCGATACCCCTAATATCTTCTATGCTCGAGTAGCCGTGCTCCATCAACCACTTAGCAACACCCTCAGCTAATCTCCTAAATACTTGAGGACCTTCTAGTATAGCTTGAGTACATACCTGAACAGCTGTAGCACCAGCCATAACATACTCGATAACGTCTTCAGGTTGGGAGATACCTCCCACACCAATTATCGGTAATCTACTTATCTTAGCTATCTCAGCTACCACAGCAACCCCAAGAGGTTTTATGGCCGGTCCTGAGAGCCACCCGTGCCCGTCAGGCCCACCCATAATAGGCTTCCCACTCTCTATGTCTATGTGTAGTGTAGGACCTATCGTGTTTATCGCTACTACCCCGTCAACACCTACTTTCTCAAGTTCTCTGATCATTTCTCTGAGTCCGGTTAAGTGGGGGCTCAACTTAGGGAATACCGGAACATCCACAACCTCCTTCAAAGCTTTAGCTGACTCAACAACGGGTTTATAATCGAAGCCCACGTAATGAGTTGAGAACTCAATTCCTTGAGCACCTGCTTTCACGGCCTTAGGACCTAACTCTCTGAGCTCGTGAGCCCAGTATCCTAAGCTAGCTATGAGTGGTATCCCATACTTCTCAGCAACTCTCCTAGCGTAAGGTAATTCAACATTAAACCACTGCTCAGGCGGTAGATCAGACCAGAGCTCAGCATTTAAGAACCCGTAATACGCCCCCCTAACGTTCACTATCTTCGTTACTAACTTCCCGTCCTCATATTTAGGCGATATTAACCCTATGTACCCCCTGTTAATGACGCCCATGTGGGGTCTCGGAACCTTAGCTGCTTTGATACCTATAGTCTTAGCTACTAAACCCCCAGCACCACCCTCAGCAAGCAACTCAATAGCCTTACCGTCTCTCGATATCGGGCACGCGGAGTTTAGTATCGGGTTCCTGAACTTTAGACCAGCTATCTCAACAGATATTTCTACACCCATAAGACACCACCTAATAAATTAGGGCTTAAGCCACTCAACCTTATACTTAACCTCCATCGAGAGCATCCTATCCCACAACCTGTTTACGACTTTCTCAGCGTAATCAATAACCTTATCTACGTCGACAGTCACTAAGTGCTTCTCCCTAGTAACCCACTTACCCCTAACTAAGACTCCCCACACATCCTTACCACTAAACGTGTTGACTAGATGCCCGTACACAGTCCTCTCATCAAGTGGTGTGTGAGTAAACTCAGGCACCAATATAGTTATGTCAGCATCCTTACCTACCTCTATAGAACCCACCTTATCATCAACGTTGAGAGCTTTAGCCGCGTCGATAGTAGCCATCTCAACAACCTTGAGAGGACTCATCAACCTTGGGTCCTTATTCACTACCTTATGCACTAAGTATGTTGACCTCATATTCTCGAAAACATCCATCACGTACCCGTCATTACCTATGCCTACAGTCATCCCTAACGACAGCATCTTAGGTATTGGAGGAACCCCAACCCCATTTATCATGTTACTCATAGCGTTATGCGCTATCTTAACATCATACCTTTTCAGTATCATTAACTCATCCTCAGTAACCTGAACACCGTGAATAGCCAGGAATCTCGGTGATAAGAACCCTATATCCCTCAACCTCTCTACAGGTCTCTTACCGTAACGCTCGATGTTGTGGTAGACGTCGATAAGACCCTCCTCTAAGTGCATAGCGTATATAGTTCCGTACTTATCAGCTAATTCCTTCGTTTTAATCAAGACATCATCAGTGACTGTAAAAGACGCGTGCAGAGTGAAAACACCCTTAACGTTGCTGTCAGGGTTACTGTGTATCTTCTTAACAAACCTCTCATTCTCAGCTATGCCTTCGTAACCCTCACGCAAATCCCTCCTCTGAGTTACTGAGAAACCAGCAAAACCTCTCAAACCAACCTCAGTAACCCCCTTCTCCACATAATCTAGCGAATTCTGAGTTATGTTGGGAGCATCTAGTAAGTCCTTAAAGAAGGTAGTTCCAGTTCTAGCGAAGAGCATGGACCCGAGCAAAGCACTAACATACACGTCATCGTACGTGAGGGATTCGTCAAGCGCCCACCAAATCCTCTGCAAATTTTGCTGAAAATCTGACGGCGCCTCAATCACACCAAACCACGGCGATCCTGTTAAGAGGAGTCCGTAGAAGTGTGTGTGCGCACACACGAAACCCGGAGTCACTACACTCCTCCTCAACTCCACGTACTCCTCAGCAACATACTTACTCCTACCGTCGCCGAAACCTACATCAATAATCTTACCATCCCTAACAGCAACAAAACCACGCGGAATAACGTCTCTCCTGGGATTCATTGTAACTATTAAAGCATTATTTATTAGTAGATCTATCTTCTCCAAGTAAAACACACCACCAGAATAGCTTACTAAGGTAGTTTTAAATAAGTGTTTATATGTTTCAAAGAAAACTCTCAAGAATTTTAGAAAACGCTTGAATTAAGTGTTTAGATTATTTACGAGAATTATTTGAACCGCTATATAGGCAGCACTGTAGTTCCTGAAAGACCCTTGATTACCTCGTAACCGTTGTATAGGTGACCTATCATAGCTCTCTTACCGCCATTCTTTATGAATCTTATCGCTGCTAATACTTTAGGTCCCATAGAGCCTGGCGCGAAGTGCCCCTCTTTATAGTACTTCTCTAACTCAGACACCATCACTACGTCTAGCTTCCTTTGATTTGGCTTACCGAAGTTTAAGTATACCCCATCAACGTCCGTCAAAATCGCTAAAACCCCCACACCGAGAGAAGTAGCTAGAACCTCACCAGCTAAGTCTTTATCAATTACTGCCTCAACACCTTGTAAAGTGTTGTCGTCGTTCCTAACTATAGGTATCCCGCCACCACCAGAAGCTACAACTATCCATCCATCATCAACTAGTCTTTTTATAGCTGCTACCTCCACGTTACTGAACGGGTTAGGTGATGGAACTACTCTCCTGTACCCACCTCTAGGGTCTGGTTTAAAGACCCAGCCCTTCTCAGTAGCTAACTTCTTAGCTTCCTCTTCAGTGTACCAGCTACCCACATACTTAGTAGGGTTGCTCCACGCTGGATCGTCTCTTCGTACCTCAACCTGATTAACTACGGCTACAGCCCCCTTAACAGAATCCCTAATACCTTCTCTCACTAACACGTTATTTATTGATTGAGTTAGTAGGTAACCTAACCATCCCTGAGTCATAGCGCCAGCTATATCCATGGTTAGGGGAGGTATCCTGTCTTTAGATCTCTCCATCCACTCCATTATGATGCCTACTTGAGGTCCGTTCCCGTGAGTAACGACGACTTTATACCCTTCCTTAACTATCCTAACAATAGTTTCTGCGGCTCTGTAAGCGTTCCTCCAGTAGTCTTCAGGAGTTCCTTTATCCCCCTTAGACTGGAACGCGTTACCACCTAAAGCGATTAGTATGTATTTCTCGTCTCTAACCAATTGACTGCAACACCTCATTCGTACTTACTACCCATAACCATTGCCATTACTGCTTTCTGTACGTGCAGCCTATTCTCGGCTTCCTCGAAATAGAGTGATTTCTCGTAGGTGTCTAGTACTTCATCAGTTACTTCCTGTCCTCTGTCAGCAGGCCCGCAATGCATGTAGTACGGTTTTCCTGACTCCTCCAGGAGATCCATCGTTACTATCCAGTTCTTGAACTTATTCTGGTACTCCATAGCTTCCTCTTTATGTACCTTGCCGTCAGGGCTGAAAGGCGGGAAGAATCCTTTAGGACTCCAAGCCTTCGGATACACGAACGTAGCTCCCTCGAAAGCTTCCTTCATATCGTAGGTTATCTTAACAGAGCCTCCGTAACGATCAGCCAACTCTCTAACTTTCTGCATTATGTTATCCATTAACTCAAATCCTGGTGGGTGAGCAATCCAGACCTCAGCACCCATCATAGCAGCCATAATAGCGACGTCTTGAGGAACAGCTAAGGGCTTGAGACCTCCGGAATACGCGTAAGAGACAACAAACTTCTTACCTCTCAGATTAGGTATCACGTCTAAAGCAGCCTTAATATCAGCTAGAGACTGGAATGGATGGAATATGTCGTCTTCCATGTTAAGAACAGGCACGGTAGCCCACTTAGCAAATTCCTCAATAACTCTGTGACCCCTACCAATAACCCACTTAGCGGCGTCAGCATATATTCTTATAGCTATCCCGTTCCCATACCTACTCAAGACCCTAGCAACATCACTTATCGCTTCAGTCTTGTAGGGCTCCATATCCTCGGGGAGCGTTGGTGTGTAGACGTCTTGAGGGCTTAGGAAATGCGCGTGACCACCCAACTGAGACATCCCTGCCTCAAAACTATTCCTAGTCCTCAAAGACCTATTATAGAAGAACATGAAGAGCGTCTGACCCTGTAGGTAGGGTGTCGGGACCTTAGCCTTAAACTTCCTCTCTAAATCTCTTGCAGCCTCAATAATCAGCTTTATGTCTTCCTGAGTCCTCTCTAGATTAGAGAGATAGTCTTGACCCTCCCAAATACCAACATACCAGGGCTTACCCAAACACATCACCACGTAACCTACTATCAATACCATCTTTTTAAACTTAGCTCCATTTATTTTAGTAAAACGTTATTTTCATTTAGTAATTAAAATTAATTAGTTTTATGCGAGTCTCAATTAAACGTTATTTGAGCCCAGCCATCGTGAGAGCTAGGACAGCCATCTTAGTCCATAAACCGTTTTCTGCTTGCTCGTAGAGAACAGACCTCGGACTATCAACTACCTCGTCATCAGCTTCAGCATTCCTGAAGATAGGCATTACATGCATTAAGACCCCGGACTTATCCATAAGACTCATCAACTCTTTAGTGACTCTCCAGTCCTTGAATTTCTCGTAATTCTTCAGCTCCTCCTGACCATACTTACTATAACCTAACTCTTGAAGAGTTCTTGAAGCCCAGTTCCTCGGGAATACTGCGTGAGCACCCCTCAAAGCTTCTCTGTAATCATTACTGAACTCAAGAACAGAGCCTGAGTTTCTGGCGTTCTCCTTAGCCCACTCAACAACGTCAGGGAATAAATCATAGCCAGGCGGATACACTACGGTGACATCAACACCCATCCTAGTAAACATTAAGAGATCTTCGTTAATGCTGCAAGGACCCCTAACGACGGGGGAGTAAGCCCACATTATGACGTACTTCTTACCTCTAGGGTTAGGGAATATTTCCTCGAAAGTCATGTAGTCAGCTAGAGCCTGAGTTGGGTGGAACTGATCATCGGCCATGTTAATCACAGGTATCTTAACGTGTTTAGCGACTTCACGTATTAACTGATTCCCCGCACCATGCTTGTAGTCTATAGCTTTATCAAGTATTCTTATACCTAAGCCGTGACCATACCTCTCATACATCACGGCCACGTCTTTAACTGCCTCACCCTCACCAATACGTGTTTCCTGAGCACCTATATACTGTGCGTGACCACCTAAGTATGTCATGCCTGCCTCGAAAGCTGCTCTAGTTCTTGTGGAGCCAGCGAAGAACAACATAAAGAATGTTTTTCTCTCAAGAATAGGTGGTATCTTACTCACACCGTAGTAGTGAGCAACCCACTTAAACTCCTTAGCGAGGTTTAGCGCTATCCTTAACTCATCAACACCCCACTCCTGAGTAGTTATTAAGTCCTTACCCGTTAACTCATAAACTAGGTTCCTCAAGTTAGGTACCTCATACCGAACACGACATAAAACATTAAAACAATATTTCATTAAGTTGATGTTACTGCTGAAGCACTCACACAAGAAAACTGAAGAACTTATGATACTGAGTAAATTAATTATTAACGTGCGGTATCCTGAGATAATATCCTGTTCCTCAGCCTCGTGTACGTGTTACGCAGATCCTCAGGCATAACCTTAGTTCCAGCGATTACGGGCATGAAGTTAGTATCTCCTAACCACCTAGGAACTACGTGCACGTGAATATGTGATTCAATACCTGCTCCAGCAACCCTACCCACGTTTACCCCTATGTTGTAGCCCTGCGGGTCGTATTCCTGATCAATAGCTTTAATAATTCTGGAAAGAACCTCAAATAAGTCTAAAACTTCCTCATGAGTTAGTTGCTCTACCCTGGCAACATGCCTAACCGGAGCTATCATGACGTGAGCAGTGTTGTACGGGAATATATTAAGCATAGCGATGCTGTGCTTAGATCTCACCACGACGTAATTCTCGTCATCGCCTCCCTTAACTGCTTTACAGAATATACACTCCTCTAAAGAACCCTTAACTATGTAACTCATTCTCCAAGGAGCCCACAAAACCTTCAAAGCATGCCCGCACATAGTACCTAACTACCAAAAATAATCTACTTAAGGAATTATAAGGTGAAGAAGAGACACGGGAGTTACCAACGCTAACACGTACCCGAACAAGTAAAACGTTATTTGAGGTAGTCCGGGAGTAACCCATACTAAATCGTGAGGATTGAGAGCATTCTTATTCACCAACTCCATCACATTATTCTTTATTTTTTCCTCCCGAGCCTCATCCATGGAAAACGACGTGCGGCACTCAAACAAAGTTGATTGATGCTCAACAGGGATTGTGAGCAGATACGTAAACTTCGAATTAAGAAACGAATCCACAGTGTTAGGGCGTCCTAACAGCAGTAACGGAATCTTATGACCCTTAACGCACTTGAGACTCTTATAGTACCTAAAGTACTTCAGACCGATGATCAAGTTACGCAGTATCAGTACTACAGGAATGATTAACGAGTATATGAGGGTTAAGTAGGTTATTGGTTTAGGAGATATTGTTGGGTGTGCTAGAGTCACTACTAGTAAGGCTAGGAAATCCGCCCCACCCATCATATCGAGCAATGCTAAAACGAAAACTAGGAGAGCAGGTATTGAAGCTAGCGTCAGCTGTAGTAAGTCAGAGTAATTACCTAGCAGTAAGTTCACTATGATTGAGTATACGGCTGCGGGAATCCACAAATACTCCTTCACTTCTCGGTTCTTAAGATCAAATATAGACGCGAATACGAGAGTAGCTAAGACAGGAATAGGTAACGTAAACTCCAGTAGTAGGAGGAGGAGAGTCACGTTTTTACTCCTCCGCGTCTCTAATTCCTTCCTCAGTGATCACGAAGACGGCCTCACCTTCCGGTAAGTGAGGAGCATCAACAACTCTAGCTATCCTCTTATTACCTCTGCCCTTCCTTAACTGAACCCTAACACCAGGCGCGTGCGCTAGCACGTGACCCCCTACAGCTTGTGTTGGGTCCCCATAATAGAGGTCTGGCCTAGCCATGACTTGATTAGTCACGACTACGGCTATGTCGAAAGCCTCAGCTATTCTGGCTAAGTCGTGCAGGTGCTTATTGAGTTTTTGCTGCCTGACAGCTAGTGTCTCCCTACCAGTATATTCCGCTCTGAAGTGACTAATGACTGAGTCTATTATTAGTAGCTTTATGTTCTCGTTAGGCAGTAACTCGTTAGTAGCTTCATCAACTAGGGATATCTGGTGATCACTGTTTATTGCTCTAGCCCATATAATATTCCTCATAGCAGTTTCAGGATCTAACCCAACACCCTTAGCCATAGCTTCTATTCTTTCCCACCTGAACGTGCCTTCAGTGTCTATGTAGAGGGCTTTCCCGCTCAACCCCCCACGCTCCTCAGGCAGCTGAACATTAACTGCTAGCTGGTGACATATGTTTGTTTTGCCTGTCCCGTACTCACCGAAGAGCTCAGTAATAGACTTGGTCTCGATGCCTCCCCCGAGCAAAGCATCTAAGCTTCTTGAGCCGGTAGTGATCCTGCCTATCTTAGCTCTCTCAATCCTTAACTCAAGAGCTGTCTTAAACTTAAGTCCTAACAGATCTCTCGCCTTAATAACTATTCTCTGAGCAGTCGGTAGCGGTATGCCAGCTATGCTAGCAAGCTCTGCCGAGTTAGCAGCAGCTATAGATTCAAGAGTCTTAAAACCAGCCTCAATCAGCTTAGAAAGAACTGTAGGAGTAAGTTCTAAATCTTCTATCGAAGCAATTTTCTTCTCAGAGAACTTATGCTCCCCCAACTACACCCACCATTTTCATAAGCTATTAACTACCTATTAAATCCAATTAAATCCAGTCACGTGTTAAAAACGCTAAATCTCTAGAGAGACTCACTACCTGATTTTAAGTTACCACACTAGAATATTTGGGGTAAGTAATTGAGGGTACTACTAATACATGCTGAGTCATTCACAACCAAAACCGTGGAGAAAGCACTTGAAGAAGCTGAGGAAATACCTGGTGAGCACTCTATCGGGTTCGAGAACGCTTTAGTGGTTTTCATCACCGTTGAGGAGGGGGACTCAAGAAACCTAGTCGAGCTAGCTAGAGATTTCGTGAAGGATCTTAAAGACCTAACGATTAAGCTAAAGCCGGCAGCAATCGTTCTATACCCATACGCACACCTATCAAGAAATCTAGCAAAACCCTACGAAGCTCTAGAAGTGCTTAAGACTCTCGAGAAAGTCTTGCGAGAAGAAATCAAAGAAATACCTACGTATCGAGCACCTTTCGGGTGGTACAAGCGATTCTCTATCAACTGTTACGGACACCCACTCTCAGAACTCTCAAGAGAGTATAAGGCTGAGGAAAGAATTAAGACCGCAGAACTTAATGAGTGCTTCACGTATAGCAGAACCTCCGGCACACAGAAGCTAGTGCCGGACTCAAAGCACGTGAAGACAATGAAGTGGGTTTTAAGCAAACACAGATGCTTAGACGTAGCTACTACGCGATGGAGACCTAGCGAGAGAATCAACGAACTACTAAGTAAGTTCGGGTTTAAACTAGTAGAGGATACCGGGTTAAGACTTTATAGGATGGGACCAGCAATAGTCATTGAAGACAAGCTACTTGAGCTGAGTGAGTCAGTAATTAGTGAGCTTAGGGAGTCACACAACCTGCAGGGAGAGAAAATAATAACTCAAGGCTACTCAGAAGACGTAGAAAGAAGTGAAGAGTTTCTGTGTTTCACCACAACCAAAGATACTAAACACTGTGTTAGCAGTGAAGCTACTTCAAACCACGTTAAGGTTCTGTTAGAGTCAGAAATTCTTAAGGAGAGAAGTAACTACTACCTTTACGAAGTAGTTAGTGTTTTGAAAGAGACTAAGCCAAGCGACTTCAGAAACTACTTAACGTGCTTAAGAAAACCGCAACTAACAGCACTGCTGAGTAGTAAGAAGGAAACTCTTAATCTGCTGAAGGATCTCCTGAGCCACGTACTGAAAAAACTAGAAAAAATTGAGTTACTAAATCACTTAACGCCTGTCCTAGTGGTTAGTCAGGAGGTATTTGAGGAAGGTCTCCAAAACACTATCAACGAAATTTTAAGCAAGTTTTACGAAGAACTACTAATAGTTAAGAAAGATAAGTCTCTCTGGGAACTAACAGTTGAGCTTTACTACGTAGACTCAACCGAAACACCAACACTGCTTACTAAGACTTCATTACAAGCCCAGAACCATATCACTACAACACCTACTCACGAACACGCGATCACTCTGTCATCAGAATTGCTGGGACCTCTCGAGGTTCTTGCTTACGCTTTAATAGATAAAGCCTACAAAGCAGAACTGGCTGGTAAAACACCCTACATACCTGCATTCCTAGCCCCCACGCAAGTCAGGATAATACCTGTGAGTAAGGATCACGTGGGTTATGCAGAGTTCGTTGCAAGTAGGTTACGTGATTCAGGGATCAGCGTAGATGTAGATCATAGGGAGGTAGGGTTAGGTAGGAAAATACGTGACGCAGGGATTAACTGGATACCATACGTAGTAGTAGTTGGTGATAGAGAGAAAGAGAGCGAGACAGTCAACGTGAGGATACGCAGCACTGGCTTACAGAAATCAATGAAGATTAATGAATTCATAGAGTTCTTGAAAACAAGCATTTAGTGAAGCTTGCTAAGGAACTGGCATCAAACACTACTAAGGCTTTCCGCTACTGGGTGAAGAATAAGTGTTTATCGCTTTATATTTACTATGTAGTCGTTTTTAATTGTTTGAGAAACTGAAGGCTTTGAAAAGGTAGAGAAATAAATGATTAAGGTTGTGTTCTAACACGTTGTACGCGATACACCAAAAAATCAACGCCAGGGGGTACTTACTCTCTCTTCAGTAGGATGTATGAAATGTGTAGGGATGTATAGGGTGTGTTCCTTGGGTTTATGCAAATGAGTTGTTAACTGTTAATTAGTTAACGTTGACTAGTTATGTAGTCAGTACCTCTGAGAAACTAGTTTTAGGGGGTTTGCGATCACGAACTAGTTAAGGTTTAAAGAGGACAAGCAGTTCTTTATCGATGATTGTTTGTCGGAAGAGGGCATTTAGTAAGGGAGAGATTGTTATGCGTTGATTTGTTGTCGAGACCATAAAGGGAATCAATTTATAACTACTAAAAACCTGAAATTATTTAGTGATGAGTGTCGCCCAACTGACTGAATGATGCGAATGAACCTCCACTGAGCTTACGCGAGTTACCGCTCTATTCAGAAGGCTCTATGATCTCATGGTACGTATTCTTACCGCATACTCTGCAGTAATGATAGAGTCGAGTAAACTCACTTAAGTCGTAACTCACGTTAAGAACCGACACACTACCGCAATCTCTACACCTAATTCTCCAAGGACTCACCACACACCCCTCAAGGAGATACGGGAAAGTATTTAAAAACTCCGGTATTATTCTGTAAGTGATGAGCTAAGGTGGGCCCGTAGCTCAGCTAGGCAGAGCGGCGGGCTCCAGTCCTCTACGGGTCTACAGACCGAAAGGGATGATAGGAGAACTCCAGGGTGAGACCCGTAGGTCGGGGGTTCAAGTCCCCCCGGGCCCACCACATAAAGAGGGTAGGGCTCCTAACCCTTTAAATATTCTACTCAAGAGTCCTTTAGCGTTAAGGGTTTCTCCTCCAGTATTCTGTGAGTCTCCTACGTTTTAGTTCTCGTGACTTCTTATTGAGGAATCTGTAGACTGTTGAGTGTTCTCTTCCCTGAATAAGCATCTCTAAAGCTTCTCTAGCTAGGTAGGCCCCCTCATAATCTCCTATCACAGCTACTAGGTCTTCGTAGACACTTATGTAGGTTCCTGTGAGTTGCTCTATATTTGATTTAACCCTACCCTCCTCACCTATGATTCTAGCCTTAACCCTGTATAGGTGGTTCTGGGAAGGACCAACAACTTCCTTCAGGTTTATGATCAGTAGTACTGCGTCCTCATCCAATAGCTTGTAGGCTTTCTCAGGACTGAAGCCAGCGTCAATAGCTCTAATAAAGTCTGAAGCTCTCAATATCCCATCGATAGGTGTTTCAGTGGTTGCTGGCTCAATGACTACGCTACTGTTCACGCTGTCTACACTCACTATCGTTTTAGTTCTGTTCTCAAGATCTTTCAGCGTCTTACCACCCTCACCAATCAATACACCAAGTCTCTCAGGTCTCACATTCAAATACACCCTCGTTAAGCCTTGAGGAACTCTGCTCACATCACTCACCCACTAAACCACAGTCCACCACTAAATACCCAAATATTATATCTCGTTAAACACATAAAACCTCCCTACTAGTGAGTACGAACACAACCTAGTACTCTAGCTTGTTTGTTTTTCCCGTGACATACTCGAGAATTTTGTTTTGTGGTGGGGTGCTGACTCCCACGCTCTCGAAGAACCTAACTATGTTTTTTAGGTCTCTCTGCAGGAGGTCTGCGGCGTTAGGGTGTGTGGTTGGTACTGCTTGGCTAACGTCTATTATGTAGTGTTTGTTGTTCCACACCATTACGTTGTACTCGCTCAGGTCCCCGTGCACTATCCCGGCCTTAGTGTATGCCTTCCTAACATCCTCAATCACCTGCTGGAATATAGTAGCGTATTCTTCCGTGGTTAGGTCTGACTCTTTTAGTAGCGGGGCTCTAACACCCTCACGCCCTATGAATTCCATGACTAAGACGTTCTCATACTGGTCTATTGGTTTCGGGACGGAAACACCCGCTTTGTGGAGTTCTGTGAGGTTTTTGAATTCTTTCTTAGCCCAAAGTATGATTAGCTTCCTAGTTGTTTTAGGGACGCCTTTATCGAATCTGTGATCACCTAATATGTACTTCATCATCCCCTTCCTGAACTCTGCCGATGATGTTAGGTATATCTTGAGTGCTAGGTCCTGACCCCCGCGTCCCTTCCCCCAATAAACTCGTGACTCCTTACCAGAACTGACTACCCCCTTAAGACTATGCACTACCCCCCTCCTCATCAGCTTAAGAACTGCTTGAACAGTCGCTTTATCGAAAACCTCCTCCACGGTCTCGAATAAGTCTTTATCTACTATTCTGCGTTCCTTATCTCTAACCTTGAAAAACAAGTCAATCACTGAGTCTTCAGACTCTTCACGCGATATTAAAACTCACCCACACTCTCAGCCAGTGAAGGATCTAGGAATCCTGCCTCAATAAGCTTCTTTTTCTCATCCCTCCCATACTTATACAGGATGTCCCCCCTACTCTCATCAAACTCCCACTTACCAACCAAAACCACGTCCTTAACGTTTATCCAGACTTTATGCCTTAGCTTCCCAGGTATTCTCAGCTTCCGTTCCTTCCCATCCATACATACGGCCTTCACGTAATTACCTCCCATAGGTTCAGTAACCACGCAAACCACCGTGCCTTCGTTAGGGTTAGGGTAGGGAGTTTCCGAAACTACCTCAGCTTTCTTCTTACCCAACACACCACCTCTATATTAATAGACGTAAAAACTATTTAAGGAAGAACAGAACACGATAAAACTCACCCACTCCCGGCTTGCCGCCTAACATACTTCGAGTCTCTGTAAGTTATTACCTGGATCACCTCCCCAACACTCAAGTGTTTAGGGAAGCTAGTCTTAACTATAGTTCCATCAACGCACTTAGCAGTAACTTCACCACTCCTGAAGTCTAATACTTCACATTCACTAACTACGTAGTCATCAGGACCTAATAATCTGAACTCGTTCCTAGTTAAGGATTTCATACCTATCTTCAGGACCTCATCCCTAGCTAGATCTCTCAAAACTAACTTGTCTTTCTGTATGTTGAGTACCTCCATTAGGGAGTCTCTAAGATATATTAAGTCACCAGGAACTAGTTGAGGTATTCTTAACACTATAGATAACTTGCCGCGTCTCCTACCCCTCACCACCCCGTGAAGCTTCCATGACTCCATAACATAACCACCAAGCACTCCCTGCAAGTAGCTAGCAGCCTGCCGAGCTACTGAAACACTACCAAACTTTATGTCTACCCCCTCACGCAACTCCTCGAAGTCTGTTATGTTGCTACTAATACTCCTCACACTACCTATTAGTTTAGTTATTCTTTTCTTCACCTCCTCAGCAGGCAACCCCACAAACCTTATCTGAAGTATCGCTTCGTAATCTCTGGTTTTGACGCTCAAGCACCTAGGACATAACTTAGAGCTTAACTTGTAATTAATTACGAATACCTGCTCTACAGGCTTACC
>CALIBI010000041.1 GCA_938045815.1 uncultured Sulfolobales archaeon | reverse complement strand
TTCACAGGAACAACACCTACGTAGAGAACCCGCAAAACCTGAAACAGGTTGGTTAGGGTAAACAATATATATCCTCAAGCAAATAATATCTTGGTGACTTACGTGACTAGGTTCTCTGCTCTTCTCGTCGTAATCTCTATGTTATTGCTGATTTCAGCACCTTTCACGAGTTCTCACGACGTTGGCGATACCTACAGCTACAAAATCTACGTGAAGACTGACGAAAGTTATGATGGTTTCTTAGTTGGTTCTTTACTCCCTAACAGACTAGTCTTAGAAATTAAAGGCACAACAGAATTCTCAATAACTGGATTAAGTGAGAAGGAGGTTTCTCTTAGGCTGAGACCCAACCTTAAAGTGTCTGGCCACGTAGAGCCTAGTAGCTTTCAAGGATACATGCAAGAGTTCCTCAACACCTTCAACGCTGCCTTGAACACAGTGTATGAGACTAGTGTGTCTTTAGATGTTTTTAGTTGCTCACCTTACGAAGGCCTAGATCTTAAACACTTAGGAGTAAGGATCGGGGAGCCCCCGTACCCTCTAAGTCTCCTAGCTATTAATACTACTATTACCATTACCACCACTGAATTCACTACGTGGAGAGGTGTTCCGGCACTACACCTGAAACTTAAGGAAGAGAAACTTAAGAAGGAAATAACTAGCACTCAATACGTGTACAGGAAAGCATACGTTGAGTGTGAGTTTTACTTAGACTCAACAACTTTCTTAATACTGTACTTTAAGGGTAAAGCAATCTACAACTACACCTACGGCCACATATCCATGATGACCGAGAATCGCGTGATAGAAGTTGAGAGTGAGCTAATCAATATTGAGGCGGTTAAGCACGTAAGTCTCCGAGCTTATAGAGTTGGGTTTGAGAGAGGAGAGTCAAGAATCTACGTGGCTAGCAAAAACCTAAGTATATTAAGTCTGGAAGCAGCTGAAAACGAGCTCGTCATGAATATCTACGGCTCGGGGATTAGCGGTGTAACGATATTCTTGACTCGAAATATCAGGGTGAAGAAAATACTCGTGGATAATACGTCAATAAAATACCAAACACAGAAATATGGTGATGGAAACATAATCAAGATACCGCTAACACTCAGCAGCCGTGAAGTAAGGATAATTTACGAAGAACCAATAAAATCTGTTGAAGAAATACCTACGGCACAAACAGGAATCAACGCGTTGATTATAATTCTAGCAGTCCTAGTAGTGCCTCTAGCGGTGTTGATCGCACTACTAACATATCTTCTGAAAAAGCGAAATCATACTGAACATATTCTTACTTACGCACTACATTTCCACGTTTTTGCTAATACAGCTTAAGCGACTAATCTACTGAGAGTTAAGCTTCGCGCGTAATCAAGGAACTCAGGTCTTCGTGCCGTAAGCATCTAACGTAGTGGGTTTCTGTTATTTTTGTTAGTTTTGGTTCTTCAGTCACGCATTCTTTTGTTGCGTAGGGGCACCTGTTACTTAATCTGCACCCACTGGGAGGGTTCATAGGGCTTGGTGGTTCTCCAGGCAGTATTATTTTTTTCTTGAGTTTCTTGGCTTGTGGGTTTAGTTCCGGTACTGAGGAAAGTAGTGCTAGTGTGTATGGGTGTTTAGGCTCACTGAATATTTCTTCTGCTGTTCCTATCTCCATTATCTTACCTAGGTACATAACAGCTATGTAGTCACTCATATACCTAACTACGGAGAGATCGTGCGTTACTAGTAGGTACGTGAGCCCGAGTTTTTCTTTGAGTTCTACTAGAAGGTTCAGTATCTGAGCCTGCACAGAAACATCGAGTGCCGAAGTAGGTTCGTCTAGTAGGAGTAGCTTAGGTTCTATACTTAAAGCTCTAGCTATAGCTACTCTCTGTGCTTGACCACCACTCAAGTTGGGTGGGTACTGATTAGCTACTATTTCCGGAAGCCCTACTAAAGCTAAGACCTCAGCTACTTTCCTGTATACCTCATTTTTACTTACGTTAGTATGTGTTTTCAGGGGTTCAGCTATTAAATCCTTAACCTTCATCCTAGGATTGAGGGAGAGGTAGGGGTTCTGAAACACTGCCTGAACATTTCTCCTAAACCACTTAAGATCTTTACCCCTAAGCTGGGTCACGTTTCTGCCTTCAATAAGTATTTCGCCAGACGTAGGTTCAGTAAGTCTTAATACACACCTAAGTATAGTTGTCTTGCCGGAACCCGACTCACCTACCAGTGCGAAAACGGCGCCTTCAGAAATCTTGAAAGAGACTCCATCAACTGCTCTCACATACCCTACTACTCTCCCGAAAAGACCTGTTTTTACTGGGAAGTACTTAGTGAGTTCATTAATTTCGAGTAAGGATCTCATTCGTGCTCACCACCGTATAGGATGCAAGCTACTCGCCTCACACCACCCACGCGGAAGTATTCTGGCTGTGAAGCACTACACTCCGGTGTTGCGAGTTCGCATCTATCAACGAAAGGACATCCTTTAGGAGGATTTCTTAAGTCAGGTAGTACTCCAGGTATGTGGCTCAACCTACCTTGAGTCTTAGTTATTATTGGGACTGCCTTAATCAGTTTTGCTGTGTAAGGGTGTAGGGGGTTCAGTATGATGTCTTCTGTAGGGCCTTCCTCGAGTAGTGTGCCCGCATACATTACTGCAGTCCTGCTACAAACCTCTCCAGCAATTCCTAAATTATGTGTTATGAGGATTAGTGTTAGGTTTAGTTCTCTCTTTAAAGAATTGATTAGGTCAAGTATTTGAGCCTGTGTAGTTACATCAAGCATTGTTGTAGGCTCATCAGCAATCAAGATCTTAGGGTTTGTTGAGAGAGCTGCTGCTATGGCTGCTCTCTGCAACATCCCGCCAGATAATTCGTGAGGATACGCGTGGAGGATTCTAGCTTGATCTGGTAATCGAACCATCTTTAGTAATTCTACGGCTCTCTCGAGAGCCTCCTCTCGACTCATACCGAAGTGATGTCTTAAGATGTCTGTAAGGTGCTCACCAATAGTAAAGAGCGGATTAAAGGTTGTTGCTGGGTCTTGAAATATCATTGAGATTTCCTTACCTCTATACCTACCTACCTCCGATGTTTTCAGCTTGAGTAAGTCTCTTCCTTTATAGAGTATGGAGCCGCTAACCACGACAGCGTTCTTCGGTAATGATAAAGATATAGCTAAGCCAAGTGTTGACTTGCCAGATCCTGACTCACCCACTATGCAGAGCGAGTCTCCAACATTAACTTCAAGACTTATATTCCTCACTGCTTTGATGATTCCCTCGACTGTGTGGTAATGTATTGTTAATTCACTTACCTTGAGTAGTTTCTCCTCACTCACGTGCTATACCCTCCTCATACTCAGTAAGTTTCTTAGTCGTGGGTCCATTAACTCCTTCACAGCATCACCCAGTAGGTTGAAACCTAGAACAGTTATCACTATGGCTAGTCCCGGAAAGAAAGATACCCACCAAGCCACACTAATTAGTCGCCAGCCACTACTCACGAGGAGACCCCACTCAGGTGTTGGTGGGGGCACTCCAATACCTAGGAAGCTTAAAGCTGACGCCTCAAGTATGGCTGACCCGATATCTAGAGTTGCTTGAGTTATGACTGGTGTGAGTGAATTAGGTAGTACGTGCCTAAACATAATCCTCGCCTCACTTATACCGATTACTTTGGCCGCATCAACGTATGGTAAGTTTCTTACACTACTTACTTGCAGGTAGATTAATCTCGAGTACCAAGGCCACCAAGATAGTGATAAAGCTAGGATAGTATTAGAGAGTCCTCTACCGAATGTAGCGGCCAGAGCTATAGCTAGGAGGAGTGGTGGAAAAGCTAGGAACATATCTGTTACACGCATTAACGCTGTGCCAGCCTTACCCCCCACATAACCAGCAATCAGACCTACAGGAATTCCTATAGCCAGTGATAATGCTACTACACCAACACCTATTACTAGAGAGAATCTAGTTCCTAACAACACCCTGTTAAATAAGTCTCTACCGTATTCATCAGTCCCGAATAGGTGTTCTAGTGAAGGTGGTGAGAGCCTCTTATTAATATCGTACGTAAGCCCCCAAGCATCCCCAGGTCTAGTAAGTATGTAGGGAGCGATTAAACCTACAACAACAAATAAAGAAACTATTACTAAGCCAGCTAGATATATAGGATTCCTCCTTATTATGTTTAGGTAGAGTATTAACTCAGACATCAGAACCTCACCCTAGGATCCAGCCACGCGTGTATTAAGTCAACGACTAAGTTTATGAGAGAATAGAATAGAGCAACTAAAATAACTACACCGATTATTGCTGGGTAATCGTAGCTGAGGAGCGACATCCCTGCGTAGTACCCGAGTCCTGGCCACACGAATATGAGCTCAACCATGAACGCTCCTACTAAAGTGTAGCCGAAAGATAAACCTAGGGAAGCAATAACAGGAACTATCACGTTCCTTAAGGCATACTTGAAGAGTATAGTTTTTTGGGGAACACCCCACACTTCTAAACTCCTCACATGATTCTCGTTAAGTACCTCAATCATTAAAGACCTGCTCATCCTGGAGCTAAGACTCAAAGGATATATCGATAAGACGAAAGCAGGCATTATGATATGTCTTAACACATCTATGAAAACCGGTAGATTCCCCTGAATTATTGAGTCGAGTATGTAGAAACCTGTGATGGGTTTAAAGCCGGTTATGTACGCTAGGTAATCATCAACTCTTTTACCTGCTGGCAGAACCCCTGCCCAGATACCTATAGCAGTCTGGAATATTAGGGCTATCCAGAATACAGGGACCGACGCACCTAAGATAGTTAATACCCTGATTATCTGATCTGCTATTCTCCCGTATCTTAAAGCAGAATAAATACCTAGAGGAATACCTATTAAGGATGCTAGCAAGAAAGCCACTATAACTAACTCTAAGGTTGCGGGCAGTGCCGTAAGTAAATCATTCAACACAGGCAAGCGGGTTCTCCAAGAAACGCCCCAGTTACCCCTAAAGAAATCAAGTAGGTAGTAATACAGCTGAACATGAACAGGCTCATCTAAGTGGAGCTCTTGTCTAGCTCTCTTAAGCTGTTCCTCAGTTGCGTGAGGACCGGCCCAGAGGAACTCAGGTCTTGCGGGGATTATCCTAGTTATGACAAACGTGATTACTAGAACACCTATTACTACGAAAACAAGTAGTAAGAGTCTCTTAACCACGTACTCTCTAGGTACCGGCAAAGCCTAACACACCTCAGGACTAGGATTAATTAGAAAATAAAATTATTTAGCCCCTGACATCAAGAACTTGAGCAAACACTACGGTTGGATATGCAGGGTTGATAGCCTTATCTAGATTCCCTATACCTGCTCTAGCTACCCTTAAGTCTATCATATCCCATAACGGGACAGCTGGCACGTCCTCGTAGAGTATTTTCTGAGCCATGTAATATAGTTGTAGGGCTCTAGCCTCATCAATTCCCTCCAGCGTGACAGCTTCTTCTATTAACGCGTTAAACTCCGGGTTCTCGTAGTAGCATAAGTTGAATACCTTGCTCGCGTTATGGAACATGTTATATAAGTACGTGAAGGGCGACACTACGTCAGGCCACCAATAAAATATTAAGAGGTCCTGAGCCGCGTTAGGGTCTTCCCAACCTTTCTGAGCTAGAGCCCACTGCTCCTCCCAGCTAAGAGGCCTTATCTCGATCTCTATCCCTATCTGAGATAAGGAAGCCTTAATTAAATCAGCTGTTCTTGCTTCATATATGTCTCCCGCAGTGTAAGTGAGTATTAGCTTCCTATTAATTCCGCTAGGGTAGCCTGCTTGAGTCAGTAACTCTCTAGCTAGACTTAAGTTATACTTGAAAGTCAGGTTATCAAAATGACCCCACATACCATGGGGAACTGGCCCACTAGCAACTCTGGCTAACCCGCTCCTAGCTACAGTGACTATGTCTTCGAACGGTATCGCGTGAGCTATAGCTCTCCTTACAAGGACGTTATCGAGTGGGGGTTTCTTTACGTTAATTAACATTATGAGATTCTGGAAGCTCGGCTTAAAAACCACCTGGAGGTTAGGATTCCTTTGGTGTTGTTCGATATTTTCTAGCGGTACGTACTGAGCTATATCTACACCTCCTGAAAGTAGTAAGGTCTCCTGAGTTACGGCATCTTTAATTATTTTTATCTTGAAGATATCAGGCGCGTTATCGGACTTCATCGGGTAGTCAGGCAACTTCCAGCCCCACCAATCAGTAAACTTCTCAAGCACTACCTCATTTTCCGGGTCCCACTTAATCATTTTGTACGGTCCTGAACCAGCTTCATTACCTCTATTAAACCACTCAGCTACTTTAGGATCTGTCAGGTTTGAAGCTCCAGCATAATCAACAACTTTAGGGCTGAAGATGTATGCTCCATAGGCAGTTGCAGCGATTTTATCTAGTGCTGCAGGATACTTAAGACGGAAGACAACAGTGTAGTTATCGGGAGTCTCAATACTCTCAACAGGATCCCAAATAAACGCTGCTCCCTGACCCAACGCTATAGTTCTCTCTATAGATAACTTAACAGCATGCGACGTTACAGGTGTCCCGTCATGAAATACCGCATCACGCCTTATAGTGAAAGTCCAGACAAGACCGTCTATACTACTGCTGTAATTCGTGGCTAGTGCAGGAATGAACTTATCTGTGATAGGATCATACCAAAGAAGCGGTTCATACACTAGAGGCAACCACATCACAGAATTAGAAAATTCTGTGCTTGGATCAGCCGTAGTCATTTCTGAAAGCGACGCATAAATAATCATTCTCTGAGTAGGAGTGGTGGTAGGTGTTGTTGTAGTAGGTCTTCCAGGAAGGCCCACCATATAATACGCCACGACACCTACTAAAATTATGATAATTAAAGCAATTATTACCGTGTGAATCTTGCTAATTGCCATGTGTGTCACCAAAAATAGTTTGTAACAGAGTTTTAAAACTTATATGCCAAAACATTTAAACTTTATGAACAAGTATAACAATGTGACGTTAAAACATATAAGACTATACGAGTAAATATAACGGTATGATATATGTGGTTAGTTAAGAATTTAGAGGAAGCTAAGAGATTAGTTCTTGGTTCGACAATTCTAGGTACTGGGGGTGGTGGGGACCCGAAAGAGGGTTTAATGCATCTTAAGAAAGCTTTAGAAGAGTTTGGCAGTATCAAGATTGTAGATCTTGAAGAACTCCCTGAAGATTCGTTGATTGTAGTGCCTTATTATGTTGGCTCGATAGCTCCTGGACTTAAGAGTAGGAAGCCCGTAAAGATATTTGATCCTATACTGAAGGCTCTTGAAACTCTTGAGAACGTGTTGGGAATTAAAGCGAATGCTGTAGTAGCTTCTGAGATGGGTGGTGATAATACTCCTATCGCGCTTAGCATAGGTGCTAGGTTTAATCTACCTGCAGTTGATGGCGACCTATTAGGTAGGGCGGCTCCAGAACTACATCAGTGTTCAGTCCATATATTTGACGTACCGATGTATCCTTCAGCCATAGTTTCTGAGACTGGTGACGTAGTGATTGTTAAGGAGTACGCTGACATAGATGATTATGAGTCTATAGCTCGATATATGTCGGTATTGAGTGGTAAGTTCGTAGCTGTTGTTGATACGCCACTAACTAAGAAAGTTGCTGAGAAAGTAGTTATTAGAAATACGCTAACCCTTGCTTACAAGTTGGGTGAGGCGGTACTAGACGCTAGAGCTAAGGGGGTGAATCCCGTAGAGAGGGTTGCCGAGGTTCTTGAGGGCTGGGTAGTCTTCAGAGGAATTGTTGAGAAGTATGAGTGGAGAGATGAAAAAGGCTTCTTGAGAGGTGAGGCAATAATTAAGGGTGTAGGCGACTTCACTGGTCTGATTTTGAGGTCGTGGATAATGAACGAACACATAATGGTCTGGATGAATAACAAACCATTAGTTATGCCGCCAGACCTCTTTACCTTGTTAAGTGATGACGGAGAACCAATAACAAACACCGACTTAAGGGAAGGTATGTTAGTTAATGGTGTAGCGGCTAAAGCACCTGAGGTCTGGAGAACGCCTGCAGGTCTTAAGTACTTTGGTCCCAGACATTTTGGTTTTGATTATGATTACGTGCCTGTTGAGGAGCTAGTTGAGGAGGTACTTAGTAGATGAGAGTATTAGTTGTTAACCCAGTGGGTCATAATAAATGGGATTCTTCAGACAAGAAGATTTACGAGAACTACGCCTCCAGAGAAACGGAGATAGATGTAATATCGCTTCCTAAGGGACCGGTATCTGTTGAGTCTGCTGAAGCTTACGCTGAGGTAGAACCCTTAGTTGTTGAGTTAGTTAAGGAGATACACGCCGGTTATGATGCAGTGATAGTGAATTGTTTTCTAGATCCTGGAGTAGCGAAATTAAGAGAGCTTTTAGGTAAGGTTGTGGTGGGTCCTTGCGAGGCTTCTTTGTCGTTAGCCAGGAATCTTAGTAAGAAAATATCTATAATTACTGTAGGTGGTGAGGTCGAGACCCTGAACATGATTAGGGAGAGGGTTAAGTCTTTAGGATTCGAGGAAATTATTACTAGTTTAAGAGGGATTCCGTTAAGAGTTCTTGACCTAGATAGAGATAAGGAGTCAACACTGCGTTTATTAGTTGATGAAGCTAGGAAAGCAGTTTCTGAGGGAGCTGAGGTTCTAGTGCTAGGGTGTACGGGTCTGGCAGGCATGGCTAAAGAAGTTAGTGATGCTGTAGGCGTGCCGGTCGTAGATCCTGCTTGGGCTGCTTTGAAGATAGCTGAGTTGCTTGTCTCGCTTGCTGGTGGGGTGATGCGTGATGACTAGCTTCATGGATTTCGAGCTTGCTGTGGCGGCACAGAAGCTAGTTAGAGAAGTGTTGAAAGTATCTAGTAGTGAGGAAGTAGTCATAACTGCTGATACTAGTAGTGATTGGAGCGTAGTTGAAGCTACTGCTAGAGCAGTAGCTGTGGTTGATGGGAAGCCTGTTGTTCTCCTTCATCAGACTCCCGTAGGTGTGGGTAAGGCAGCTGACCCATACCTACCAGTAAAATCTCTTAAGGCTGTGTTAAGCGTTGCTGACGTCTGGATTGAGTTTAATAAGAATTGGTTGCTCTACTCAACACCTTACTGGGAAGCAATGAGTATTGGTAGAGTGAGGTATATGTGTCTAGTAGGTATGAACGTAGATATGATGGTCAGAACTATAGGGAGAGTCAACATAGGACTCCTGTATGAGTTTCAGAGGAGGTTAGCTGAAGTAACTCATAGGTCTAGGTATATGAGGGTCAAGACTCCTGCAGGTACCGACTTAGAATTCGAGAATGATCCCTCAAGACCTGTGCTGGTTGAGGGGGAGGTCTCAGGACCTGGAGAATACATGCTTTTCGGTCAGGTTGATTGGGCTCCGGTAGAAGAGAGTATTAATGGTGTTTTAGTGTTCGACGGTTCTGTCTGGCCTCCTGAAGAATTAGGCCTCCTCAGGAATCCGATAAAGCTTTACGTAAGGGACGGGAGAGTAAGTAGGGTTGATGGTAGTTCAGAAGCTAGGGTTTTTGAGAGGTGGCTTAAGTCATTTAATGACGAGAAAATGTTTAACGTAGCTCATCTCTCGTATGGGTGTAATCCAGGCGCTAAACTTACCGGAAACATACTTGAAGATGAGAGAGTCTGGGGAGTTGTTGAGTGGGGTTTAGGGTCTCAATCACCTACTTTCAGAGGCAAACTAGGTTCCGCGTCATCACATACAGACGGAATATGTCTCAACCCAACAGTTTGGGGGGATGAGGAGAAAATACTAGATAATGGTGAGTACGTACATCCAGAGCTTAAGGAGTTAGCAACGAAACTAAAGATAATCTAGGTAGGTTATTTAAGGATGACTCAACCTAAGATACTCGTATTAAACCCTGTTAATACAGACGTATGGAACGAACTCACTTTAACTTACGTTAAGAAGGTTATCTCACCCGAGGTTGAAGTATTTGTAAGATCCTTGAGTAGAGGTCCTCCAGCCATAGAGAGCGAATACGATAGAGACTTAGCAGCTCCATACGTAATAGAGGAGGTACTTAAGGCGGCTGGAGAAGGCTTTCACGCAGTAATTATTAATTGCTTTGATGACCCAGGTCTTAGAGCATCTAGAGAGGTCTCAAAAATTCTCGTGTTAGGTATTGGGGAGACTTCCCTCACAGTAGCTACTCTCTTAGGTTACAGGATTGCAGTAATATCTACTGGAAGCAGGTATTCTAGAACTGCTTACTACAGGAAAGCTATTGAGCTAGGGATTGAGAAAAGAGTAGTTTATGCCTCAGGTATAGACGTGAGAGTACTAGATTTAAGAAAGGATTTGAATATGGTGAAGAAAGCTATTCTAGACGAAGCTAAGAAAGCAATCAATGATTTTGGTGCGGAGGTAATAGTGCTAGGTTGTGGGGGACTTATAGGATTAAGCGAGGAACTCTCAGAACTTCTCGGAGTTCCAGTAATAGACCCCACACTAATAACTGTTAAGGTAGCTGAAGCCTTGATTAAGATGAAATTGAGGCACTACACCTACACGAGTCCCCACTATTGAGTCACGTATGCTGAGGTGTTTTACGTTTTAGGGTGGGAAGAACAAGTTCTCGACATAAATTTTGGTGAATTCTTTGTCTGCAGGGATTTTTATGTATTTTGTTTTTTGAGCTATTTCCTCTGCTTTTCTTCTAGCTTCACTTGATTTAAGGATTAGTTTTGCCCCACTTATCGCTGTATTTCCTACGAAGGAAGTTTTATTTACCCAGACTTTAGGGATTAACCCTATTATTGCTGCGTTCTCTGTATTTAAGCTCGTACCGAAGGATCCTGCTATAAAGACTTTCCCTACTTCCTCGGGTATTAAGTTTGCTTTCCTCAGTATTAGTTGGGTTGCTGAAGCTACGGCTGCTTTAGCTAGTAAGAGAGACTCTATGTCTTTACTGTATATGGCTAGGTCCTCACTAGTGCCTGACTCACTACCCCACACTACCACGAACTTAGGTTCTTCTATTTTCTTAAGCCTCCTAGACACTACATCTCTGAACCTCCCTCTCGAATCAATTATTCCGTGCTTGTATAGGTGTGCTAACGCATCAATATATGCCGAGCCACACATACCTAGTGGTTTCCCACCACCTATTACTTCGTAGAGAACTTCGTAATCGCTTGAAGCCTCACTAAAGTATATGAATATCTTTGATATAGCTCCCCTCATAGCTCTTAAGCCGTGTTTAGTCCCGAAACCCTCGAAAGCAGGTCCTGCAGGTGCTGAGGTTGCGTAGAGTTCCTTACCATTATTGACTAAAACCTCCGTGTTAGTACCTATGTCTAGTAAGACGCAAGGCTCTATACACTCATCAAGTCCTACAGCTAGAGCATCTGCTACAGCATCTCCGCCAACAAATCCCGCAATACCTGGAGCTACATAAACGTAGCTGTTAGGACTAACCTTAATACCTACTTCCTCCGACTTAAACTCAAGTCCCTTAGTGAATACTGGGGTGTAGGGAGCTCTCCCCAACGTGGATGGGTCTACTCCTAAGAGTAGGTGTGTCATCACCGTATTACCTACAACCACGATCTCGTAAATATTCTCAGGTCTTACTCCAGCATCGGAGGAAGCTTTAAGTAGTAACTCATTAATAGAAGTAGTTAATTCCTGACGTAACTTCTCAAGAGACTCTACACTACTAGCCGCGTGAGCTATCCTTGATATAATATCGAATCCGAAGACTTGCTGAGGATTCGGTGAGGAAGCCACTGCTAATGTTTCTCCATTACTCAAGTTGAGGAGGTGTACGACAATTCTTGAAGTACCTACATCAACAGCTAAACCATACAACTCACTCTCCCTATTCCCGCACTCAATATCTAGGAGCTCCTCATTCCTCAACGTTACCGTGACTTCCCACGCGCACTCCCTAAGGATTTTGGGTAGTAGTCTGAGTAATCTTAAAGGAATTCTAGACACCTCCTGACAACTTGAAAGCCTACCTAAATCAGATTTCTGGTCTTCCAGGCTTGGAGGTGATATCTTAATAAAGCACTTACGTACGAGTGGTGAGGTCTTGTAAGGTTTCTCAAAACCAACATCAGCAGACTTATATGATGTTGCGAGACTTGACTCAGGGATTTCTATTAAGGCTTCATCACTGATTAAGTATGATTGGCAAGCTAACCTAAAACCTTCTTTAATCACCTGATCTCCTAAGACTCTGTACTCACATAGTGTGGTGTCTGAGAACACCCCGACCAAAATCTTAACAACACACTTACCACATATTCCTAACCCGCCGCAATCAGATCTAACGCTAATTTCCTTATCCTTAAGTAGTTCTAGGAGTGACTTACTGTTACCAGACTTAAGCAACTTTATTTTCAGAGCATCACCACCGAGTAATCATAGTTTATTGAGTAAACTTAACTTAATAGAGTTTTTCTCATTATATATTTATGTGATGTAGAGTGTTCCTTAAGGATCTTAAGGAGAAGTTATATAGAGCTGTGATTGAGGGTGATCCTGAGAAAGCTTTAAGCTACGCGCAAGACCTCGTACTTTCAGGTCTTGATGTACGGCAGATAGTTTCTGAGGTTCTAGCTCCAGCGATGAGGACTGTTGGGGAGATGTATGAGAAGGGCGAGTACTTCATAGCTGACTTAATAGCTTCAGCGGAAGCATTTAAGCAGGTTTTTGATGAAGTCCTCAAACCCAGGTTAGCTTCAGGTGCTGTGAGTAGGGGTATCGTAGCTGTTTTCGGGACTGTGAGAGGCGATATACATGAGTTAGGTAAGAACATAGCTAAGGCGTTGTTTGAGGCTGAAGGGTTTGAAGTTATTGATTTAGGTGTTGACGTACCTCCCGAGAAATTCGCTGAGGTGGTTGAGTCTAGAGAAGAGATTAAGGTAGTAGGACTCTCAGCTCTAATGAGTACCACGATGATTGAGCAAGAAAAAGTTATTGAGGAGCTCAAGCGTAGGGGTCTAAGAAGTAAAGTAATAGTTGTTGTTGGGGGAGCTCCAGTAACTGAGGATTGGGTAAGGAAGATAGGAGCTGATGTGTGCGGTGATGACGCCTTTAGAGCTCTTAAGAAAGTTAAGGAGTTACTAGGTGTTGCGTAATGCCTAAACCACTCTTAACTGTATTAAGTAGGGAGGAAGCACTAGAAATACATAGTAAAGCACTAGACTTGCTGAGTAGGGTTGGTGTTAGGTTTGAGGATCCTGAAGTAGCTAAGATATTACTAGACGCTGGAGCAACGAGAAGTAATGGTAGGATCCTAATACCTGAGGAGATGGTTAGTGAAGCGCTTAAGAACACACCTAAGAGGATAGATCTCTACGATAGAGATGGGAAAAAAGTCGCTACGCTGGGTGATGGAGCACTAATATTCAATCCTGGCTCGGCAGCGATAAAAATACTTGATTACGGTGCTGCGGAGCCAAGAACCCCCACCTTAGAAGACCTCAAAAACTTAGTCTTAGTTGTTGAGAATCTGGAATTCATAGAGGCTCAAAGCACTGCTCTAGTACCTGGTGACGCACCAATAGAGATCAGGGATGTCGTGAGGCTTTACCCGATACTGAAGTACTCGAGAAAACCCGTAATCACGGGAGCTTTCACGGCAGAGAACATGCCCGTAATGCTTGAGATGCTTAGGGTGGTTAGGGAAGACGCGTGGAGAAGACCCTTCACAATATTTGACGCCTGCCCATCACCACCTCTCTCCTGGAGTAAGGTGACGTCAAGAAATATTGTTGATTTAGCTAGAGCTGGGGTTCCATCAGAAATTATCTCGATGCCTGGGTTAGGAGCTACTGCACCAGTCACTGTAGCGGGCGCTACCACACTACATCACGCTGAAGTTTTAAGTGGTATTGTTTTAGCTCAGACAGTTTCTAGGAATGCCCCAGTTATTTATGGTGGGTCTCCCGCACTCATGCACCCGAGGTTTGGTACCACGTTAATAACAGCTCCGGAATCTATCCTAGTATCTCTAGCTTACAGAGATCTTGCTAGGTTTTTAGGTCTTCCCACACATACCTACATGGGATTAAGTGATTCTAAGCTAATTGATTATCAGTCAGGTGCTGAGGAAGCGTACTCAGCACTACTAGCTACTCTCGCAGGTTTTGACGTGATTTCAGGTCCTGGCATGCTGGAATTTGAAAGTACTCAGTCTCTAGAGAAGTTAGTACTAGATAATGAGGTATGCGGGTTAGTGAAGAGAGTTTCGAGAGGGTTTGGAGTAAGTGTGGATGAGATAGCTACTGAGGTTATTGAGGAGACTGTGTTGAGGAAAGGAGGTAACTTCCTCTTATCCCCTCATACAAGGAAGCATCTCAGGAAAGACGTTCACATACCTCAAGTATGGGACTCAACACCTAGGTCTAGGTGGAGCGGGAGAAGCATCTACGATGAAGCACACGCTACTGTTATAAAGATACTCAAGGAAGGATCTTATCACGAGTTAAGTCCCGACGTAATGAATGAGTTAAATAAATTCTACGAGAAGCTATGGATGAAGACCTCTTCTAAACCTAAGTATGTCTAGGTCTTGCGTGTTCCTCCAAAATACCTAACAACCTCTACTATCTTCTCAATCTTAGATAGAGATAACCTATACTCTCTTTCTTGATCTCCCAAAGAACCTTTCAGACCAGCGAACCCGCAGTCAGCAGACACTAAATCAATCCTTCCTCCACTCTTCTCGTACACTTTCTTAAGAAGCTCTAGAACCTCATCATAGTCCTCAACTTTAGGGATTCTCGAACTTACAACGCCTGGTGAGATGAACTTATCATTCTTTTCTAGTACTTGCTTATCGAGGACACCTATATTCGTAGGATTATCGTGAAACTCGAAGCTCAAATACCTCACTCTACCTACGCTAGCCAAAAGCTCTAGGAGTCTTTTATGTATCCGGCCACACACGTGAATCCCTACCTCAGCCTCCCCAGCAACAGCCGCAGCACTCTCCAGAATCTCTACGATCTCATCGTCACCGTAATTAAAGAGGTTCTTCCTAGAACCTATCATAAGACCTAAGAAAGGCTCATCCAAGAATACTACCTTGAAACCTAATGACGTAAAATACTTCACGAATCTAGCCACGTAATCAGAGAGGAAGTCCCTAACTAACTCCTTACTAGCTAAAAGAGTTGAGGAAAGATCCGTAGATCCCGTGCTTAAGTAGAGTCTAGAAGCTAGCGTAAAAACTCCCGTTACAGGAGCTCTTAATCCACTAAATACTAATCTAGATTCCCTTACTAAACGAATTGAAAACTCTGCTTCAGGTACCCGTAAATCCTTAACAACTTGCGCACTAAGCATGTCAGGATCTATCTTCATGAAACTTCCTGCACGACTCACTAAACCCGCCTCACTCAAAGGACTCACATAAATATCTATGAATCCTCTCAGTTGAGGATACGGTGGCACGTCAACTCCTAGAAGAGCTAAGTCTTCCAGAACTCTTCTGATGTTTTGGAGACTATACTCTAACGGGAAACTACCGACGTGACTACTTCTCATAGTGATCCGCCTCTAACTGTGGTAAATCTCTGTAGAAGTCAATTAAAGACTGATGTGTGATGATTAGCTGACCTACTCTATAGGGCCTACATCCTCCCTACCTTGTCTTAAGCCTTTCCCAGCATATCTCCTCAGTCCTTCCCTACCTGAAGTTATTAGTGTGACTAGGTTCTTGCAATGCTTGACTGTTCTATCAATAGCTATCTTAAGTAGTTCTTGCTGTGTTGCTGCTTCATCCTCATGTACTGTCACGTCTATTACGTGTTTATTAGTTGTTAGCTGGACT
>CALIBI010000040.1 GCA_938045815.1 uncultured Sulfolobales archaeon | reverse complement strand
AGTTGACCCCAGTAAGGCATGTTACCGACCCCGTACTTAGTGGGTTCGTAGGGATAGACAGTATACTCGTCTTCCCCTAACTCGTAAGTACCTGAAGCGTTCTGGAAACTTATGTCTAAGCCTTTAAGTGTTGCCGGGACCATATAATTATTCTCGATCACTAAACCAACCCAAACATAATCTGTCTCCATATCGTCTAGGTACACGTATATGGTGTCTTTATCCTCACTTAAGCTCACGTAATCATTTCTAATTCCTTTACATCTGTCATAAGCGTATTTTACGAAGACCCTCCAAGAACCTATATCTAAGTCAGCACGCGTTACAGTAACAGTCACGTTCACTCTGAGTGTCTCACTCCATAATGCTGAAGCCGGAATAAGCATTACTAAAGCAAGAACTGGCAACACGTACCTCACGTAAGCGTAAATCAATTCAAGCACACCAATATCTTAGGGTGAAGAAGCAGTTAATAAAACTATTGCATGAAAAATACGTATCAATGATACATATGTGGTTCAAGCTCCAGACTACTTAATATAGGTGCTTAATAAACACTATTAGTAGTGATCAGCGAAGAATAAAATATTACAGTGCCTTGATTCTGCTCTACCTAAACTCATCTCCACCCATAGTCGTGGGGGATAAAGTGTTATTCGCGTATTGTGGCGGGCCCGGGGGGATTTGAACCCCCGACTTCCGGCTTAGGAGGCCGGCGCTCTATCCTGGCTGAGCTACGGGCCCAGCCAAGTTCTTATTCATTAGGAAGTTATTTAAGTGTTTGTTCTATAACGTATGGTGGTGTGTTTTGAGGAAGATTTTCCACGAACTTCGCAGGCTTGATGAGGTGTTGGATGTTGTTTCTTCTTATGTTGAGTTGAGGCCTTTAGGTGTTGAGTTGATTAGCTTGCGTGATGGGTTGGGGAGAGTTTTAGCTGAGGATGTTTACGCGGTTTATGATTACCCTCCCTTCGATAGGTCTGAGGTTGATGGGTATGCTGTTAATTCTGTCTCACTAGTTGGTGTTGAGGAGGACTCCCCTGCTAGGCTGAGACTTAAGGGCTCTATTAAGATAGGTAATCCTCCGGACATCGAGGTTAGTGTGGGGGAGGCTGTCGAGGTAGATACTGGTGCAGCAATACCTAGAGGCGCTGATTCCGTGGTAATGATTGAGTACAGTAAGAGTGTTGGTGATCACGTGTATATCTACACGTCAGTAGTTCCGGGAGATAACGTTGCTAGGACAGGCTCTGACATAATGAGGGGAGAGCTAGTACTTCGGGAAGGAACCGTATTAGGACCTGCAGAGCTAGCGACTCTAGCAGCAGCTGGCGTAAGTAAAGTTAAGGTTTTCGTTAAGCCGAAGGTAGGGGTTATTTCTGTAGGTTCTGAACTTGTTAGTGTTGAGGAGGGGGTTCTTCAAGACTACAAAATATTTGAGGTTACATCCCACTACATCGTCTCATCACTGCTTGAGTTAGGTGCTGAACCAAAATTCTACGGCGTAGTACCAGATAGTGAGGATGTTTTAGAGAAAGTGCTCAGGAAAGCTTTAGAGGAGAATGATCTAGTGATTACTGCTGGAGGGACATCAGCAGGGGTTGGGGACCTGACTTACAGAGTGATTGAGAGTCTTGGGGGGCCAGGCATCATTATTCACGGCTTGAGAGTTAAGCCAGGAAAACCAACCATAGTGGCTGTGGTTGGCGGTAAGCTCGTGTTAGGTCTCCCGGGCTTCCCCCTATCGGCAGCAATGATCTTCAGGTCCGTAGTGATTCCCATCATCTCCAGACTTGCTGGCTTACCCCCTAATTACTGGGGTGGGTCGGAAGTTAAGGCTGTCGTGCTTCAGAAAGTTTTGGGTGCTAGAGGGAGAACTACGTTAGTTCCGGTCGCTCTCGTAGAGAGGAGGGGTGCTTTAGTAGCTTACCCAGTACTGACTCCTTCCGGGTCCATCAGGGTCTTAACTTATGCTGACGGATTTATTGAGGTGCCTGAAGACACGTCAATTATTAGTGAGGGTAGTGAGGTAGTCGTTAAGCTTTTCAGGAGATTCTGGGAAGCTCCGGAACTAGTCTTCATAGGTAGTCACGACTACGTAGTCGATGAGTTGATTAAGTTGGTTACTGAAAGACCTAATTACAAGCTAATTAATGCTGGGTCTTTAGGAGGTCTCTTAGCTGTCGGTAGGGGTGAGGCCGACTTATGCGGTACGCACCTTCTTGACGAGGAAAGCAGTGAGTATAACTTACCCTACATCAAGAAACTCAACCTAGTAGGTCAGGCAGTCTTGGTTGGTGGTTGGGTTAGGGATATCGGGTTCATACTACCTAGAAACAACCCTAAAAAGATAAAATCGTTTAAAGACCTCTTCAGAGAAGACGTAGTCTTCATAAACAGGAATAGAGGGTCCGGAACCAGAACACTCATAGACACCAACTTGAGGATAGCTGCGAAGGAACTCGAAATAGAACCAGACAAAATACCTAGAATCGTTAAAGGTTACCTCAACGAAGCAAAAACACATAACGGGGTAGCCGTAGCAGTTCTTCAAGGAAGAGCAGACGTTGGTGTCGGGGTTAGGCACGCTGCCGAAATGTATGGACTAGAATTCATTAAGATAGGTGAGGAGATTTACGACCTCGTTATACGTAAGGAGAGCATGAATAAAGAACCTATACGCAAGATACTGAAAATATTGGGTAGCGAGAAAATAGAGGATATACTGAGTAATTACGCTGGCTACAAAACATACCGGAATACAGGCAAAATAATTGTGGAATGATTGACGTGAGTAACTACAGGGTTACTCAGCAAATAATAGTTTTAAGAGCTTGATAGTAAGAATTATGTAGGGCCGGTAGCTCAGCTGGAAGAGCGCCGCCCTCGCACGGCGGAGGTCCCGGGTTCAAATCCCGGCCGGTCCACCAGTAGCTCTCCTAAACCCCTAACACGTACCTAGCTACCAGACTTAATGCTACGGAGACCCCTATGACAGTTATTGGGTGCTGTTTAAGGAGTAAGACTAGAATGAATGCTATAACGAATATCACTACCTCAACAAGTCTTATAGTGTTGTTTTGGATGAGTACTGTGTGACTTATTCTTAGTAGAGCTATTAATATTAACGCAACAACAGCGGAGTTTATGCCTCTCAGTATCGTTCTAGCTATAGGTGTCGTTAAGTAGGGAGATAAGCCCACCACAACACCTAACATGATTAAGTATGCTGGCAGCACTACTCCTAACGTAGCTACTACTGATCCCGGAATACCGCCTACCTTGTAACCTATGAAAGTAGCTGAGTTTATGGCTACAGGACCTGGAGCGCTTTTAGCAATGCCTATAATATCAACGAACTCCTCGTTCGTGAGCCACCCCCTAACCTCAACAAACTCTTTATGCAGAAGTGCTATACCAGCATAACCGCCTCCAAACATGAAAAACCCTATCTTCATGAACTCCAAGAACAGATCCAGTAATACGCTCAAGAAACTCACCAATTCATTCTCACCAACTCTATAGCGAGCTAAATAAAATAAAAAGTTCTTAAACACAAAAACTACTAATTACGGCTTAATTCAGGAAACGATGGAAGAGGTCCTTATCACGACTAGTAGTTCCTAGTGATTCCTCACGTATTTGAAGACCACTATCTGCTACTCACTAGTTGAGGATTTTTGAGCTTTCCTAGATAAGATCTCCATGAGTATCTCTTCTTCTAGCGCGTGCTTCTCCTCCTGCGTGAACTCTCGCGGAAGCCAGTCTGGTTTGGGTTTAGCTGCGTAGTACGCTCTTATAGCTCTTCTAAGAGCACCAACAGCGAGCACACCGCAGTGGTACTTGATCGATGGCAAGCCTCCAAGCTCGTCAGACACTTCTTTCCAGGAGATTTTCCACGCTTCCTGCAGACTCTTCCCCTTGATCATCTCGGTTAAAATGCTTGCTGCAGCTATGTTTGCGGCACAACCATAACTCTCAAACTTAGCATCAATGACTTTCTCGCCTGCCTCATCGATCTTCAGGTATATCGCTATCATATCCCCGCAAGCTAAGCTACCAGCAAATGCTTCCGCGTCAGCGTTTTCTATCTTGCCTAAGTTTTTCGGGTTTCTGAATAGCTCAAGAACCTTCTTCCCATACGCTAACGGTATTCTGCTCGACAACCTACCTCACCTCCTTTAAGGGCTTAATCGGGCTTATTGATCTAATTCTTTTTACGGCGCCCGGTAAAACCTCAAGAACGTAATCTATGTCTTCTAACGTATGGAACGGCGTGATCTTCATTAGTAGGCTTCCGTGAGCCTCCTCGTGTTTCCTGCCGATCGTTAGGAGTACGTGGCTAGGTTCTAGTACGCGGCTAGTGCACGCACTCCCGCTAGAAACGTAAACACCACTTAGGCTCAACTCAACTGTTAGGGCTTCCCCCTCACAGTAAAGGAAGCTCATATTTACGTTGTCCGGAGCTCGCTTCTCGCCGTAGGGACCATTCAGTATAACATGGTCAACTCTCTCCAGAATACCGTTTATTAAGCGGTCTCTGAGCTTCATCATCCTAGATACGTTTCCCTCAAGATTATTGTGCATGAATTCAACAGCTTTAGAGAACCCTACTATGCCGGGGATATTCTCGACTCCGGGCCAGAGCTTCTGCGTGCTGAGTTGTCCGTGAATAATTGGCTCGAGCTTAACTCCTTCTCTAACATATAGTGCCCCAACACCCTTAGGTCCATACACCTTGTGACTACTGAAGGATGCTAGATCAACATCAAGCTTCTTCATATCTAGAGGTATTCTCCCGAGAGCGTCGCAAGCGTCCGTATGAATTAAGATTTCCTCATCCTTATCTCTGATAATGTCTCGTATGGCTCTAATATCCTGAACCGTACCTATTTCATGATTTACTGCTGCCACACTCACGAGAAGGGTTTCCTCGTCTAAGTGCTTAGATAGGAAGTCCAGATCCACGAAGCCTTCCTTATCGACGGGGATCTTTATTATTTTGAATCCGTTTTTCTTGAGTTTCTCAGCCGGAAATATCACGCTTAAATGCTCTATGCTCGAGATGAGTATTTTCCTCCTTCTTTGCGACGCTGCTGCTGATCCTGCTATAGCTAAATTATTTGCTTCCGTCCCACTATGAGTATAGATGATCTCCTCAGGCTTGCAATTAATTGCTGAAGCAATTTTCGAGGTAGCTTGATAGAGTGTCTGGTAGCTGATCCAACCAATTAGGTGAGTTATGGATGGGTGCCCCCTACCATCCCGCTTATAAGCATCCTCCAGAGCCTTCAGAGCTTCCGGGATTATTACGCCTGAGTTCTCATTATCTAGGTAGACTTCTCTCTTCGGCATGCCGTGAGACTCGATAAGCTCACTCACAGATCTTAATAAATCACTATAAGCCAACTCTAAACCCTCACATATATTTGATATACGTCATCAATTTTCTCGACTTTCAGAACCTCATGACCTACACTTAAAGCCCATTCCTTAACATCTCGGGGAGCGGCCGGATCTGTTGTTAGGAGCATGACTACCTGTCCAGGACTAGATCTAGAGACTGCCTCAACTAACGCGAGGAGCGGGCCCGGGCACGACTTATACCGAGCATCAACAACCAAGTCTGCCTCCAAGAAACACCACCATATCTAAGATATGAAGAGATTAATATCTGAGTTTCTCGCTCTACTCAGAAATGTTGCTGCTCCCACAACCTCGTCCACGTACTCCACTAGATCCTCGGTCCTCATCCCGAGGAGACTCATTGTCGTGGAGCACGCGTAAATCCTTAATCTCCCGGTTTTCTTACCTTGCTCCAGTATCTCACGCCAGCTTGGCACGGCTCCAGATCTAATCGCGTTCCTTAACTCATTCTCATAAACTTTGTAATCTGAGCTAACTTCTTTCGGCTCGTACCCTTTCCTTAAGGCTAGGAGACCCCAGAAAGTAAAGAATACTTCTGATTCCCAACCCATGGTGGCTGCTGTCGTAGCTAAAATCACTGCTGGGAAGAGCTTATCTAATTTCTCCGAGGCTACTATCAAGGATATTTTCGGCATTTTCACTCACCAAGTATAATTATATAACAGTGTTATATAAACCTTTAGTTACTAGCTAGTCTGAGCTTCTCTTGTTAGTGTTTAAGGCTTTATAAACGTGTTATAGCAATAAAAATTAGGTGTGGTGAGTTGTTACACCAAGATCGCGAGAACTCAGTTCCTGAGAAATCGTTCAGACTTAAGAGTGGGAGAAGAACTGTTCTTTCAGAGTTTGAGGTAGAGTATTATTCTAGGCAATTAGTTTTTCGAGATATAGGTTATGAAGGGCAGGTTAAGCTTAAGAACGCTAGCGTATGTATTGTTGGTTTAGGTGGGTTAGGTTCACCAGCTGCTCTACAGTTAGCTGCTATGGGTGTGGGACACTTACGTCTCGTAGATCACGATGTTGTTGAGTTATCAAATCTTCAGAGGCAATACATTTATAGTGTTAAGTTCTTAGGGTACCCGAAAGTTGAAGCTGCAGCTACGAGGCTTAGGGAACTCAACCCAAACATAGAGGTTGAGCCGCTACCAATATCTATAAACCCTAACACTATCGAGGAAATCATCAAAGACGTTGATGTTGTTGTGGACGGGCTTGACCGAATGAGTACTCGCTACGTAGTTAACCGTGCTTGCCAGAAGCTCGGTGTTCCGTATATTTACGGCGCAGCTATAATGTCTTACGGTAGCGTCTCCACAATCATTCCTGGTGAAACACCATGCCTAGAATGTTTTCTGGGTAGGATAGATGACAACATGCTCCCATCATGTTCTGTTGTCGGGGTTCATCCAGCAATCCTAAGCATCATAGCAAGCATTGAGGTCTCGGAAGCAACCAAGATTATTACTGGGAGAAAACCTAAGTTAGCTGGTAAACTCCTACACTGCGATATTAGTGAGATGATTTTCGAGACAATAAACGTCCCGAAAGCCAAGAACTGTCCTGTCTGCGGCGCGGGTCAACCCGCACTCAAGCCTGCTGAGGAGAAAACTATTATTGAGCTCTGCGGGAGGGAAGGTAGAAGAGTATTCCTTATAGTCCCCAAAAAGAATCTCGACATAGATATGAGTAAATTGTCATGGATAGTAAGCAACTCTAAAGATTTTGAGGTTAAAGTCAAAGCAAACCTAGGAATAACATTCACTGATAACTCAAATAATAAAATCATTAGTATTCTGAAGAGTGGAGTAATGATTATAAGCAACGCTAAAAACGAGGATGAAGCTCTCAACTTCTACAGAAAAATAATAATTAATGAACTCGGAGTTGATGCTAGCAACGTAGGACTATATTAAAAATTAAGAGAAACCCTAATACGGTTGTTGCGGCGTTGGATTCTAACGAACATTCCCTCGACGGCTACTCCCTCCGTTCAGGTTTTATTAAGGGTTGATTTGAGGTATCTGAATTTTGTCGTGATTTATGATAGTTGAGTTTATTAAGACTGTATTTAGTCTTAATTCACCTCATATCGGCATAATGATTGCGGGTCTTTAAGTAGGTAGTAAGTCCTCAGGTGTGTTAAGGTAATGCTTAAATATCTACTCACAGCATGTGTGTTGGATATAACTATGTTAATGGAGGACTGAGTCTCTTGAAGCTTGTGGTGAGGCGTGAAGATATGGAGAAAATATTAAGACATGCTGCGGAGGCTTTCCCGACTGAGTGTTGCGGCGTACTCGCAGGAAGAAGACTTAAGACTGAATACGTTGTTGAGAGAGTGTATCCAGCGAAAAATGTGTTAGAATCCAGCTACGAGTATCGTATGGACCCGGAAGAGCAGCTCAGAATATTTGAGGATGCTGAAGCAAGCGGTCTAGAAGTCATAGGTTTTTATCACAGCCACCCACTAACTGAGGCGTATTGGTCAAGCATAGATGAAGAGAAGAGTAAGTCGTGGCCGGGATACGTTTTCCTAGTAGTATCACCTAAGAAAAGAAGCTTCACTGCTTACCTCCGAAAAGAGAACGAGACTGTTGAGATAGATGTCGAAATATACTGAGTCCCAACTCCTCCAGACCTAAAGAGTATAGCTAAAACTAAGCAAAGAATAGTTTAGACAACACACCTCACGTACTTCCGTAGCGTATTTGAGTTGGTGCGGGGGGTGGGATTTGAACCCACGCAGGCCTACGCCATCAGGGCCTAAGCCTGACCCCTTTGACCTGGCTCGGGCACCCCCGCACCGATAGATACTAAGAACTAACATAAATAAATCTTTAAGCTTAGTTATCACGCTACTGTACTTGATTCGTGGAAGAGCATTCTTCTCTACGTTAGTGGGGGTTCGTTAATAGTGTAATGAATTCTTAATTACGGTAGTTTGAGTAACGTATAACTAGATGAGATAATGCGGGTGTTTACATGAGTGAGGGGAAAGGGTTAACGTTACTAGATAAGATCCAGCCAGCGACGTTAATATTATCGGTAGTTATTGGGTTGCTTATCGCTCAACGCTTCCCACGAATTGCTGCGTCGATGGGGTGGGTTGTTACGTCCGGGATCTTCGTAGTTATTTACAGTGTATTCGTTAGCACTGAGCTGAGAGAAGTACTAAAGGCTTTCAAGAACTTGAAACCTGCTCTCATTGCTCTATTCGTGAACTTCGTGTTGGTTCCCCCGTACGCGTGGTTCTTAGGATACGTTTTCCTGAGGAATCAACCCGACGTATGGGTTGGGCTGATCCTCTACTTGATCACGCCCTGTATTGGCTGGTACTTGATCTTCACTGATTTAGCGGGGGGTAATGTTCCTCTTGGCGTGAGTTTACTAGCTTGGAACGTCCTCCTGCAGATAGCTTTAATGCCCATGTACTTGTACTTCCTAGCCGGCAGAATAATCTTCATTGACTTCTCACAAATACTGAGGAGTATCGGAATATTTCTAGTCTTGCCGTTTACGCTTGGCTGGGTAACCAGGAAACTAATAGTGAGGGTTAAGGGGGGTGAATACTTCCGTAAATTCGTTAAGCCTTCCTTATCTCTCGTGAAGTTCCTCGCATTAATTGCTGTAATCATAGCAATGTTTGCTTCGCAAGGAAGCCACTTACTAGAGAATCCTTTCGTGCTCGCTCTAATGGTTTTGCCGACACTCGTGTATTTCTTCTCGATATTCGCTTTAAGTCTCTTACTAGGGCGGGTGCTCGATCTGCCGTACAGCGACATAGCGTTATTGACTTTCACTACTACAGCTAGGAATTCCGAAGCATCAGTAGCTATAGCAGTTACTGCCTTCCCAGCTAATCCACTCATCGCTTTAGTAGTAGCTATTGGACCAAGCATAGAACTACCTGTCTTAGTAGTGTTGTTGCAGATCCTCTTATGGTTAAGGAGGGGCTTCCTCAAAGTAATGAGTCGATGAAGATGGTGGCGGAACTCTAGGTTAGGTTACCCTGAAGATGTGTAGGTCAGTGATAAGAGCTCCGATAAATCAACTAAAGACATCAATTAATACGAAACCTTAAACCCCTCTCCGCTGTGGAGATCTACTTGCTTGTGTCTCTTCCCTTATACTTTATGGTTAGGGTTTTAGCACCTATTTGTTTAGCTACCTTCCTTAAGGCTGTGTCATCACTTATAACTACTACGCTACTGCATCTCCCTAACAACTCACTTACTAGTGCTAGGAGTTCTAAGTCTGTCTCAGAGAGTTTCTTGAGAACACCTAGTTTCTCAGCTAGCTGGCTAATTCTCTCTCTGTGAGTGTTTTCAGGCTCCTCAACCTTCACCTTATCTGCTGAGAGAGCTAGTTGGAGGTTTTTGAGGCTTTCAGGATCTTTTACTTCCTGAATTACTTTCCTGATCGTGTAGATGTTTTTTGTTAGGTAGAGTTGGTAGCCCGCGAAGAATGCTGCAGCGTCGAGCACGTAAGCTTCGTCACAAGCACCGCTCGAAAATCCTGACGTAGTAGTCACCCAGATAGAATCTAGCGAATTTAGCTGGTTTAGGGTACTCTCTCACGATTACGGAGTCTTTCGGTCTTAACGTAGTGCTTAAAGCACCGTCAACTATCAGGAGTGCTTCCGGGGAGTCCTTAGCTACCGTTATCTTGATTTCAGTATTTGACGGGAAGATCACAGGCCTCGTACACAGAGTTATTGAGGCGAGAGGAGTCACTATTAATGCTCTCATTGAGGGATCTACTACCGGTCCCCCAGCAGCTAAACTATATGCTGTCGAGCCTACGGGAGTTGCTACTATTACTCCATCACCTACTAACCTCCTGTAGACTTCTTCCTCGTTCTTATGAACGTATAGTCTAATCACCTTAGCTCTACCACTCCCTGAACTCACGATAGCTACCTCATTTAGTGCTGGAGGCATCGTACTTGCCCCATTAACCTCACTTTTAAGTCTCATATACTCGACAAGCTTGTAGTCTCCTGACGCTATCCTAGAAATCATTTCTGAGTATTCGTATGGGGGGACATCACATAAGAAGCCTCTCCTACCGTATCTTATCGTAGCTACCGGTATGTCAGCGTCTCTCAGTAGGTGGAGTGTGTTTAAGACTGTCCCGTCACCCCCTATAACAACTATCATGTCTACGTCGTCCCTACCTAGATGGAAGAACCTATCCCAAGATATGAGGTCCTTAGCTCTAGAGTCCAGGAATGTTGTGAGTCCCTTACTCTCAGCACTCCTCAACACTAGCTTAGCTAGCTGCAGAGCCTCAGGACTGTTAAGCTTAGGCACCACACCTAACCTCACTTACCTCACCAAAATAAAAGTGTTAGAAGATTTATTATGATTGAGTCTCTCACTACCTAATTAATTGTGGGTGGAGAGTAGTGTGGTTGAGGTGTGTTAGGGTCTTAGCTGAAGATGTTGAGGAGGTGCTCAGGCTTCTTAAGTCTAGAGACGCGTACGTAAGAAACTGCAAGGTGAAGAAGTTGAGTGATGGGACGGTCGCCATCCCTATCAAGGAAGATGCTGATCTAAGCTTAATTAAGGAGCTCCTCAAAAACTTGGTTAGTGAGTCTTGTTACGAAGATTTCTACTGCAGTACTCTCGGGTTGTCCTTCAAGAACCTGCTTGAGGGGTTGGTTCCAGAAGGAGTTCTTAAGAGGATTCCCTCAGCCTACGACGTGATCGGCGACATAGCGATTATCAACATACCTGAAGACTTGCTAGAGTACGGTAGGTTGATTGGTGAAGCGGTATCCAGGGTATCACGCAACGTTAGGGCAGTATACGCTGGTGGTTACGTGGTCGGTGGGTATAGAGTTAAGGAGTTAAGACATATTTACGGGGAACCCGTGAGTAAGACCGTACATAAAGAGTACGGTCTGAGAATTTCTGTAGACGTTTTGAGAACTTACTACAACCCCTCATTAGCGGAGGAGCATAGGAGGATTGCTGAGCTGGTTAGTGATGGTGAGTTAGTTGGTGATTTGTTTTGTGGTGTAGGTCCTTTCTCACTTCACATAGCTTCTCTAAGGAATGCTACATCATACGCTGTTGACTTCAACCCT
>CALIBI010000039.1 GCA_938045815.1 uncultured Sulfolobales archaeon | reverse complement strand
TGCTTATTTTGTCGTAATTCTTCATGAAATACCTGGAAGTAGTTATGAGGATATCAAACCCTTTAGGGTCTTCCAGCCTCCTCACTCTCTCTTCTTTCTCTTTTTTGTTAAGTCTTGAGTGTATTGCTAGGATGCTCGCAGCACCTCCAAACCTGTTGAGTAATTCTACTAGTTTCTTCTCTGCCTGCATAACTAGCGTAGTTGTAGGTACTATGAGGTACGACTTCATACCCTTGAAGGAGTAGTACAGCGCCGCAACCAACCCTAGAGTAGTCTTGCCAATCCCTGTAGGAGCAATCATAGCGAAGGAGCTTCTCCTACTAATTCTTTTTATCCATAATCTCTGAATACTCCAGGGCTCACTACCAACACATCTCTTAAAAAACTTGCTCAGAGCTTCTTCTTCCTCCAACGCGTTACTAAACTCCTTAAGATTCTTTAAGTTACCTGACCTGCGTAACTCATGAATAACCCCTCTTAAGTCTAGGGTCACCCCACTAAATAGTGGGAGACAATTGCTGCAGGGGACACCCCTACTCAACCTATTATCGCTTATTACGCCTCCGCAGTTAGGGCACGTACCACCATACAAGACTAACTCAGCTTCAGCTAGTTCCTTATTAACTGTCATCTTAAACCCAAGAATATAATTCATGAGGGACTCTATTTATACCTGAGTCTCAAGGTTAAGCAAGCGTTATTAAAAGTTAGGTTCTTGAGGAGTGAGCTGGTTGTCTCAGCTGAGACAGCTGTAATCATCTATCATGCTTCTTTTCCTCATCACTACTAACTAAGATTTAATAGCTAGCTAATAAAGGTTTACGTGGAATGATGTTACGACGCTCTCCTGAAGATGTGATGAGTCTTCTCTTCACTGACGAGAATTAAGTGCTTAGGTCTTGCGTAACGTAGTTTCGTGCAAACCTACTTAAGGAGTTCCGGTATTGTTTTGTCGTAGGGTTGGGTAGCTATTCCCTTCTCAGTAACTATGCCGCTCACTAAGTGTGGCGGGGTTATGTCGAAAGCAGGATTCATTACGTCCACGTCCGGAACAGTTATGAGGAGTTTCCCTAATATCCTGCGGACTTCGTCTGGGTTGCGTTCCTCAATCACTACGTCGCTCAACTTGCTTACGGGGTCTATTGTTGAGGTTGGTGCGACTGCGTAGAAAGGCACGTTGTGGTGGTGTGCTAACACAGCTATCGTGTATGTGCCTATCTTATTTACTACGTGACCACTGCTAAGTATTCTGTCAGCACCGACGAAGACCTTACTCACTAGACCCTTACTCATCACGTAACCAACCATGCTATCACTAATCAGTGTTACCGGGATTCCTTCTTTCATGAGTTCCCATACCGTGAGGCGCGCTCCTTGAAGCATTGGCCTAGTCTCCGTAGCTATTACTTTGATTTTCTTGCCTGAGTACCAAGCCTCCCTCACAACACTTAACGCTGTTCCGTAGCCTGCTGTCGCTAAAGCACCTGCGTTGCAGTGAGTTAGTATGGTGTCCCCGTCGTTGATTAACTTACTACCAACCTCACCTATAACCTTATTAACTCTTATGTCTTCCTCATATATCTTCAGAGCTTCCGCCACTACACTCTCTCTTAACTCTTCAGTGCTGTGGTAATTGCTTTGAACCACCCTCTTCATCCTATCCAGAGCCCAGAACAGATTAACGGCAGTAGGTCTAGTCTTGGAAAACCTCTCAATAACTCTCAACAAGACTAGCTTGAAATCCGTTATGTTGTTCCCTTCATAATTAGCTGCGGCTAGAGCAACCCCGAAAGCTGCTGCAACACCTATCGCTGGAGCCCCCCTAATCTCCATAGTTTCTATAGCTCTAGCTAACCTCTCGTAATCACTGGACTCAACATATTCTTCATCCCAAGGCAGCTTCAGAGTATTTAGCCACCTGACTCTACCATCCAGCCACTCAATAGGCTTGATATGAGTCACCACCTAATCACCGAGTATTAGACTAGTTAAGTCTTATAAAGTGAATGAAGTCCTCACCCCCGAAGATTGTGGTTCTTAACTACGACTTCTTTAATTCATTAGTAGGAACATTTATTGTGGTGGGGGGAGTGAATGAGACTCTGCACGTGGTTAGTGTTAAGGATGGTAAGCTCTTAGTGAGAGGTCCTCCAGAAGTTTTCACGGAAGCTAAAGTAGGGATTAAAACACCTGAGTTCTCCGTATACGTGCTGGATCTGGTTGAGTTAGCGTATCTAGTATACCTTAAGGAGTGCGAGGTTTTTGACGTGGATGGTCGGAAGCTTGAGTTAGACGATTTATTCTCTAAGTACTCCGGGAGTAGGTATGACTGGATCAAATTCACTACGTTCCTTGATCTCAGGAGTAGGGGTAGGGTAGCACAGCCAGGTTATGGTGAGAACGTGTTGATTTTCGAGATGAAGGGGCAGAAATACGCTGTTTACGTGGTGGAAGAAAATTCCCCGCTAAGCACTAAAGAACTGCTGAGCTGGATTGATAGTGCTCTACTCAAGAACCTCGAACCACTACTAGCTCTAGTAGACGCTAACGGGGACGTAACTTACTACACTATGAGGAAGTATAGGTTGGAAGACCTGGTGTGAGTTATGAAGATTCGTTTAGATCCCTTGAGAGGTATGAGAGACCTAGTATCTCCGGAGTCTGAGGAACTCTACTATCTTATGAAGAAGTTTAGTGAGGTAGCTACCAGGTACGGCTACGAACTAATAATACTGCCAACACTAGAGCTATTCGAAGTGTTCTCTGTTAAGTCGGGGCCGGAAATAAAGAAGAGTATGTATGTCTTCAGTGATAAGGGGGGACGTCAAGTATGTTTAAGACCCGAGTTTACTGCAGGGGTTGCTAGAGCTTACTTAAGATTAATGCGTGATAAACCCAAACCCATAAAGCTGTACTACGTTGGTCAGGCTTTCAGGTATGAAGAACCTCAAGCAGGTAGGTATAGAGAATTCTTTCAAGCAGGTGTTGAGTACTTAGGTGATTCATCAATAAATGCTGACGTAGAACTCCTGCTCCTCATAAGAGATTATTACAGAGCGGTAGGTCTAAACAACTACAGAATCAAGATAGGTAATATAGGGCTTTACAGAAACTTATTCAGTGCGTGGGGGATACCTGAAGAAACTCAAGACCTAATAATACACTACCTCGATAAGAAAGAAGTTGAGAAAGCACTGAGCTTGGTGGGGGAGTACAACGCGTCGGGACAAACCCTGATCGAGGAATTAATGAGTATTTCTTCCTCAGAACCAGAGGAGATTAGGGAGCAAGTAAGTAGGTTGAGACTAGATAGTAGGTCGCTAGAAGAACTCGAGAAAACGATAAAGATTCTTGAGTTATCTAGAGAGCTGGATGTTGGTGACTCCTACGTAGACTTAGGTTTCGCTAGAGGGTTAGCTTACTATACGGGCTTCATATTTGAGGTAGTTGTTCCTGACGCTACTTTCAGCATAGGTGGTGGCGGACGCTACGATAAGTTGGTCTCCATATACGGTGGTGAAGACCTACCAGCAACAGGTTTTGCTTTAGGACTTGATAGGACGCTCTTAGTACTCAGTAGTAGGGGGTGGCGACCACCTGAGAAGAACGTTAAGGTGGTGTTGTTAGCTCTAACTAACTACACGGCAGAAGTAGATCGAGTAGCCACGACCCTCAGGAACGCAGGTTGCGTAGTGGATGTGAGGATAGTTACTAAGAAGAAAGTAGGTGAGGTGCTAGGTGATGTGGCTGAGAAAGGCTATGACTACGCAGTGTTTTTGGGTGAGAAAGAGTTGAGTGAAGGGGTTCTAACTATCAAGAACTTAAGGGAGAAAACACAGAAGAGTGTGAGTATGGATAGGTTGGGGGAGGTTGCTCATGAGCTCTTATGAGAGAGTAAGTGATGTGAGGTTATGGAGAGAGATTAAAGTAAGTGACTTGATTAGGATCTATAAGGAGATACACGGATTTACTGCCTCAAGTCTTTATGAAGCATCAGAAATACTTAAGGAGGGTGTCAGGGAAGCGGATCTTAGGTTCCTGTCTTTCACGGGGAACTTAGTAGCTACGGGTCTTAGAGGATTGTTGACTCAGTTAATTGATGAGGGTTTCTTCAACATCATCATAACTACTTGTGGGGCTCTAGACCACGACATAGCTAGAGCTTTGGGTGGTAATTACTTGAAGGGGTATTTCGAAGCTGATGACTCAGAATTGGAGAGGATGGGTATCCACAGGCTAGGGAACGTATTCATACCTAGAGATTCTTACGGACCACTCATAGAGTCTTTTGTTCGTGAGTTAGTGTATAAGGCTTCCTCAATAAAGGCTGAGTGGGGGGTTAGAGAACTCCTCACACTAGCTGGTGAAGCCTTAATAAATGACCCGAACTCAATCATAGGAGTAGCTAGGAAACGCGGAGTACCTATCTACGTTCCCGGAGTAGTTGACGGTGCTTTCGGAACACAATTATTTATTTATTCTCAATTCACTAACTTCAAGCTAAACCCGCTGAAAGACATGAAGGAATTATCAGACCTAATTTTCCAGTCCAAGAAAAGCCTAGCTCTAATACTTGGCGGCGGAATAAGCAAGCACCACACAATATGGTGGAATCAATTCAAAAACGGCCTAGACTACGCAGTCTACATAACGACAGCCGTAGAATGGGACGGCAGCCTCAGCGGCGCCAGAAGCAGAGAAGCAATAAGCTGGGGGAAAATAAAACCAAACGCAAAACACATCACAGTCTACGGCGAAGCATCAATACTACTACCAATACTCACAGCCAGTCTCCTCGAAAACACCAACAACAAACAATAACAAATCTCATATATCTTACCCCCGCATCCGGTCATCGTGATAGTAAATTCATTACTCCCATCAGACTCTGAAGCACCCTCACCAACAGATTAAGAGCGAATGCCGATGCTTAGCTAAATTCTTTGATAGAGGAAGATCCATAATTAGATGGTGGTTTTAAGGACACCCCATAATATTGGGTTGGGGTGTTTAGGTTGATAGATTATCGGTCGGCTGTTGGTTTATTCGTTGTACTGTATCTTGTTGTGGCTCTTATCTTGAGGAGTAGGAAAACATCAATACCTGTGTGGAGTCTGATGGCGTTTTCTTCTTTCATCGTTGTTGTGAGTGGGCTGATCAGCGTGGACGAGTTGAGGGAAGTCATCGATATGAACATGATTTTGTTCCTTATAGGGATGTTCAGTATTGCGGGTTTGATGGAGGCTTCCGGGTTGTTGGAAGCTATGTCTTACTGGTTTGTTGGGAGGTTTAGGAGTAGGGTTAGTGTGCTTTTCGCTTCTACCTACCTCTTCGGCTTGCTTGCTGCCGTCGCGGTTAACGATACAGTAGCGTTAATAGGACCGCCGATAGCGCTTCTGGTAGGTAAGGTTGCCGGGATAGATCTTAAAGCTATGACTATCTTGCTGATGTTCTCACTAACTATAGGCTCCGTAATGACCCCTGTAGGGAACCCTCAGAACGTCTTAATAGCGATTGGTTCGGGGATGCCTGCTCCATTCATACACTTCATAACTAAGCTGTTCATCCCAACCATGATAAACTTATTCTTAACCGCGCTGATCGTGAAGAAATACTACGGGATCACTGATGCTGAGTTGAGTGTAGGTCTTACCCCGCACGAGAAGATAAAGAATAGGAGAGACGCTGTGTTAGGGGCGGTAGGTCTAGTACTAACTATTACGGTGTTGATCGTGAACGACGTGCTGGAGCTTTACGGCTACCCACACATAAGTGAGAGAGGCTTCATCCCCTTCATAATCTCAGCCAGTATCTACCCTCTAGTATCTAACCCTAGGAAGCTTCTTTCAAGTATAGATTGGGGTACTATAGTCTTCTTCATAACGATGTTCATAACTACGGCCGGGGTGCGGAAGAGCGGTATCGTAGAACCTGTGTTCCAGTTCTTTTTACTGGATACTAACGATAAGTTCTTAACTATCCTTAGCATAACTTCAACATCTATTATCGCTAGTCAGTTAGTGAGTAACGTCCCGTTCACAGGACTATACCTCAACTACTTAAGAAGTTTAGGCCTCACTAGCGACAACATCTCAGCTTGGTTGACCTTAGCTGCAACCTCAACAATAGCTGGTAACCTAACCCTACTTGGAGCTGCATCCAACATAATAGTACTGGAAGCTCTAGAAACTAGACACAACACCACAATAACTTTCGCAGATTTCATTAAGATAGGAAGCTTAGTAACAACAGTAAATGTCCTCGTTTACATTCCATTCCTATATGTAGTCTAGTGGTCTTCCTCACTAATGCAAGTAGTTATTTAGTGGCGTGGCTGGTTTGATTATTGTGTTGAGTTTATGGACGTATTCCTTTTAAGTTATTCTTATCATGAGTTTTAGGGTGGGAGTATGAGTGAAGTAGAGAGTGTTGAGAAGTTTAGAGCGCTTTCACCCTCTGAGTTTTTTTATCGGAATAGGGAGATAGCTGGGTTTAGTAATCCTGCTAGAGCTCTTTATCAGACTGTTAGGGAGTTAGTTGAGAATGCGTTAGATGCTACGGATACTCACCACATATTACCTGATATTAAGGTCATTATTAAGTCTGAGAATAGTGAGGGACTTAAGACCTCGACAGCTAGTGTGGAGGATTCTGAGGGGTATGAAGGTATTCTTTATAGTGTTCAGGTTGAGGATAACGGTATTGGGTTACCTCCCCAGCACGTCCCTAGAGCTTTTGGTCAGCTACTTTATAGTTCTAAGTACGTGCTTAGGCAGTCTCGCGGGATGTTTGGTTTAGGAGCTAAGATGGCTATACTTTACGGACAAATAACTACAGGTAAACCTGCTGAAGTGATTACCTCACAAATACTATCTAAAAAGATATACTACTTCAAGGTAAGCATAGATATAGCGAGTAACACACCAATCATTCACGAGTTCTCGATAATGGATAAGAGTAATGAGTGGCACGGGACCGTGGTTAAGACATACTTGATAGGTGATTGGCAAAGATCTAAACAGAAAATATATGATTACTTAAGAAGAACAGCTATAATCGCTCCATACGCGAACATATTCTTCGAAGACCCTGAAGGAAATATAGTTATGTTTAGGAGATCAACCGAAGAAATGCCGGTACCCCCGCGTGAGGTTAAGCCACACCCCTACGGCGTGGATGTTGAGTTACTTAAGAGGATGCTCGCAGACACAAACACCAAAACTCTCTTAGAGTTTCTAGTGAGGGAGTTCCAGCATATTGGTGAGTTAACAGCTACCAAGATATTAGAGAATGCTAAACTCAAGCCAAACCTAAAACCATCCGAGCTAACACTAAACGACATAACAGAATTAATGAGGAGTATCAAAACATTCAAGATCAAGGCTCCTTCAGGTAAGCACCTATCTTTCTTGGGTGAGACTCTGATAGTGTTGGGGTTAAGAGAAACCCTGAAACCTGAGTACGCGGCAGCCGTGACTAGGAAAGCCAACGTTTACGAGGGTCACGCGTTCGTGGTTGAAGCAGGAATAGCTTATGGCGGTAAGATACCGTCAGTCGATAAACCCCTACTACTCAGATATGCTAACAAGATACCACTACTCTACGACGAATCAGCTGACGTTATGCGTAAGGTAGTAGACACTATAGAGTGGAACAGATATGGTGTTACGCTACCAGCTCAGCTAGCAGTACTAATCCACATATGCAGTACTAAAGTTCCTTACAAAGGTGTTGGTAAGGAAGCCGTAGCTGACGTGCCTGAAGTAGAGAAGGAAATAGAGTTAGCTGTTAGGGAGGTAGCCAGGAAGCTCAAGTCTTACCTAGCGCGGAAAGCTAAAGAATATGAGGAAGCTGAGAAAGCAGTAACTATAGCTAAGTACATACCAGATATAGCTCGCTCACTCCACATACTCTCAGACAGTAAGTTCAGTCAAGAAAACCTGGAGAAAGAATTACTGCAGCTACTGAATAAGAAACTCACTATGCTCAAAATCAAGGCACTGAAAGATATAGTAGTTGAGGTGAGTTAGTCTTGAGCCACGGAATCAACCTAACATCTAAAGACTTGAGTGCTAGGAGTAAAGCACTAGAAATTCTTAGGAGTAAGTTTAGTGAGCTCGTAGAGGACTTAATGAACGGCAGAACCCCAACTCTAGTCATAAGGAAGAGAACACTAACCAACACAATATATGATGAACTCAATGGACTCCTGAAACTAGGGGATAGCGTTCTTAAGAGGAGTTTCCTCAACGTTAATGAATCAAAGAAATTCATGCAGACTCTCTTGATGGCTAGCATAATTTACGAGTCTCTAAAGAATAACGAGTACCCTACTATAAGAGACCTCTACTACAGAGGTAAGCACACCATAAAGTATCGTGATTTAGTCACGCGGAAAATAAGAGAAGAGAACACGTGGGACGAGCAGAAAGAATCCGACTCAGTAATACGTGATCTGGAAGTATTCATCGATATGCTTAGGGAGGATATGCTAATCCTGAGTAAGGAGAAAGGTAAGGTAGTAGGTAATATGAGGATCCGGTCAGGCGATGACGTGATAGACTTAAGTAGGATGGGTCATGGAGCGTACTCCATAGAACCAACACCAGACCTAATAGAATTCCTTGATCACGATGTTGAGTACGTGCTAGTCATAGAGAAAGATGCTGTCTTCCAGCAACTACATAGGGTAGGGTACTGGAAAACCAACAAAGCATTACTCGTTACTAGCGCAGGACAGCCTGACAGAGCAACCAGAAGATTCGTGAAGAGACTGAACGAAGAGCTGAAACTCCCAGTATACATACTAACCGATAGTATTCCGGCTGATGAGGTAGTTGTGGTGAGAGAGTTACTGAGCGGTGAAGTCAAGATAGACTCTGTTGAGAAGCTAACAAGGAACTACTTCACTGACTTAGAAAGAGAGAGAGCTGAGGCTCCTCTAGAAGTGCTTTCATGGGATCCTGTGTCAGGGAGGATTACTTGGTCCCCCGTAGGCTACGTATACAGACATAAGATAAAAGAACTAATACTAAAGATAGAGACGAGCAACCGCGGGGTAGTTAGGGTCACGAGAGCTCATTCTCTCTTCGTTTTCAGGAGCGGGAGAGTGGAAGTTATTCCCGCTAAGGACATAAGACCAGGTGATTACATAGTTGTTGCTAAACACCTACCCCTCCCCACCGAAGGTAATAAACCAGCACTATTTATGGCGGAACTACTAAAGAAAAACTCCGGGAAACTACCTAGCACTATCAAACTACTCGTAGGTGGTCGTGAGGTTAGAGTGAGGGAAGCTTCTAACGAAGAACTACGTAAAGCAGAATTTATTAAGCTCCCTAACTCAAGACTTATTCCAAATAAGGTAGAGTTGGATGAGGATTTAGCTTGGGTTATGGGTGTCTGCACAGCTGGAGATAACGAGCAAGGTAGTAAGTACGTGATTCTACGTTTCGGTAGTGGGAAACGAGAAATAGCTGAGAAGGTTGGTGAGGTTTTGAGGAAGAAATTCGGTATTCGAGTGAGAGTCAGCGTTAACGTGAAGAATAATCAAGTAAGTGTGGTTGTTAATTCGAGGATACTGCGTGCTGTTTTTGAAGAGCTAGGGGTTGCTGGAAGTAAGCGTGTTCCAAACATAATAATTAACTCATCAAGAAACACGATCCTAGCTTACCTGAAGGGCCTCATGGATGGGGGTGGGCACCTAGATGAGTGTGGAGACATGGTTTACTCAACTGAGGACCCCGTGTTAGCGCGTCAGATCTTCCTACTACTTCAATTCCTTGGTGTTGAGCCAGTATTAACGCAAAGCAAGACCGGCTACCTCATAAGGATTAATGAAGACTCACGCTGGTTACTGCTTGGTCGCGAATCACTCGCTGAACAAACTCATGACCTACCTACGAATAAGACACTCAATAAAGAATTAGCTGAGTTGCTGGATGGTGGACTAACACTCTCCTACGGAGAGAACCATTACGTTCTCCAAGCGAGTGATGCGATCTTGGCTAGGGTGGAGTCCGTTGAGGAGGAGATGTATGAGGGCTACGTCTACGATTTCGCTGTGCCCGGAGATAATTCGTTCGTAGGCGGGTTTGGGATAGTATACCATAATAGCGATCCCTACGGGTTCTATATATACAGTGTCTTCAGGGTTGGGTCAATAACTCTGTCGTACGAGAGCGAGCGCTTAGCTACTCCTAAAGCTAGGTTCTTAGGTGTTATGATGTCTGATGTTTACGGATCGCCCAAGCTAGGTAAGAAGCCGTACCTCTCAGAAAGTGAAAGAAAGAACTACATAATCAAGGCTAAGGAAATGGATATCAAGAGAGCTAAGGAACTAATGAATTACAAGTGGTTCCAAACCCCGCGCTGGAAGGTGGAGATCGATATATTTCTGGAGAAACTCTCAAAACTCGAGATCGAGGCATTGACCAGCAAAGGATTAAGATTCCTAGCAGACACATACATACCGAGCAAGATCGAGGTTGGTGACTGGCTTGCTTGATTTCTCGAGGGAAAGAATCCTGGAAATCCTCAAAACAATGAATACTAGGATAGACCAGACAATGCTTAAGTTCGATAAAGGACTTAAAGACTACATAGACTTCGCTGAGAAATCAGACAAGTTTTCTTTCAGATCAATAGTGGTGCCTTCAATCATGGTTAAAGAAATAGCACCAATAGTGAAAACCCCTGTTGCCGGGGTTGCGGGCTTTCCTCACGGCTATCACCCAGTAGAAACCAAAATTAAAGAAATAGAGTATGTTGGGAGAAACGGTGGGAGAGAAGTAGACGTAGTAATTAACTTGATTCACGTTAAGTCAGGCAACTACTCGGAAGTCAGTAGCGAGGTAGAAAAACTAGTTAGTAGTGCTAGAGAGATTGGGTTAGGTATCAAGATAATAGTAGAAACAAGTGTTTTATCAGATGAGGAGTTAGTTAGGGTGTGTAAGGCGCTCTTAACTCACAAACCAGATTTCATAAAGACTAACACAGGCTTCGGTCCTAGAGGGGTTAGCGTAAGGGATGTGCTGATGATAAAGAAGATCGTCGGTGACGAACTCAAGATTAAAGCGTCGGGAGGGGTGAGAAACGCTGTTGAGGCACTTAACTTAATAATGTTTGGAGCCGACGTAATCGGTACTAGTGCTGGGATAGAGATTATTAAGGATAGAGACGCGATCCTGAGTTCTGTTTTCCAGTTCTAGGTCCTCGTAGGTTTCACTAAGAGCAGGTTACGTCTTGACGTAATGATACGCGTAGCTACTCACGTATACGTGCTGGCGACGTGACGCGTCAGATCAGTTAAGGTAACTATTCCACGCAGAGTTTTTTCAGGATCTACTAGCAGAACCGCTCTCACTCTCTTCTCAAGCATTAAAGCTGCTGCAGTACCGATAGCGTCTCCTGTGGTGAGGACAGGTAGTACGGGCCTCATGCAGTCTCTCACAGTTATGTTTTTTAGTGAGCTCTTGGAGCCTGAGTCACTCACGAACTCCATCAAATCAACTAAAGTATCAACTATCTCGTCCAACGTCACGATACCTACTAACTTACCCTCACTACTTAGGACGGGTAGAGACGAGAATCCTTCCTCAATCATTAGTTTTCTGGCAGTTAGTATGGAGTCAGTGTCTCTTATAGTTATTACGTCACGCGTCATGATCTGAGAAATCGGTGCTGGTGACTTAATTAATGCTTCAGCAATATCCCACTTAGTTAGTAACGCGGTAATCGTTTCCTCGTCTTTTACTGGAAGACTACTTATGTTT
>CALIBI010000038.1 GCA_938045815.1 uncultured Sulfolobales archaeon | reverse complement strand
TATTGCCTTTCAATTCATTCTTGTTTGATACCTGAGTATACTTTCTTACCTTATGGCTCTAAGGTAAAACCTTTCAATTCATTCTTGTTTGATACACCACTCTTATCATATATCGTGGTACCCTCACACTCCTTTCAATTCATTCTTGTTTGATACTTCAGCTTTCATGTCTACCCAGATAGGATAGTTATCTTTCAATTCATTCTTGTTTGATACTGTTTTGTGCGTGATTTTTGTGCGTGTTTTTTCCTCTAATTATTACTTCCTACGCGTGGTTATTTAAGTTTTACATTAGGAGTTTTGTCGGGAAGGGTACTTCACGCGTGGTTACTCCTAATGGTGTTTTGTGGTTTTTGTTTGTGGCGGGCCCGCCGGGATTTGAACCCGGGGTCTCCGGCTCCGCAGGCCGGCGCCTTGTCCTGGCTAGGCCACGGGCCCTATTAATTTGTTGTTGTGTGGAGTAAAATATTGTGTTTGGGGTTTGTTGTGGGGCTCCGGCCGGGATTTGAACCCGGGACCTCGGGGTCCACAGCCCCGCGCTCTTCCGGACTGAGCTACCGGAGCCACCGATAGTATTGGGTTTGTTGGTTTTTAAGTTATGTCAGTCCTCACACGGTTCTTCATTTGTTCTGTCCCGGATGTTCTTCATCATTTGTTGTTTACTAATTTTATATGTGTTTTCCGTGATTATATATGTGGTGTTGTTTGGTGGGTGAGGAGGAGTTTAGGGTTGTTGTTGAGTATCCTAGTGGTAGGGTTTTTAGCAGGATTCTTGAGATGATTTCAAGTATTGTTGATGAGGCTTTATTTACTTTCGATTCTGATGGTCTCAAGATAAGAGCTCTAGACCCTGCTCAAGTAGCTTTAGTTAGTGTTAGTATTCCTTCGTCCAGCTTCCTGACGTATGACGTTGTTGAGGAGACTTCGGTTGGGGTGAATCTAAGTAATTTGATGAGAACCCTGCCAAAACCTAAGAAGTCAGATAGGGTTGTGTTTAGAGCTGGTGAGGATTTCTACGAGTTTGTTATTGAGTCCGTGGCTGTGGGGAGGTATAGGTATAAGTCTATCGAGGTTCCAGTATCTGAGGTGCCTGAGATAAGTCTTGAGTTCAAGGTCAGGGGGTCCGTACACACTTCAGCTTTCAAAACAGCATTAAGTGACTTAAGAGGTAGCGGGACTATAGTGTTTGAAGCAAGCGATAATCAAGTCCTGAAACTCGCAGCTCCGGAGATAGGGGGTGAGGTCAGTTTCTCTGTTATGGGCGGCTCACTAATAGAGCTGGAAGTCGATGAGAGTTCTAGAAGCTCTTACGACGAGAGCTACATAATTAAGGTCCTGCCACTATGCGAAATAACTGACGCTGTTAAAATCGAGTTTAGTTCTGATCAACCAATACGTCTCACCTTCAACTTACCTAGTGGTGAGGTAATAGAATATTTAAGCGCGCCGAAAGCGTAATAACAAAATTTTTATATTCACGAATATAATCTTATATTGGTGAACAGCATGGTTCAAGAAATTGACGAGCTAGATAAGAAACTACTAAATATTTTGCAGGAAAACGCTGACCTCACCTACTCAGAGATCGGTAAAATACTTGGTGTGAGCCCGTCAACAGTGTATATGAGGTTAAGGAAACTGAAAGAGAAAAGACTAATAAAAAGAATAATAGCTGAGGTAGCTCCAGAACTAGTAGGCCTAAACTTAAGAGCTCTCGTGTTCCTCGCAATAGACGTTAAGAAATACTCAGACATAACTAGTAAGCTATCTAACATACCCAACATCAAGGCAATATATGACGTAACTGGTGAGTGGACACTCGTAGCTGAAGTATATGTTAAGGACCACAAAGAACTCTCTGACTTACTAGATATTATAGGAACACTAGATGGAGTTCAGAAAACCTCTACGGCAGTAGTGTTAAGAGTGATTAAAGAAGATAGGAAGGTACTCGTAACGTGAAGCCCATATACGCTTACGGATACTTCATCGTCTCACCATCAGGAGACTTCCACCAAATAATGATTTACGAGTACGTAGACGTTGAGGAAGAATTCGCGCAAGCACTAAAAACTAGGTTTGAGAAAGAGCTAGAGACTATGAAGAATAACATGCAGTCGTTCCTGGAGGAGGAGGTAGTTAAGATTAATGGAGTAGTAACTAAGCCTAAAGTAGTATTAGTTAATGCTGGCTTCAGAGGCTCTCTTAAGAGACCCTTCATAGAGTTCCTGATTCATTTTAGAGGAGACTTAACTGCAGGATACAACACGTACGAGAACATATACGAGTCTGAAGTCACTACATACGACTACAGCGTTGTTTGGGTTTTCCCACCGAATTCTGAAGTAGTTGAGGCGGATGTTGGGGTTGAGTACGAGGTCAAACCAAGAAACGTTTTAAGATTTTCTGTTAAGAAAGGGTTTAGGATTCCTGGTTACGAGAAGATAGTTTTTCGCTTGATTTCTTGAGGTTTCTTAATGATCTCGCGTAGTATTGAACTGGTGTTTTGACCTCACACTTAGCTACGCACATACCTAACTCCCTCATCTTAGCGCAGCTGTAGGTCTTGTATTTCTTCCCACCACCTTTTATCCCGGCTAAGTGTTCTATCTGATACCTAGCTATCTTCTCGTTGAAGTCTGGCGCGTTCCTCATTAAGTCGAGAACGTAATCTACTGAAGCTCCTACGTTAAGTAGGAACGTAGCTAAAGCAAACCTCTGAATATGTGTTAAGTGCTCGCTAGCTCTCAAAGACTTAACGAGTTCTTTAATGCACGGCGGAAAAAATTCTTCTTTAATCTCGCTCGGGAGTGCTTGACCAGGTTTCTCAACACGTAAGCGCTTATACTCTCTGCGAATAACCTCAGCTATATCACTTCTTAAATCTTCTAAAACACTAACGTCAGCCAGCTTAACACTCAACTCATCAAACAACTTAGTTAGGTATTCCTTAAGTGGGTCCTCCAGTAGACGCACGTATTTACTCTTAGGTAAGTACACGTAACCCTCCCTCACGTAAGTCTCTAGTAATGACCAGCCGGCCTCCCCCAGGAGCTTCTCAGCGTATGTCAGGTACTTAGGTATTGTTAGTCTAAACTGAAAACATGATATTTCTTGTTTTGGTCCTGAAACCAACACAGCCTTATAACCACACTCATCATCTTTTGCGAGCAACTCACTCGATAAACCCAGCATACGTGAGACATTCCACAGAAACTTACTGCTCTCCAGCTTCATCAATTCTATGAAGTCTTTTACTTCACTATCTATGTATTTCCTGAGTGCCCACACGTCCGTGAAGCCTGATACGATCAACCCCATATAGAAAGCTAGATACTCATCCTCATTCAGCTCCGCGGCACTAACGCCTAAGCTCTCACCCCTCTTCATAGAAAGAGCTCTCTTTACTCTCTCAACAGCCTCACTCCTCAAGGTTCTGTTAGTGAATAGTGCTGCTAAGTCTACCTCACCCCCGAATCTCTCTCTAAAATACTCGTCCAGCTTCTTCAGGAAAGGATACGTATAGTGCTTACTCAAGCCCAAACCCCACCAAACTACTAAGACGTCTCAGAAATATAATAATCCCGTATCCTAATCTTAGATATTAAGAAGAAGATTAACATAAATTAGTGAGGGGGTGGGTGAGTACGGGGAGGTGGGTAGTTACTTCAGCATGGCCGTACATAAACTCAGTACCGCACTTAGGAAACATGATCGGTAGCATCTTATCAGCTGACGTTTACGCTAGGTTTCTGCGAATGATGGGTGATGACGTGGTTTTCGTGAGCGGTAGTGACGAGCACGGTACAGTCATAGAAGTTGAGGCTCGCAAGAAGAATGTGTCACCTAAAGAACTAACTGATTTATCGCATGATTACATAGTTAAGCTCTGGAAGTTATGGAGCATATCATTCGATAACTACACCAGAACCGAGAGCGAGACTCATAAGGAGTTCGTTAAGGAGTTCATGCTGAAGGTCTTCAGGAACGGCTTTATTGATGAGAGACTTCAAGTAATTCCTTACTGCTCTAAAGACGAGATATACCTGCCTGACAGATTCGTTGAGGGTGTGTGCCCTTACTGCGGTTTTGAGGGTGCTAGAGGAGATCAATGCGATAATTGCGGCAAGCTCCTGGAGCCCGAGCAATTAATCAACCCTAAGTGTGTTTTGTGCGGGTCTACCCCAGTCTTCAAAAACAGGAAGCACTGGTTCTTCAGGCTAGATAAGCTCGAGAAAAACGTGTTTGAGTGGATAACGAAACACGACCTACTAGACGAGAACGTGAAAAACTTCACTAAGTCTTGGATAGAGACAACAGGCTTAGCTCCTAGATCGCTCACGCGAGATAATAAGTGGGGGATACAGTCACCTTTCCCGGGCTCCGAAGATAAAACAATATATGTCTGGTTTGACGCGTTGCTGGGTTACCTCTCAGCTACTAAAGAGTACTTTACCAAGCTCAGTAATGAGAGTGAGTGGGTTAAGTACTGGCTCGACAGCGAAGCTAAGACTGCTTACTTCATAGGTAAAGACAACATACCGTTCCACGCTGTCATACTCCCCGCACTACTCATGGCTACGCAAGAACCCTACGTCCTCCCAACACTAATCTCGGCTACAGAATACCTGATGTATGAGGGGAGGAAATTCAGTAAGAGTAGGAGGGTTGGTGTCTGGATTGATGAAGCACTCAAGATCGTTGATAACGTGGATTACTGGAGGTACTCACTCGTGAGGATGAGACCTGAAGACAAAGACACCAACTTTAAGTGGTCTGAGTTTGTGAGATTCGTTAATAACGAGCTGAACGATCATATAGGAAACTTCATTCACAGAGTACTGACTTTAATTCACAGGTTTTTTGGTGGGGTTGTTGATGATGTGGTGCTGACTGATAACACAGACATAGAGTTCAGGAAGTACGTTGATGAGGTGTGGGCTTCCTACAAATCCTTAATGTATAGAGCTAAGCTCAGAGAAGCCAGCGAATTAATAGTTAAGTTGAGTGAGAGAGGGAATCAGTACGTTAACGTTAAGGCTCCTTGGGCTAAGATCAAGGAGAACGTTAATGAGGTTAAGAGCACCTTAAACGTTGGTTTTACTGCAGTCTTAACTCTAAGCATTATGCTCTATCCTATAGCGCCTCAATCATCTGAGAAACTACTTAAAACACTAAACATAAGTAGGGAGAGAGTGGTTGTCAGGACTCACCCTATAGAGTTGGTTAAGCTGCCTCACAAGATAAATAAGCCGGAACAAGTCTTCACTAAGATACCTAAAGAATTAGTTGATATTCTACTAGATGATTCTAGGAGAGAGCAATATCTGGAGCGGGTGCGTAGCGAGCTAAATAATGAGAGGCCAGAAGTCTTGAGGTTCTGATTCCTCCTTCTGCTTAGTAAGGTCTACTACCTTACCCTCAAACACGTTAACACCGCGGAAACTCTCAGAGATCTTGACTAAAGCTTTATAGCTTTTCTCGCTCAGCAACACATCACTACCTACGGCAAGAACGTACAAACCCTCGAAAGGATTTAGGGGAGGGTCAGGCAGTGTTGGGTCAGGTTTCTCCTTGCCGACGTATATCCACCTTATCTTAGATCTGCTGCGCGATCCAGAGATCTTGTATACTCTATACCAGTACCTACCAAAATAGACGTACCTAATACTGAGAAACATTCTAGGAGACTTAAGGTACACGAAGTGAAGAGGCTTTAAGTAGTACCCGCTATCCTTTATTAGCGTATTGTATTCGTTGAGTTTGTATTTGTAGGGTTCGTAGAGATTCATGAGTATTGGGTACCCATCAATTATAGCTACTTTAGCTCTCATCCCCTAACTCTCCCAAAATAAATTCTATACCTAGGAAAATAAACTTTCTATTCACGTAGCTCGTGCTTCACGGATTAAGACATTTATTCACTTTGATTAGTTTTATTTTTCTTAATCGTTCGTAAACGTTGCTTGAATACCTGTCTATCAACTCTGGAGGCACTCCCCTACTCCTAGCAATCTCCTTAACTTTCTCCTCAACTAGAGAATAACTTTTGAGAGTCTCGTTAAGACGCCTCCAATCTATATTAGCGAGTGACTTACCTATCACTGCATCGTAGGGTAGCGTACCAAGAATAAATAGTGAGGATATTATGGGGTAACCTACGTAACCTCTGTATGTCGTGCCGTTATCAGTACTGCAGGCCTCCCCTTTCTCTAAATCCACGTATACGCTGTAGATCCTATCTCCCTCGGAAGATACTACCCTGAATAAGTTATCGCTTAATCTCTCGATTCTGCCGTCAGCTACGGCTCCAGCAGCTTCAAGGATTTTTATTTTTGGAGGCATCTTAAGATACATGTTCTCGACTTCAAGTATTGTTGATTTGAGATCTTAAAAACTGAAAACAATGACCTACTCTTCCTTAGAGATTTTGTCTGCGTAATTTTCAGGACTTAATAGTTTGCCTTCATCAATTTTAGAAGTCCTTAACTTAACTATCCATCCACGCCCGTAGGGGTCTGTGTTTATTAAGTCAGGCTTCTCAGTAAGTTCTTCGTTAATCTCGATGATCTCTCCCTCCACGGGCGTGTAGACTTCTGCCACCGCCTTAACAGACTCAAGAGTCGCTACGGATTCATCAACCTTAACTTTCTTACCTACCTCCGGTAGTTCCACGTTGACGATATACTTTAGTTTCTTCTGAGCGTAGTCCGTGATTCCTAAAGTTGCTGTGTCTCCCTCAATCCTTACCCACTCATCCTTAGCTGTGTAGAGTAGGTTCTTAGGAACTGAATACTCACCGAGCTTCGTTTTTACTATTATTTCATGATCACTCATTTTTAAGCACCTTAAATTAATGGGAAATCAACAATTTTAGCTTTTTGCTTCCCTCCCCTCACATCGAGATCTAGTTTTGAGCCTATGTACGCGTGGCTGACGTTCACGTAACCCATAGCTACCCCAGCGTTTAGGTATGGTGAGAAAGCACCGCTGGTTACCCTGCCTACTAGGTTGTTTCCCGCGTAGATCCCTGCATTGTGTCTAGGAATTACTCTTAAGCCTTTCTTGAGTTTGAGACCTACTCTAATCCTAGAAACTCCTTTCTCATATATTTCTCTGAGTTTAGAACACCCTATGCAGTCCTCCTTCTCCAGAGATATAGGTAGCCAGTACCTAGCTTCAACAGGGTTTGTGTTCTCATCCATGTCTTGACCTATCAGGAGATAACCTGCTTCAAGTCTTAGAGTATCCCTGGCTATGAGTCCTGCGGGCCTAGCACCTAAAGCTACGGACTTCCTAAGTATTTCTGCTCCGTGATCTACGTCGGTCCAGATCTCAAAACCGAATGACCGAACCTCCTCCCCCGTCCACCCTGAACGACTCACCAACACTGTTTTCTTCCCAGCTACTTCAGCACCGTAAGCAAACTCAAGAATTTTCAGGTTTCTGGCTTCGTTAAAACCTAGGTTCTCCATCACTTCAGCAGCTTTAGGTCCCTGAATAGCTATTAGTGTTGATTTGAGTGTAACGTTCTCTATTTCTATGTCTGTGTAGCCCCACCTGACCCTCCAAGTATTCATCCATTCCAGGTCTTTATCCACGTTAGGAGCGTTGACTACCGCGAACCATAAGTCCTCACTAACTTTGTAGAGCATAATATCGTCTCTGATACCAGCATTCTCGTTCATCAATAATACAGGACCACTCATCTTCCCAGTACCTACCTCACTGAGATCTTTAGAGACCAGTTTCTGCAGGAACTCAAAAACGCGTCCACCCTTAATTACGTACCTACCCATATGTGACACGTCAAACACAGACACTGAAGTCCTAGTACACATATGTTCCTCCATAGGGTTTCCGTAATCCATAGAAGTAATCCAGCCAGCAAACTCACCTACACTACCACCTAACTCCCTCTGAACACTCAGTAAGGGTACTTCCCTAACTATTTTAAGCACCCCTCATAATAAATCAACACGAAAGTATTTTAATTAAGTTGACGAGAACTATAAGGAGACTAATATGCCACATAACTGGATACCTAATTCCTCACCAGACATCAAGAAAGAGTTAATGAGGGAGCTAGGCATAAACGAAATACAGGAATTGTTTAACGATGTCCCAACCAAGATAATCCTTAATAAAGGATTGAGTGTTGGTTTCGGCAAACCGTTAACTGAGTATGAGGTGAGGAGATTATTCAACGAGTTAGTTTCTAAGAATCGCTTAAGCAGTATCCCGTCATTTGTTGGTGGTGGTGTGTGCCAGCATTACGTGCCTTCAGTAGTGAAGGCAGTACTCTCCAGACCTGAGTTCTACACGTCATATACTCCTTACCAAGCAGAGATAGCTCAGGGGTTACTGCAGGCTATATTTGAGTACCAGAGCCTCATGGCTAACCTCTACGGGGTTAAGATAGTTAACGCGTCGATGTATAACGGCAGCACAGCCTCGGCTGAGGCAGTCTTGATGGCTGCTCGAGTAAAGAAGAAAAAGAAAATCTTAGTTAGTGATTGCGCTCACCCGGAGATAGTTGAGGTGATTAAGTCTTGGGCTTTCGGAGCTGGCTTAGACATCGTTAAGGTTAGGATGGATCTTAAGTCCGGTGAGACAGACTTAAGTGATTTAAGGAGTAAATTAGACGGAAGTACTGCGGCGGTCTTCATACAGACACCTAATTTCTTCGGTGTTGTTGAGTCTGCTCTCAAGGAGATTATCGAGGAAACACATAAGTTTGATGCTTTAAGTATAGTCTACTCAAATCCTTTATCACTCGGTGTTTTCGAGGGTCCGGGGAACTTAGGCGCTGATATAGTTGTGGGTGATGTGCAGGGTCTTGGTATAAGTCTCAATTACGGGGGGCCATCAGCAGGTATTCTAGGAATAAACGATGATAAGGAGTTACTGAGGCAACTTCCCGGGAGATTAATTGGTGCTACGCGTACCTTAAGCGGTGATGAGTTAGGTTTTACGATGATACTCCAAACCAGAGAACAGCATATTAAGAGAGAGAAAGCAACCTCCAACATAACTACTAACTCCTCGCTAGAGGCTGTGGGGGCGGCTGTCTACCTAACCCTGCTAGGGTCTCAGGGACTCAGGAAACTCGGTGAAGCTATCTTAGGGAGAACACACTACCTAATAAAACGTTTACTAGATACTGGTTTAGCAGAACCGTTATTCCGTGATTCCCACTACTTCCGTGAGGTGAGTATTAAGTTTCAGGGTAGGAGTGCTGACCAAGTCGTAAAGCTACTGTCTAGTAGGGGGATCAGCATAGGTCCGGCGCTCAGCAAATTCTATAAGGAGTTGAGTGATTGTAGCTTAGTCTGTGTTACTGAGTTGCATGCGAGAAGAGACATAGATGTCCTGGTGACTGTTCTCGAGGATGTATTGAGAGGTGTTCAGTAATGACGTTCAGGCAAGCTAAGTGGGAAGAACCTGTAGTCTTCGAGTTAAGTAGTTTTAGTAGGCAGACATTCTTAATAGATGATGATTTCGTTAATGAGGCTTCCGAGGCTTTAAAAAGAGTACCTAAGTCTCTGATCAGGAGTAGTGAGCTTAAGATACCTAACCTAAGTGAGGTAGAGGTTGTTAGACACTACAATAGGTTGTCTCAGATGTCTTACGGTGTTGACGTAGGTCCCGTGCCTTTAGGGTCCTGCACGATGAAGTATAACCCGAAGATTTGTGAGGAGCTAGCTTCAGATCCTAGAGTAACGGATCTCCACCCATACCAAGACGAGGAGGAAGTTCAAGGAATACTGGAGATCATGTACTTGGTGCAGAAGTGGCTCTCGGAAATCACAGGTATGGATGAGTGTTCACTGCAACCTCCTGCAGGAGCTGCTGGCGAGTTCGTCGGCGCGCTCATAATAAGAAAATACCACCACGATAGAGGTCATGACAACAAAAACGAGATGATAGTTCCTGAAGCAGCTCACGGCTCGAACCCTGCCAGCTCAGCCATGGCTGGATTCAAGGTAGTTAAGATTCCTACAGCACCGAACGGGGAGACAGACATTGAGGCACTGAAGTCTGTGTTGAGTGACAACACTGCAGGACTAATGTTAACGAACCCCAACACGTTAGGGATATTTGAGTCGAGCATTATAGAGATATCTGACCTCATACATGAGAGGGACGCGTTAATGTATTATGATGGTGCGAACCTCAACGGCATACTAGGTATAGTGAGACCTGGTGATATGGGTTTCGACATAGTTCACCTGAATCTGCACAAGACTTTCGCGGCACCGCACGGTGGTGGGGGTCCGGGCGCTGGAGCCGTGTGCGTCAAGAGAGAATTGGTGGAGTATTTGCCAGTACCTATAGTAGGTTTTGATGGTCGTTCATACAAGTTGAGGTATGACCTAAGCAGAACTATAGGTAGGGTGTCGTGGTTCTACGGCAACATAGTTCCTATAGTGAAGTCTTTTGTCTACATAGCTTCTCTAGGACCAGCCTTAAGGGAGGTCGCGGAGATTAGTGTTCTCAACACTAATTACTTGATGAGTAAGTTAATGAGGCTGAAGGGGATTTCACTACCTTACGGTGAGGGCAGGTGGCGTAAGCACGAATTCGTTGTGAGTTTCGAGAATCTTCTTAAGGAGACAGGAGTCAGTGCTGAGGACGTAGCTAAGGCTTTGCTTGACAGAGGTCTTCACGCGCCAACGATATACTTCCCGTTGATAGTTAAGGAAGCACACATGATTGAGGTTACCGAGACCGAGACGAAGGAAAATATTGATAGGTTAGCTAAGGCTTATGAGGAGATAGTAGATCTTGCTTACAAGAATCCGCAAGCTGTTAAGTCAACACCCACCAATACTTCAGTTAAACGCTTAGATGTTTTGGTAGCTAACCACCCGAAGACTCTAGCACCGACGTACGATTATCTGGAAAAACTTAAAAGTCAGGGAGTGTAGTACCTACGCGATGAATAGGGGTTGCTGTGGTGAAGTTAGGTTTTGTTGTGAACCCTATCGCTGGTATGGGGGGATCTGTAGGGCTTAAAGGAACTGATGGCGAGCTTTATGAAGAAGCTCTGAGGAGAGGAGCTAAACCCGTAGCTCCCTCAAAAGCTCTTAGGTTTCTTCAAGCACTCTCAGAGAAAGGTTTTCAGGGAGTAGTAATAGCAGCTAATTCTGTCATGGGTTGCGACTACTTAAGCTTAAGTAAATTGAGGTTTGAGTGCCTAGACTTACCTGACCCTGGCAAGCGTGTCACGTCACGTGAAGACACTTTAAGAGTTGTTGAGGCATTCCTAGAGAATAGTGTTGACTTAGTAGTTTTCGTTGGCGGTGACGGCACGGCGCGAGACGTGTTGAGTATTGCGGGAGCTAAGATCCCGATCCTGGGGGTTCCTTCCGGAGTTAAGATGTATTCAGGTGTTTTCGCCACGTCCCCTGAAACAGCTGCTGAGGTTGTAGTAGAGTTCGAGAAGGGTGGTGTTGTTGTGGATCAGGTTGAGGTTGCTGACGTTGATGAGACTAAGCTTAAAGAGGATTTACTGAATATTCGCCTGTACGGGTACGCGGTCACCCCGGTTTTAGAGGGGTTTGTTGTGCCTTCTAAAGACTTAGTTAGTGGTTCGGAGGAGGAGAAGTGGGGTATTGCTAAGTACTTCATTGAGGACTACATGCTTCCAAAAACCCTATACTTCTTAGGTCCCGGAACAACAACTAAAGCGATCGCAGATCTCTTAGGGCTTAAGAAGACGTTGTTAGGTGTTGACGCGATCTATGATGGGAGACTAGTAGGTAGGGATTTGAGTGAGTCGGAAATACTTGATTTGATGAGGGAGTATGGTCACGCCTACTTAGTAGTGTCTGTTATAGGTAGGCAGGGATACGTTTTCGGTAGAGGTAACCAGCAGTTTAGTGCTAGGGTCTTAAGAAATGTTAGGAAGAACGACATATTCGTGTTAGCAACTCCTTCTAAGCTTACCGGAATAAAGTATCTCTTAATAGATGTTGGTGATCCTGAGTTAGAACTCGAGTTAAGCGGTTACTGGAGAATCATAACAGGTTATGGCGAAGAGACTGTTAAGTTAGTCTTACCTGCTTGTTGTTTAGATAAATTCTTACGCACAAAAGAAATAACTCGTGTTTCTGAAGACTCAACAACCTAAGTTATATTTAAAATTTTACCGAGTTTTATATCTTAAGTGGTGTGTGATGATGGCTAGGAATATTGAGGTTGAGTTAGCTGATTACTCACCAGTTAGTGAGTGGAGAGTTGAGCTTGTTGAGAGGAAGGGGCTCGGTCACCCTGACTACATAGCTGACGCAGCTTCCGAAGTATCTAGTGTTGCTCTCTCTAAGTACTATCTAGAGAATTATAACATGATCCTACATCATAACGTAGACAAGGTTTTAGTTGTTGGCGGGCAGTCAAAACCTCGTTTCGGTGGTGGCGAGGTTCTTCACCCAATATACATATTGGTTGCTGGCAGAGCTACGGAGTTCGTGAGCTTAAGTAACGGGAGCTTAGACAGGATTCCAGTAGGTACTATAGTGGTTGATGCTGTCAAGAAGTGGATTTCCCAGAATTTCAGGTTTCTAGATCCTGAAAGGCACGTGATAGTTGATTACATGATAAGAACAGGTAGTGTAGACTTAGTTCAAACATACGAGACTGGATTGAAGGAGAAGCGTAGACCGCTAGCTAACGACACCAGCATAGGGGTTAGTTACGCGCCTCTAACACTCTTAGAGAGCATCGTTTTAGGTGTTGAGAGGTATTTGAACGCTCATGAGTTTAAGGAGAAGTACCCTGAAGTTGGGGAGGATATTAAGGTGATGGGTCTTAGAGTAGGTAATGAAATAAGACTCACCGTTGCTGCGGCAATGATATCCCACCTAATAACTGACATGAGTCACTACTTGTCTGTGAAGGATGAAGTAGAAAATAAGGTTAGGGACTACGTGGTTAAGGAGTTATCTAAGAGAGATGACGCGCGGAAGTACGATATCAAAATATTCATTAATAGTGCTGATATCCCTGAAAAGAATTCTGTCTACATTACTGTCACCGGGACTTCCGCAGAACACGGTGATGACGGGATGACCGGTCGTGGTAATAGGGTCAACGGACTAATAACTCCTATGAGACCGATGAGTCTGGAAGCTACTGCCGGCAAAAACGCTGTGACGCATGTCGGCAAAATATATAACGTTCTCGCTAACAAGATATCTACTAGAATAATTAATGAGGTTCCTAAAGTTAAGGAAGTTTATGTGAAGCTTCTTTCCAGGATAGGTCACCCGATAGATGATCCTCAGATGGCTTTAGTAAGGCTAATACCTACTGAGAAGGAAGCATTCAACACTGTTAAGTCTGATGTTGTTGAGATAGTTAATGAGGAGCTAGAGAACATAACTAAGATCACGTATGAGGTGCTGAGCGGTAAGGTCATGTTATTCTAAGATTTTTAATTAGCTTTAATTAACTTTCTTGACAGTCTTAGATTGAGGAGAATGATGAGTGAACCCGGGTCTGAGTAGTGATGTTAGGTTCGTTGCTGAGTATTAGCAACTGCTCGTTAAAGATCCCTCCCAGTTCTTTGAGGGGGTGGTTAAGAGACTGAGAGAACTAGCCTTGATTTATAAAGGATTAAGTGATGATAGTTTCAGAGTTCTCTTAACGCTTAATAGTCTTGGTCTCAAGTACGAGTACGTACCTCTGGAAGAGATCGAGAGAATTACTAAGCTTACTCCCTCACGTATTATTAAATCTCTTAAGGAGTTGATTGATGTGAAAGCAGTTGTTAAGCACAAAACTACTCAAAGCTTTAGACTCACTTACCTAGGCTTAGATTTAGTAGCTCTTAAAAAACTAAGTGATTCTGGAGTGCTGGCTTACTTAGGAACCAGGGTTGGTGTCGGGAAAGAAAGCGAGATCTACGTCGCTAAAACACCTACGGAGAAAATTGTTGCTGTCAAGTTTTATAAGATCGGGCGTGTTAGTTTCCAGAAAATTAAGAGGGTTCGGGCCTACGCTTTAGACGAGAGTAGGTGGTTTTCGCTTTCCAGGAATGCCGCAAGCAGGGAGTACACGGTTTTAAGTAAGCTGAGCAATTATACGTCGTTAGTTCCTCATGTTTACGCTCACGTAGAGCACTCTGTAGTTATGGATTACGTGGACGGGGTAGAGTTGTATAGGTACAAGAAAGCTTTAATGCCGGAGAAGATCTTGAGGTCTATAATGTCTGCTTTAAGAAGTGCTTACGTAGATTTAGGAATTGTTCACGGAGATTTAAGTGAGTACAATATTCTGGTTAGTGTTAGTGAGGGTGAGAAACCATACATTATTGACTGGCCTCAATACGTGTATAGAGATGAGCCAGGAGCCGAGAAACTCTTACTCAGGGATGTTTCATACATGGTTAAATTCTTCAAAGAAAATTATGGGTTAGAGAAGAAAGTTGGTGATTGCCTAGAGTTCGTGAAGGGTTTGAGAGATGAAATCTGAAAAGATAGTAGGTATTGATATAGTTAGATCTGGTAGCGACTTATCGCAGTTTAGGTACGCGATGGTGTTTTTGGAGGGCGGTGTTCTTAAAGCAGTTAAGGAGGTTAGTTTCGGAGGATTGATCAGGGAGCTCTGGGATATAAGACCTGATATCTTGGCTACGGATAACGTGCTCGAGCTAGGTGGTAGTAAGAGAGACTTGCTTAAGGTTATTAAGATGCTCCCCCCAAGTCTTACGCTGATTCAAGTCAATGTTGAGTCAGGTAAGCTGGTTAAGGTTCAGTACTTAGCTGAGGAAGCAGGACTTACTAGTGATAAAAGCAAGCTGGACCCCTTCAAAACCGCTCTAGTCGTAGCTTACCTAGCGAGGGAAGGCTACGGCAGTAGATTAAAGGTTTTCGAAGATAAGGTCAAGATATACGTGTATCCTGGGCGTTCCGGAATAGCGGGGGGTTCTAGAACAGAGAAGTATGTCAGGAATCTACGTGCTATAGTTACCAGACACGTGAAGAGGGTGAAGGAGATTCTCGACAAAAACAATATTGATTACGACCTCGCAGTTAGGAGGAGTGACGGCGGTATCGAGAAAGCTTTATTCGTTGTTTACACATCACGTGAGAGGCTTTATGGCTTAATCAAGCAAGTTAAGAGTAAAGACGTAGTAGTTAGGATTAGACCTGTTCTCAGTAAGAGTTTCCTCAGCAATATAGCTGAGTTTAGAGGGAGTGATGAGAAACGCTACTTAATAGTAGGGTATGATCCGGGAGTTAGTGTGGGTTTAGCAGTACTAGACTTAGACATGAACTTAGTGTACGTTACTTCGGGGAGAGAACTCGATAGAGGCGATATACATAACCTACTAATTAAGCTCGGGCATCCAGTACTAGTAGCTACTGATAAAAACCCACCTCCAGAAATGTGTAGGAAGTTAGCTGCTTCTCTAGGCGCGTTATTCTACGTACCTCAGAAACCGTTGAGTACTGTAGAGAAAGAAATGATTGTTGCTGAGTTCGTTAAGCAGCACCCATCAATAGATATTAAGAACTCACACGAAAGAGATGCTTTAGCAGCAGCGCTTAAGGCTTATAAGGAATTTCAGGATAAGCTAGAGAAGCTGTCTTATAGGCTGAGAGAGATAGGTTTTCACGACATCAACTTACAGAAATACAAGGTTAAGGTATTAATGAATGAAGATCTCTCAAGCATAATTGAGGAAGTGATTAACGATTACGTGAGGGAAGAGAAGAAAGAACCACCAATTATTCTGAGAAGCGATGTCGCCCCGCAGACACGCGGGACGGAGGAGGTACTCAAAGAAAAGATAAATACTCTTGAGAAGGAGAGGGAGTTCTACAAGCAGAGAGTGCTTGAACTAGAGAAAACCGTGCGGGATCTCTCATCACGTCTAGACAGCATGTCTTCAGAACTTAGTGAGAAGATCCTCAGAGATAGGAAGATTAGTGAGCTCATGCAGAGAGTGAGGAATCTCGAAGCACACTTAAGAATACTAGAGAATGAAAACAACACCTTAAGATCTAAAGCGATCAACTACGAAAACTTATTCATGAAACTTTACACAGGCACACACGTGCTGGTCCCAGTATATAGTAGTAAGTGCCTCAAGTTCTTGAAGCTCAGTAAAGAAAGGATCACAGCAGCTTTCACGTACAATATAGACGAAGCTCTTAAAGAAGCGCGAGAATTCGTTGAGAGTTCGAGACTAGGTTTTATATTGCCTCCAACCGCGTTAGGGTTGAGTAAACACCTAGTGGAGGAAGAACTGATACCCGCAGTCTCGGCTGAGGAAGTTCTTGAAGTTAATGAGTGCATCGTAGCGATTGATAAAGATTCTTTCGACAGGCTCGTTGCTTTAGTTCCTCAGCTCGCTGAAGAAAGAAGGAAGAAGAAGTACGGATTGACGTATGAGGATATTAATGCGTTAATTGAGGAGTATAGAAAAAGCAGAGAATTTTAAAAGTAGGGGACTAAATCAGTAATTTAGGGTCTGGTGAAATCAATGAGGAAGACTTTGGTTTTCAAGAAAGAGTATGGGAGGAGCATAATACTAGGTAGGAAAACATCGACCATAAGACTCAGTTCCAGCGTCAGAAAAGGTGATGTAGTGGATGTACGGGTAGGGGATATTCACGTAGGTAGAGCTATTATTGAGGACGTTATTACGAAAAAGATAAGTGAGTTAACAGATGAGGACGCTAAGGATGACGGCTTCAAGAATAGGGAAGATCTTCTTAATGAGCTGAGGAAGATATACGGTAAGCAGAGAATAAGAGATGATACGGAGATTAAGTTGATTAAGTTTAGATTGCTAGACCTGGCTTAAGTAGTTCAATCAGAGTTCTACCACTATATTTAGTTCGTTGATTAAGTCTCTGTACCTGTTCCTCAACGTTACTTCAGTTACGTTTAGTTTTTCGGAGATGTTTTGCTGCGTTAGTTTTTCGTTCATAAGTATTGAGGCGATGTAGAGTGCTGCCGCAGCAATTCCTTGAGGTCCTTTACCAGACGTTATTCCTGAATTCTTAGCCGTAATAACTAATTTCATAGCTAGAGATTCTGTTTCTGGGGAGATTTTCAGGACGCTTGAGTATTGTCTTACGTAACTTAAGGGGTCTACTATGCCCGGACGTATTTTTTCTCCAGAATCTCTGTGGATTTTGAGGAGTGCTTTCCAGACTTCTCTCTGTGTTACTTGACATAAATTAAGAATTTCTCTAGTATCGAGCGGGATGCTGTGATTTTTGAGTGTGGTGATGATTACAGCGGCTATCATAGCTCGCATGTTTTTCTTCTTTACGATGCCTCTACGGTAGAGCTTGTTCACTATCATGCCAGCATCATTTTTTACCAGGTCTGAGTTAGGGAGGCTTAACCTGTTTATTACCGAGTTCATTAACTGGAGTGCTTTCACTAACCTCTTCTCTCTGCTATGTATTCTGGAAGACTTGTTAAGCTCGTTAAGTTTTCTACCTTCATACGAACGCTCATCTATCACTGTAGACAAACCGTAGTCATGAACTTTGCTAGTTACTGGCTCGCTACCTCTTACTCTGCTCGCATCGCTAGCTATTTCAAAGAATCTCCACTCAGGACCTACATCAATCATTCTCTCCTCTAATACCTCGCCTGTCTCAGTGCATATGTACTCTCCCCTAACTTCATCATATATTATTGATGATTGAGGACACGAAGACATCTACCTACCCCTCACAGGCTTCACGTAAACTTCCTCAAGCTGATTAAGACTTAAATCTGTGGTGAGCGGCTTGATTACGGCGTACGGGGAATTCACAGGACCTATCACGTCAGTCACGATACCTACTAAATTCCCTCTACCATCAACTACCTTATTTCCAAGCTTGGGCGGATTCTTACCGCTAATCTTAACGATGAGTTTCCCTGACGGAGTCTTATGTAGGTAATACCCTAACTTAATCAAGAGGGGTCCCTGAGCCAAGACTTTATATAGTGTCCGAACTTAAAAGTAATAATTAATGTAATACTTGATTTTATTTGTGAGCTGTATTTCGAGGTGCCTACGTAATACACCATAATTTCCTTAGTTGAATTAAGCTGATTTACTACTAACTTCTTTCAACTTACTCACTAAAGTTTTGATTAGTTTGTGCTTGCTCTCGGTTTTATTCTCTAGTGTAACGATTATTTTAAAACCGTAAGACTCGAACCACGTGCGTGGGTACTTACCTTCTTCGATTCTGCATTTCCAGTTTAGTTCTGTGCATGCTTTAAGGATGATTTCCGGTCTTATCTTAGCTATAGCTAGTGACTTACTAATTCTTCTTCCTCGCTTCCTGCTGAGTTCTGCTGAGAAGTATTCTGGCCATATAACGTATTCCTTCACTTAATTACACCGTGATTATGTTTTGTTCACGCTTTCTAGGAAAACGTAGAACTACTACTCCTTAATTAAGACTGCGTTGACTACCCCGTCTTGACCAGGTCTTGAAGTAACTCTAGCTAAGCCCAGCTCCGTCTCTATTATGGTTCCTTTAGTGATTACTGATAGTCTAGCTAGTTCTCTATTAGCTGGAGTCTCGACAACCTTAATTATTTTTGCTTTCTTAGTAGTGTTGGTTGTTGGGTCTGCTACGTTAGCGTATAAGGCTTTCTTACAGCGTACTTTGGTGTTACCTCCCCTCACTCGTATGGTCTCTATCTCTTCTTTCTCACTAACTACGGTCATCGTAGGAAATCTTCCTAGCTCATACTTCCTGTTCATTCTATGCGGTCTTCTCCTCCCCCCAGTCACTTTCCTGAAATCGTTCCCCTGATACACACTCATTCAGCACCGCACCTCGCTACGACTAAACTATCATTAAGCTTAAGGTTAATAAGTGCTGTCATGCGTGAGCAAAACTATTATTACGGTCAACCACGATATTTTGTTTGGAGGTATTGCGGGGGTTGTTGCTGTCTCTTGCTAGGTTGGCGAGGAACTTAAGCCGAAGACTTAAGTTTGTTTCTAGACCTTTAGGTAAGCTAGTCTACGACTTCTACGAGAACTGGCTGTACACTCAGATTTCCGAGGGACCCATACCCAAACACATAGCTATAATCCCGGACGGGAATAGGAGGTGGGCAAGAAATCAAGGTTTTGACGTGAATGTTGGTCACGAGGTTGGTTACGAGAGACTGGAAGAAGTTCTTAACTGGCTCTGGGATCTTGGGATCAAGGCAGTAACTGTTTACGCTATGTCGTACGAGAACTGCATTAGAAGACCTGAAGAAGAGAAAACACACTTATTCAATTTGATGGAGAGAGGAGTTGAGAAGTTCATAAATGAGCGAATACTTGAGAAGTATAGAGTTCGTGTAAGATTCTTAGGAAGACTAGACATAGTTCCTGAAAACCTAAGATCTAGGATGAGAGAAATCGAGGAATTAAGTAGTCAGTATAGTGAGAGAATCCTTAACGTGGCTCTTTGTTACGGCGGTAGGCAAGAAATAGTAGATGCTGTGAAAATATTAGCGAGAGACTTGAAGGAAGGTAAAGTAAGCGTAGATGAGATCAATGAGGAATTATTCATGAAGTACCTCCCAGCCACCTCAGACATCCCCGCACTAAACTTATCAGAACCAGACTTAGTTATAAGAACTTCAGGTGAGTTACGGATAAGTAACTTCCTCTTATGGCATATAGCTTATAGCGAACTCTACTTCTGCGATGTTTTCTGGCCTGAATTCAGACGTATCGACTTACTAAGAGCTATTAGAGCATACCAAAAAAGACAGAGAAGATTCGGGGCTTAACACCCAAGTACTTCAGTCTCTAACATACTCCAGAACATCCAGGAATATTGGAAGTGCTTCCTTACCCAGCAACGCACTAACTGAAGGACTCGTGCGGCCTTCGTCACCAGTAATGACTTCCTTCACGTAAAGCCCGCTCTCACACATAATCATCAACTCTAACAAGTATTTAGAAAGCATCCTAGCAACCAACACATGTATTTTCCTATACCTTAAAACATCTTTCTTTCTCTTAAGTATCCTCCTAGGAGTTCTCTGACGCACTACAGAGTTGCTTAACCCTTCCTCAATTCTTTTGAGTTCCTCTTCCTCAAGCCCTCCAGGCACGTAAACAACTACCCTATACACTTTAGGCTTCCTAGCTTTCTTAACCTCCTCAAGCTCTTTCGAGGATGAGGTAGTGAGTACCCTTATCTTAACCCACTCCTCAAGTAAGGCGTTATTTACCTCCTCCAACCTGAACTCCCTCCTGCGAGGATTCACGACCTCAATAATTAGGGGTCTCCCACCACCTAACATCCTCGCGTCAGAATCTTCACGACCTGCCGCATGTATCAGAATACCGTCACTTAAGAACACACCTACTAGTTTATCCGCCACACCCTCTACAGACATCCTATATCTTAAACCACCGTCTTTAGAATACCACCACCTCTGAGATATGTGTCTCCCTAACTTCAGGTAATACCCTCTAAGAAATATCTGAGAAGACCTAATCTTGACTTCCTCCGTATCTAGATTAAGAACCAGCAAGACATCAGGTTCTCTGAAATTAGGTTCCGTGCTAGTAATTAAGTGGAGTTTCTTACCTACTTCCCTCTTGATCTCCCTCCTAATCGATTCCCAGGAATCCACACCCAACACAGACACAACTTCTTTTTCTCTTTCCTCATACGTGGAATTCTTCTCTACACCAACCAATAAAGACTTGAAGTCCCTATTTTTGAGGAGATCAAGACACTTAACAGTTAACTCGTTTATCAGCATATCTAACTTATTACCGCAAATATGGCATTTCCTGACGTTAACAGACCCAACATAGTACCGCACCAGCTCTGAGATAGGGCTACCCCCATTCTCAGCTATCCTCACGAGATCTTCCTTACTTAACACACCCTCACTACTACTCAGTTCTTTATGTATGATCATCGCTAACAATATTTTGAGGGCCCTACCTCTCTCAGGATTACTTAATCCTAGCCCGTACTTAGCGAAAAGTCTTCCTAAACACCTATCGCAGAGGGGGTAATTAAGTAGTGCTTTAAACACCTTATCAAGTAATTCATTGCTCGAGCGAAACATCTTTCAAACCAAACCTCTTCAGTAAGTCCTTTCTACTCCTCAACGTTTTTATCATTTTTACTAGAGTCTCGTAGTATCTCAGAAGTTCTTTCACGTCGTTAGGACTTACTCCAGCACCTCTAGCTATCCTGTTTATTCTGCTTTTGTCTATTATTGCTGGGTGATCAAGTTCTTCGTAAGTCATTGAGTCCATTATATGTAGCCATTTCTCCATACTCTTCTCGGAAATCTGGAGTTTTTCGTCATCAACTTGTATAGCCATACTAAAGCCTGGGATCATTTGAAGGACTTTTCTCAGGGGTCCTAATCTCTTTAAGGACCTGACTTGAGCGTAGACGTCTCTCAGTGTTAGCTTCCCGGTAAGAACAGCTTTCTCAAGCCTCTTCTGAACTTCCTCACTCTCTTCTAGAGCCTTAAACTTCTCTAGCAGAGTTTCTAAGTCTCCGAGACCTAGTAGTCGAGCAACGAATTTCTTGGGGTTGAACGGCTCTATATCTTCAAGCTTCTCGCCATCACCAATAAACTTTATTTTAGCTCCCGTAGCAGCAACCGCTGAGAGCGCGCCACCACCCTTAGCAGTCCCGTCAAGCTTCGTTACGAAAATGGAGCCTACAGGAGTTCTCTCATGAAATCTCTTCGCTATGTCGTATGCTTTCTGACCTATGTAGGCATCAATAACTAGCATGATCTCATCAGGTTTTAAAGCTCTAGCTAGCTCCTCCATCTCCTCAAGAAGGTGTTCTTCCTCACCATATCCGTGTCTCCCTGCAGTATCGATGACCACTAAACTACATCCTTCCTTAAGCATTCTGCTTAAGCCACGCACACCTATCTCGACAGGGTTGTCGTTATTTTTCTCGCCGTAGAACGGAACGTTAAGTTTCTCAGCTATCTGCTTTAACTGGTCGTAGGCGGCTGGTCTGTAAGTATCTGTAGTTATTAAGCATGATTTATAACCAAGCTTCTTATAGTAGTACGCGAGTTTCCCGGCAGTAGTTGTTTTCCCGCTACCCTGTATGCCGACCAGCATCAAGACCCACGGGATCTTCCTAGGCAGTACCTCTACTACCTCCCCGCCAAAGAATCTCACTAGGTTATCGTAAACTATCTTGACAAACCACTCACGCCTCAGGACTCCTGGAGGTGGCTCAGACTTCAGAGCTTGTTCTCTTATGTTCTTGGTTAAATCGATTACTAGCTTAAGGTTCACGTCAGCCTTAATTAGTTCTTTCTGAAGTTCTTTTACGAACTCATTAACGCTTTCTTCGTAGGGTCCCTTACCTCTAACAAAATCAGATACTAATTCTTTCAGTCTTCCTAAGTAGCTCATTAAGCTCCCTTTAAGACTCTCATGATTTTTCTCTTCCCTAAGACATTCCAGTACTCTACCTCAGCACCAACAACTATCTTACTCCTTAATTCTTCTTCTGTAGGGAGCTCTATCTCTATAGTGTCGTAAGTTTCTAGGTCCATGATCTGAGCACTCGTCCCCATAACAGCTATGACGTGGCCAGACCTCTTATCGATTATCGGAACCTCCACTCTCTGGTCTACCGGCGCTACCAGGGTTTTCTTGACTCCAGAGAATATACTTACAGCAACCACATGCGCTTTAGCACTCCCATGCTTACCTGTCTTAGCTTTACTTATCTCAACTATCCTGCAAGGCTCACCATCAATCACTATGAAGCTGCCCTCACGCAACTCCCCTAACTCAGCGTATGTAGTACTCATTACTACAGCACCTTAACTAATCCATTAAACAACCCTAATATATTTTGCTGGTAGGAGTAACCCACGCAGTAAAAGCTTATAAGCTCCACACCTAAAAATGATTGGTGCCGCGGTAGTATAGCCCGGCCTAGTATGCGGGCCTGTCGAACCTCCTACGGAATAAGAGAATTTAGGCATGCGGAAAGCCCGTGACCCGGGTTCAAATCCCGGCCGCGGCGCCACCCCCTCACGATTCTAGAAGAAAAAATTATTAAGAAGTAACTCATGTTTTACTTTTAGATTAAGTGGTGTGGCATGGTTTGGGAAGAAGACCTGAAAAATATGAGTTTCAGTGAGTGGTTTGACTGGGTTTTGAGGGAGGCTGAGCTCTATGATTACGGTAGGTACCCCGTCAAGGGTTTTGGTGTTTGGATGCCTTACGGCTTCAAGCTCAGAAAACACGTTATCGACTTAATGCGTTCACTACTTGATTCCACAGGTCATGAGGAGATATTACTGCCTCTCTTAATACCTGAGGATCTCCTAGCTAAGGAGTCAGAGCACGTGAGAGGGTTTGAGGACCAGGTTTTCTGGGTTACTCACGGCGGTCTAGATCCTCTGGACGTTAAGCTAGCTTTAAGACCTACTAGCGAGACTTCCTTAACTTACATGGAGTCTTTCTGGATCAAGAGCTATAAGCAATTACCTAAGAAGTACTACCAGGTAGTCAGCATCTTCAGGTACGAGACGAAAGCTACTAGAGCTATGTTGCGTGTCAGGGAAGTCACTACTTTCAAGGAAGCACACACAGTCCACGAAGACTTTAAGGATTCAGAAAAGCAGGTTTCTGAAGCTGTAGAGATCTATAGCAAGTTTTTTGATTTGTTAGGTATTCCTTACGTAGTATCGAGAAGACCTGACTGGGATAAGTTCCCTGGAGCTATCTACACGATAGCTTTTGATACGTTAATGCCTGACGGGAGAGCACTCCAGATAGGTACTGTGCATAATTTAGGGCAGAACTTCACTAAGGTCTTCGAAGTCAGGATTCAGAAGAGGGATGAGTCCATAGACTACGCGTGGCAAACCTCCTACGGAATTTCCGAGAGGGTCGTAGCTACCCTCCTAAGTACTCACGGTGATGAGAAAGGCTTAGTACTTCCTTTTAAGGTAGCTCCTACCCAGGTGGTCATAGTACCTATACCTGCCGGTAGCGATGAGGAGAAGAAGAAAGTATTTCTTGAAGCAAGCAAACTCTCCGAGCATCTTAGAAAAGAAGGTTTCAGAGTTCTCGCGGATCTAGATACGGAGAAAGCTCCTAGCGAGAAGTTTGCGTATTGGGAGCTTAAGGGTGTTCCCCTAAGAATAGACTTAGGTCCTAAGGAACTTAATGAAGGTGAAGCCACGATCTTCAGGAGAGACCTTTTAAGCAGGTTTAAAGCCCCGCTAGAGAAGCTTCCCGAGATTTTAAGAGAGTTAGGTGAAGAAATAGACACGAATCTTGGTAGGAGAGCTTGGGACTCGTTCAAAACACGCATAGCTGAAGTAAACGACTTAAGCACTTTGGAGGAAGCACTGAAAAAACAGAAGTACATGGTTGAAGTTCCTTGGTGCGGTCTTAGGGAGTGTGCTGATTTCATAACAAGCAAGTACGGTTTAGAAGCTCTGGGAACTCCACTCAAGGTAAGAGAGGCAGTGAAGATCGGGGAACTCAAGTGTCCTGTTTGCGGTAGGAGAGCAGTAACTCATATGAGATACGCTAGGAAGTACTAGTTATTTGTTTTCTCGCCCTAAAGATAAGGATTCTCAGAGTAGTTTTATAGCTCTCACAAGCCGTATTCGTGTTTTCGTTGCGGAGAATCGAATCAGTTGAGAATCCCTACGGCATTATTATTCGTTTCTATCAACTACGTTTCTCTTCAAACCCAGCTAATACTGCGAATACCTCCAAACTCTTCTCTAGTTATCCCTCAATAAGTGGTTCAGTATATTCTTGCATCTCTTCATGAACTAGCAATTTATAAGGTCTTGAGCCAATAGCTATAGGTGTTGGGTTTGCCGAAGAAGCGTGAGAGCAGGGGTAGGCGTAAGGGTAGTAAAGGTTCTGTAGAGTTGATTCACTGTGATCAGTGTGGTAGGTTGGTTCCTGAGGATAAAGCTGTTTGTGTTACTAGGTGGTACTCGCCTGTCGACCCACAACTAGCTGATGAGCTAGAGAAGAAGGGCGCTATAATAGCTAGGTATCCAGTAACTAAGTGTTACTGTGTTAGTTGTGCTGTGTTTCTAGGCATAATTAAGGTTAGGGCTGAGGAGGAGAGAAAAAGTACGAGAACGCAGTACTGAGTGTTAAGCAAAACTTAAATTATCTGGTGATCACAAGATTTAGTAGTGGGTGAGGTGCTGGGTCGTGAAGATACCTAAGACACTTAAGACGTACTGCCCAAGGTGTAAGAAACATACTCAGCATTCTGTAACGATTTATAAATCAGGTAAGAGGAGGTCTCTTGCTGAGGGTCAGAGAAGATATGATAGGAAGACTAAGGGTTACGGGAGTAAGAGGAAACCCGAGCAGAAGAGATTCGCTAAAACAACTAAGAAGGTTGTTCTCAAACTTAAGTGTGGTGTGTGCGGTTATATTAGTCATAGGGAAGGTATTAGACTGAAGAAAGCAGAGTTGGGTGAGGTGTTGAGTAAAGCATGAGCAAGAAGAGGAAAATCTTAATACCTATGCCTAAGAGCAAGTTTCTTAAGATTAAGTGCCCATCATGCGGTAACGAACAAATAGTTTTTGATCACGCCTCATTCCCTGTGAGGTGCCTTATTTGCGGTACTCAGTTAATCCAGCCTACAGGTGCTAAAGCTAAGCTGCTGGGTGAGGTAATCAAGATACTTAGTTAGTATGGGGGTGCGTATTGGTTAGGAAGAGGCGACCGATTCCTTCAGCTGGAGAATTAGTTATAGGTACTGTGAATAAGATTTTTGAGTATGGTGCTTACCTAAAGCTAGATGAGTATAGCAATATAGAAGCTTACTTACCGTGGTCTGAGGTGAGTTCTAAGTACGTAAAGGACGTCCGTGAGATCCTCAGAGAGAATCAGAAGGTAGTAGTTAAGGTAATAAGAGTTGATACCAAGAAGAACCAAATAGATGTTTCTTTGAAAAGAGTTACTGATAGCGAGCAAAGGAGTAAGCTTATAGAGTTCAAGAGGATGCAGAAAGCCGAGAAAATGCTTGAGGTAATGGCTCAAAGACTAGGTAAATCTCTTGAGGAAGCATATAAGGAAGTAGGGTGGAAACTTGAGGATTACTTCGGAGATCTCATGACAGCCTTTGAGGAGGTAGCTACTAGGGGTGAGGAGCTGTTAGCTGAGGTAGAGATCCCCGACGAATGGATTCCAGCAATAGTTGAGGAGATCAGGAAAAGAATAAAACCTAAGAGTGTTAAGATACGCGGCATAGTAACTCTGAGTACTACAGCGTCGGACGGTGTTGACAAGATTAAGGAGATCCTAGAATCTATCGCGTACTACGTCAAGAGCTCAGGAAGTCTCTCAACAAGGATATACACAGTCGGCGCTCCCAGGTACGCTGTGGAGGTTTTAGCTGAAGACTACAAAACAGCTGAGAAAGCCTTAACAGAAGCACTAAATAACGCCAGAAACTTAGCTAATAAGTACGGTATTGAGTTAGTTTTCGAGAGGGAAAAAACAAAGTGAAGTTCTTAATGAGGAAATGTCTTAATTGCGGCAGATACACCTTGAAGGAAGTATGTCCTGTGTGCGGCTCGCGAACTGTTTGCCCGCACCCTCCCAGATTCTCTCCTAAAGACAAATACGTGAGTTACAGAATTCTCGCTAAATACTCAAGCAGTGAGGGTTCTTCAAGAAGTAGCTAAGAATTATCCTGGAACTAGGTTTGAGAGACACGCAAGTTTAAGTTCTCTCTATCCCTCCCAGGAGTTCTCGCAATCCTGGTAAGAAACCATGTTTCCTCAACCTCCTCATGAATTTCCTTTACTACTCATTAAGGTTTTTCTTCTACCCCTTCATGGACTTCTCCGCAACTACGAATCAGCTAATTTATGGTTATGGGAAACATAGTCCGCGAGAGCAGGACCCCAAGACCGAGCCCACACACGTAAGAGAGCAAGACAAAAACTTAAACCTAGTTTCCTGAGACTTAGATCCAGAAATTTGTGAGAACCCCTGAAAACCCAGATTCAGGAGTTAGTTGCGGTTTCAAGCCTCTTCTAACACCTGAAGTTTAACGTCACTCTAGTGAGGATCACAAGCTAGGAGTTTCTCTTCTGAAGTCCTGGGTCCTTACTATTAGGGTGCGTGAAAAATAAAATCGGCACACGCATGAGTTTTGAACCTGATAAGCAGTTTTTAGGAACTAATTGTTTGATGTAGTCAGTACTTTCAAGAAACTAGTCTTTGGGGGGCTGTAGTCACGAACTATAAGGTTTATAGGGGGTTGATTAGTTCTTTACTAGTGGTTGTTTATCAGAAAGGACATTTCAGGTGGAGTATTCGTTAAGGATGTCTTTTAGTGAGAAACCTGGATTTGGGAAAGTTCCTGAATATCTAGACAGCGTTGATGGTGTAGTCGTTTACTCACCAGGTAGGTTAGCTAGAGCGGCGTTTCTTTTATTCCGACCAGGTAAGCTATATAGTTTGTTAGTGGGTGAAGCGTCCCGGCCAGCAGGAGACCTACCAAAAAATCAACGAGGCTTAACTCCTGATTAATTGCTAGGTCTGCTCTCGTCACCTTAATGAGTACGGAAGCTCCAATAACAAATGATATCTGATCTAGTGGTATGAAGGGTTGGCCAGGCTTCATACCTATTCTTCTCTTAATGAATGAGTTAATGAGGTCGCCGCACATTGCTCCTACACCCGACGAAAAACCGTAAAAAACCCATTCACTGAGTTGTGAACGCACGTAAGAACCGTAAACCAACCCGATTAATGTTCCTGCTATAATCCCTGCTATAAAACCCTCGATCGATTTATTATCTCCAAATAATCTTCTCCCGTCATAGAAGTTCTTTTTGAAATCTATCGGGTGCGGGTTTCTGAAGACATACCTACGGCATATTAGGGGTATTGCGTTAGCTACCATCGCTGGTAAGTATAGTATCACTATTCTCAGCACATACTCTGGTATCCCGCTCAACACACATACCCTTAAGAATAACCTCCCGCCTATCCTTAAAAGACTGTTAGTAATGTAGACAGCATCTAAAGAGGTCAGGAAAACTAAACCTTAGGTAAAGAATTAATATGTGTTGAAATCCCTACTACTAAGGTGAACGTAGGTCGGTGTGAAGCCCGCGGGTAGTAAGAACGTAGTAGCTATTTGCAACCCTAAATTAATGAGTACTTTTAAGAGTCTCAGCGACTTGATGGATATCCAGTATAAGATCTTTGAGTTGCGGGAAGACTTACACGAAGCTGATACTTTACTAGTTGATAAGGAGTGCTTTGAGTTGATTGAGAGAAGTCACGACGTCAGCAAGGTTAGGATAGTTATGATTTCTGAAGACAATATCCTGGCTAAGCTTCTCGAATTAGTTGGGGTGAGTAAGGTAGAGACCTTAGTAATTGGTGTGGATCCAGGTAACACCTTAATAAATTACGTGATATTCGCCAATAACGTGTTGCTGGGCTACGGCTCCCTCAAGAAGTTTCAGGATTTAGCTGAAGTCTTAAGCAAGATTAGGAACTCGTTACATCCGGGAAGAGTTGTTATTAAGGTTGGCGTGTCTCCTGCAGGATTTTGGGAGTCTTACATGTCTGAAGTCCTGAGAATTGTTAAGGAAGACAGGTACACTCTCGTTTTAGTAGATGAGAGCAGCACTACTGACGTGTGCCCCATGACATATGTTGGGAGAAAAGATCTCAAGAATCCTGACTTAAGAGCATGCATTAATATAGCTCTTAAGGAAGGGTTTATGAAGATTACTTACTAGCTAACCTAATAATAGAATCGATTGTCTCAACACTTACTTCATAAACTCTCTTCTCACCTAGTAAGTCTCTTAACATGTTATCTCCTACTTCTTTTAGTGAGAGTTTATCAACGCATTCCTTGACTACTTTGAGAGCTTTCTTTCTTCTCTGATTAAATACACACTTAACGAATTCTTCAAAGATTTTATCCTCCTCACACCATCTCCTACTCCTTTTCAGGAGAACTAAAACTGACCAAACCTTAGGTGGTGGGTAGAAAGCAGTAGGGCTCACGTAATCTATTATTTCTGGTTTCATGAATTTTTGGATAAAGACTGTTGCACGACCGTAAGACTTACTGCCCGGTGTAGCGATCAGTCTTTCACCAACTTCTTTCTGTAGTGTGAGTAGTGCGTAGGGGATGTTTGACTTAACTATTGATGCTAGTAAGGGTCCTGTGAGTGAGTACGGCGTATTTGATACCACCGCATCTGTTCTTACGGCATTATTGTTGAGTAGTTTGAGTCCGTCACTCATTAAGTACTCTATGTTTGGTTCTTCACTAATTAACTCCCTACCGAATTTCAGGAATCTGATGTCTAGCTCTACAGCTACTAAGTGCTTGACAGCGTCTTTAATGAATTTTGTGAGAAGACCTGGACCAGCACCTATCTCCACTGCTGACTCTACGTTGAGTTTTAAGAGATTTTCTCTGAATAAATATCCTAGCCTGCAGTCTATCATTATGTGTTGGCTGTATCTCTTCATAAGAAGCATTTCCCTGATTACTTCTGCCGACACCTTCTTAAGCCACGTGCAGGGGTCTTCTCTCAACGAAGTCATGCTACTTAACCATTTAAGAAGAATTCTTAAACACTAAAATAGTGGAAGTATAGTTTGAGTAGGGTAGTTCGTGAGTATGATTACGAGCACTTTAAAAGCTGGTGAGGTAGCTAGAGTCTCAGGCCCTGCAAGAATTGAAGTGATTGACGGCAGGATACTGCTTGTAGGCAGCGTGTACGGTAGGGGGAGTAGTCTAGTAATTCATGAGTTAAGGAGTTATTCTCTTAAAGCTCTCACTGAAACAAAACTCGGGATATTTCTAGGTTCCGGAGGGTCTTTTGATGTCGTAGATTCTTCTACGGAGGTTATTGATGATTGGTTACGTGTTGCTGAAGCTGTTAATGAAGATTTCACTACGAGTAAGAAGCTTAAGATTGTTGTGGTAGGTCCTCCTGAGTCGGGCAAAACAACCTTGACAGCTTTCATAGCTAACTACCTTAGAGATAGGGGGATTAATTGCTGTATTGTTGAGGGTGATGTAGGGCAGGAAGACTTGGCGATGCCAGCTACCGTAGCTCTAGCTGTAGTAGATAAGCCCTTCATATGGCAGAGAGAACTAAGCTTTAGTGAGTTCAGGTTTGTTGGGTGTATTAGTCCGCGGAACTGCAGCACCAGAATAATAGCTTCTTTAGTAGACTTAATTAATCGAGCTCTGTTCAGGGGCTGCGACGCGGTAGTAGTGAATACTGACGGGTGGGTTAGTGGGAGAGACGGAATCTCTTATAAGCTAGAGCTACTTAGGTGGATTAAGCCTACTCACCTCATAGTTCTTGACGACGGCTTAAGTGATTTGATGTATAGTGTTTTTCATGATATGTTGAAGATAATTAAGGCTAAGCCGCCTACGCAGCCGAGAATCAGGAGTAGGGAGGAGAGGCAGAGATTAAGAACTGAAGCTTATAAGAAGTACTTCATGAACTCTTCCGTGAGGACTTTACAAGCAAGTAAGGTTGGCTTAGTTGGTGTGCTGCCCCTAAACTGTGTTGAGGTTTCTGTGAGTAAGTTAGTTGAGATGTTTCCTGAACTCTACTCGATAATGCCTCACGTGGTGAGGGCCTGTAAAGATGAGAAAGAACTTACTTTGCTAGTTAAGAGTCCACTACACGTAGGGTTGTTGGACGCGTTAAGAAACGAGATGTACTTGAAATACTCGACTAAGTTGTTTATCTTCAACGTGGGAGACTTAGTAAGATGCTTAGTAGGCGTGGTGGGGGAGGGTATGAGTGAGGTTGCTGTAGGAATAATTGAGGACGTTAGATTTGAGGAAAACGATACCCTGATTAAGCTTAGGACACCGTATGAGGGACTCATAAAAGGCTTGATCAGTAGCAATATTAAGCTGGATGAAGAGTATAGGGAGGTCAGGAGGGGTGAGTGAGTTTGCTGGGTTTAAAGGAAGTCATTAATGACGTAAGTAGCCGCGGGGAGTTAATGATTATTGAGAAACCTTTAAGAGATGAATACGAGCCTACTAAAGTCTTGATAAGAGCTGAGAAACTTAATAAGACAGTTCTTTTTCAGGTAGCTGGTAAGCGTCCTTCATGCGTAGGTAATTTGGTTGGGTCGCGTCAAAGACTATACCAGTTTCTGGGAGTAAATAGTGATGTTGAGGCCTACAAAAAATTAATTTACGCTATGAGTGTGGAGAGGGAGTTCAGTGATTGGTTCACAGAGTATTCTTTCTCGGAGTTTTATGTTAGGTATGAGGAGGATTACCGCAAACTACCATCAATAAAGTTTTTTGAGAGAGACGGGGGTTACTATATAGATACTTCAGTCTTAATTGCTAAGACACCGGAGATGGACTCATATAATGCTTCGGTTCATAGACTCATGTTAGTTGATAATGGATTTGCGGTCAGGTTGGTTCCGAGACATCTCTTCAGGATTTACGAGCAGAATAGATCAAAAGGTATTGAAACCCCTGTTGCGATAGCTGTTGGTGTTCACCCGTTAGTTTTCCTCGCGTCTTCGATTTCCCCACCTTACGGGGTTTTCGAGTTCTCGCTAGTTCCTTTCTTGAGCGGGGTTAAGGTACCTATCGTTAGGACCCCTAAGTACGGGTTACCTGTTGTTGCAGGGACTTCAGTGATTATGGAGGGCAGGATCACGTTAGACTTCGTTGATGAGGGTCCTTTCGTAGATCTCCTGAACCTATATGATGTTGTTAGGAAGCAACCATTAATCAAGATTGAGTCTATATACCTAGTTAAAGAAAATCCTTTGTTTCACGTCATACTTCCTGGTGGTTTAGAACATAAGAACTTTATGGGTTTCCCTAGGGAGGCCTTAATATGGGATTCGGTTAGGAAAGTTGTTCCTAAAGTAGTTAAGGTTAGGTTAACGAGTGGCGGAGGTCAGTGGTTACATGCGGTAATATCTATTGAGAGGAATCATGAGGGAGATGGAAAGAACGCTGCTTTAGCTGCTTTCGCCGGACACCCGAGCTTGAAGCACGTGGTTATAGTTGATTCCGACGTAGATCCTGATAACCCGGAAGATGTTGAGTGGGCGATAGCTACTAGGTTTCAAGCATCTAGAGGACTCCTAGTGATTAAGGAGAGTAGAGGTTCTACGCTAGACCCTAGTTCTGATGACGGCTTAACAGATAAGGTGGCAATAATAGCTACCTACCCGCTCTCACGAAAGAATTTCTTTGAAAAACCGAGTGTGCCTGAGGGTTGACGATGTACTTAACTAGGGAGGAGGAAGCTATACTTAACGGTGAGTTAGGGTATCCTTACGCGTTAGCTATGAAAGTGATCACAACTGTTGGTGATTCTCTAGGTGCTGAGAGGTTAATCCCGGTAGTACATGCTCATGTCTCAGGTATCTCATACTTTAACATAGGTGATGCGGGACTAGAATTCATAGAATCTCTAGCAACTAGCAACGCTAGATTTCAGGTCTTCACTACAGCTAACCCATACGCAGTCATAATAGATTCTTCGTATGGTAGCTTACCAGAAGATGTGAGGAGTAAGCAATTAAAGATAATCAATTATTTGAGGGGTATGGGTGCTCGTGCGTTCACTTGCGCTCCTTACTACGTTAGGAGACCCTCATACGGAGAACACCTAGCTTGGGCTGAATCTAATGCGGTTCTTTTCGCTAACTCACTTATTGGTGCTTGGAGCAATAGGGAGGGAGGTCCTTTAGCTTTACTAGAAGGACTCTTAGGAAAAACTTACGCCGCAGGTGTTCACTTACGTGAGGGGCGTAGCCCGAAGTGCGTCACGTCTATTAAGACTGAAGGGAGTGTTAGTTTCTTTCACTTATCGTTGATTGGTCTCAAAATAGGTGAGTTATGTCCTGACTCAATACCTTTCGTAGAGGGTCTTGAGGGGGTGTCTGAGGAGGGTATTCGTGCTTTCCTAGCTTCATTCGGTTCCACTTCTAACGCGCCGATGGTGGTTTTTAATAAGTTAACTCCTGATAGTCAAGAACTCTTAGAGAACTCAGATATTGAGGAGAGGTTTTCTATTAGTTTAGGTGATTTAAGAGAAGTCTTACTAGACTTTAAAGAAGCTCGGGAGAGTGGGGGGATCCTCTACTTTATTGGTTGCCCGCACCTCTCACCAGGAGAGTTTGCGCACTTGCTGGGGCGTCTTAGGAGTGTTGGTAAGAGAGATTCGAGTATGGGGGAACTCTGGTTAGGTGTTAGCGATACTGTGAGTCTGGATGAGGAGATAACCAACTACTTAGGTAGGATTGGTGTTAGGGTTGTTAAGGGTATGTGCCCCGTCACTACTAAGTTGAGTTTAGTAGGTATTAAGTACGTCGTCACTGACTCCGGGAAAGCTCTTCACTACATGCCTAAATTAGCTGGGGTTAAAGTAGTGATTAAAGATAGGGAAGAAATTCTCAGGGAGTTTCTTAGGGGGTGAATTAAGTGAAGACGTATGAGGTACTCAGAATTTACGGGTTCGAGAACGTGTGCGGCGAGCTGAAGGTATCTACTCATCCGTTCTCTTTCTTGGGGGACGTCGTGGTTGAGAACGCGGAGGTTAAGGGTGTTGGGAGTATTGCGCGGTCTGTGTTGGTTGTGCCGGCGCTCGTAGGCAGTACGGTAGGTCCTTACGTCCTCTACGCGTTAAGCAGGAGGGGCTTAGCGCCTAAGGCGTTAGTAACTAAGTCCGTAGACCCGACTCTAGTGGCTGGTTGTGTGTTAGCTGGCGTGTCACTATATAAGTTTGTGAGTAGCGCTGCAGATTTCAACGAGTTGAAGACTTTAGAAGGACTTAACGCGTGTATTGAGGGAAATATCCTAAAGATAGGATGACTTAGGTGAGTTGTTTGAGTTACTTCATAGTTTTTGAGGGACTCGATGGTTCCGGCAAAACCACTGTTTCTTTAAGGATTGTTGAGGCTTTGAGGAGGGAGGGTTTCAGAGTATTGTATACGTATGAACCATACAGTGAGGACTTCATCAAGTTAATAAATGAGTACGGTAGGAGGTTAGGCGGCGTTATGGAGGCTTACCTCATGGCTGCTGACAGGTACAACCACGTAGTTTCTGTCGTCGCTCCTGCTTTGAGAGAGGGTTTAGTTGTTGTTAGTGACAGGTACTACTACTCTTCTCTTGCTTATCAAGGAGCTAAGAACGTAGATATTGAATGGATTAGAACCCTGAATAAGTTCGCGCCAGAACCTAACATAGCTATATACTTAGATATCGAGCCTAGCGTAGGCTTACGGAGAAAACAATCCTCAACAACCAAGATAAAATACTTAGAAGAGGATGAGAACTTTCTGCACAAGGTTAGAGCGATTTATAAGGAGCTCGTAGCTAAAGGTCTAATGATAGAAGTGAATGCTTCCAGCGACCTAGAAAACGTTATTGGGGAATGTATTAGGGTGCTCTGTGAGAAACTTAAACTACTTTGTTCTCAAAGAATTCAGGGAACCCACGTATAGAGCTCCGGGTCCTTAATCTTGTGTTACTAGAAACTTGTACGATTTTCTCAGGTGTTCACTACCCTAACCATAACTAAGTATTCAGGTTTTGAGGTTACTCAGAACTTCGCAAGGATGACGCGTGATGTGCGAGCGGGGTGTAGGTCTTACTACAAACATTTTGGAAGACTTTATCGAATTCCATGATTAGTTTCTCTAGTATGTCTTGGGTTATTATTCCCTCAGCAAGGAGTTCGTGGAAGGTTTTAGTGTCTATTAGTCTGCAGCCTAGGTCTCCTATCCTCACTAAATCTACTTCGAGGTCTATGTAGCGAGTCCTGCCAGTATACAGTATTTCGACTGGGGTGTTGAAGCTTATGTAAGCACCTTTGAACCTGCCTTCTTTGTTGAAATACTCGTGCTTTACGTGCCAGTCACCTATCCTCGCGGTCGTTAAGGCTATGTCTCCTACTTCTTTAGGTATGTTCAGTCCGTCATAAATTCCCTGAGTTTTTATTACGCGTTTAAGTACTAGTGCTGGTATTTCTTCCGGCACCCCACTTATTAATCCCTTCATGAAGATTGCTTTACCTGATGCTTTCTTGTGCTCTATTATAGCTTCTTTTCTTTCTCTTAACTCACTTAAAAACCACTTAAAGACTAGTTTGCTTTCTTCTTCCCTAGACACCTTAGATGACAGAACATCCAGAAGTCCTACGAGGTTACTATCTCTCACATCAAAGCTCTTGAAGAAATGGTGCAGGAATACTGTAGGGCAGACTTCCTTCCTCACGTTATCTAAGAATATTTTAGAGTTGTATGTGAGTTCATAGAACTTAGCGGTCTCACCCTCATAAACTATCTCTAGCAGTGGTGCTTTCTGAACTTTCTTTACTAGCTCGTCATACTTTCTCGTGAGTTCTTCTAACTCACTCATTATTTCTAGCAGGTTTGCCTCGTCCGCGTTGCTCCTCCACCTTATGCTGTATCCTTCTCGAACGTATTTTGCTGAGATATCTATTAATTCCGTGATTCTATTCCTGCTTCTTATGAAGTGACTGAAAGTAATGTGTGAGCCTCTCCCTATTATCGCGTACTTACCAACTATCCTTATGTTTTCTGAAAGAACAATCTTGCTGTCTTTGTTTGTAATTAGTTTTATTGTTGTTGCCGGGATTTCCGTGTCTCGCGTGCATTCTTTATAGTCTACTAGTACTGCCTTACCCCACGGACTCAAAGCTACGCATTCCCTGCCTTCATACCCTACTACGCGAGTCTTGAACGTGGTGTAGAGACCTGTTAACGGCTTAAACACGAGCATATCGGGGATGTTGGTTTCTAGTATCTCGGAAACTTTCTCTACTGCTTCAGGAAATCCTATTAGCATTATTTGTGATAAGTTATCGTTTTCTGTTTTAACCGTGACGTCAGCAGGCAGTCCTCTATTCTCGCTTATTTTGAGTCTGGAAGCTATGGATGGTGTGACGTCTACTAACTCTACTCCACTCTCGCTCAGTATTTTGGAGATAGCGGTTGAGTATATCCCTCTAACACGAACCCTCAAAAACATAGGGACTTACTACCCCTTACTAGGTTTTCAGCTACTCACTATAGCGGCTCAGTCTTTCACCGTTGAGAGTACTGCTATAACGTTCCATATTGCGGTTCTCGCGTGCATCGGCATGTTAGGGTCTTGAGTCACCTCATCTAAAATACTCACGGCATTTGCTGCCTTAACACCTGGAGTTAGTGAAGGATCTCTCAACATGTTTAGCGAGTTTATTGCTGCTCTCCTAATGTTTCTCGGAATGCTTGAGTCATTAACTATTTTTTCGAGCATCAACATAGCTTGTCTTATCCTAGCCTCATTTAGTGTTTGTTTTTCACCAGTGCTTGACACTCACATCACCCCCTAACCTAATAATCAAGAATCCTAAAACTAAATAAATATTGAAAGAAATCCTACATGACGGATTCTTTAAATCTTTAATCACGTGATTAAAGAAATGATTTAGTTTGTGAGTTCGGGTTAATAAGCTTTAATGGTTTTCAGAGACCGAAAAGCTTAAATAGAACCGTTTAATGATGAGTTAACGGGATCAAACATGTCGGCTCTTTACGGCATACCTGTAGTTATTCTTAAGGAGGGCACGCAGAGGACGTACGGTCGTGAGGCTCTGAGGAACAACATAATAGCTGCTAGAGCACTGGCCGAGATACTTAAGACTAGCTTAGGTCCTAGAGGAATGGATAAGATGTTAGTTGATTCTTTCGGTGACGTAACAGTAACTAACGACGGCGCAGCTATTGTTAAGGAGATGGAGATTCAGCATCCTGCTGCTAAGTTGCTCGTTGAGGTAGCTAAAGCTACTGACGCTGAAGTAGGTGACGGGACTACCTCAGCTGTTGTTCTTGCTGGTGAGTTACTGAGTAAGGCGGAAGCACTACTTGATCAGAACATACACCCTACGATAATAATTGAGGGTTATAAGAAAGCATCCAGCATGTCTCTCGAGATACTTGATGAGCTTGGCGTGAAAATCAGTATAAAGGATCTGGAAACTCCTGAAGGCTTGGAAGCTTCTAAACGCGAGTTAAGGAACGTAGTATACTCTGTGTTAGCTTCTAAGTATATAGCGACTCCTGACATCATAGACTACATGATAGACCTGAGTATTGAGGCGGCTCTGAAGGTAGCTGAGAGAAGACCTGACGGAACTTATGATGTGAGACTAGATAACGTCAAGATGGAGAAGAAGAAAGGCGCATCACTAGCTGAAACTAAGCTGATTAGTGGTATTGTGCTAGATAAGGAGGTTGTTCACCCCGGCATGCCTAGGAGGGTTGAGAAAGCTAAGATCGCTTTAATAGACGCGCCACTAGAGATCGAGAAGCCGGATATCACTGCTAAAATAAACATAACTTCCCCGGACCAGATAAAGACTTTCCTAGATGAGGAGACTAGGGTTCTTAAGGATATGGTTGAGAAGATTGCTGTTACTGGTGCTAACGTTGTTATTTGTCAGAAAGGTATTGATGACGTAGCACAACACTTCCTAGCAAAGAAAGGAATACTAGCAGTAAGAAGAGTAAAAAGATCAGACATGGAAAAACTAGAAAGAGCAACAGGAGGGAAGAT
>CALIBI010000037.1 GCA_938045815.1 uncultured Sulfolobales archaeon | reverse complement strand
CTCTCTCTCTCTCTCAATAAATACTCTCTCCCAATACTCTCTCCCTATATATATACTCTCTCTCTCTCTGTACGAAAAAAACTCAAAAAAGCAAAAACGTAAAAACTTGTTGTCCGGTTTTCTGTACTGTGTAGTGTACTGTGTAGTAAATTGTGTAGGTGTCAGAGCTCTGTAGGCAATACTTATAAGTCCTGTTAACATATTATAATACTAGGTGGTATATGTGTACCTACTCAGACGTCTACTAGCCCGTTATAAGAGTGAACAGGAGAAACCATCACTAGATATTAGTAAGAAACTTAAGTCCACTATAACGTATGAGATTAGGGACGTTGACGGTAAGTTAGTTAGGAAGGAAACGTTCCCATGTAATTCGTGGACTGCTAGGCTAGCTGAGTTACTATATTCATTTATAAACTTATGGATGGACACTTATACCTCAGCAACCGGGTACGTGGCATCCACTCCGTTACTATTCAGCACTGTGGCAGGGTATTCAGCAAACCTAAACATAAACACATCGTCTAGTGCTCATAGGTATGGAGTTAAAGCACCTGCAGGCGTTGACTACGCTGGCATCGTAGTAGGCTCTGACTCAACAGCTGTGTCACTAACCAACATCAAACTCCTAAACCAGATAACCCAGGCATACTTAGACCACGGAGCAGTAAGCACTTCATACAGCTCTACGGCTACATCCTTCACAATCCAGATAAGCAGGACTTTCACCAACTCAGCTGCTACGTCAATAACCATTAGGGAAATAGGTATTTACATGGCAATAGTTAACGCATCAGGATATCAGGATGCGGTATGCTTAGCTCGTGACGTACCTCCAACCTCAATAGTCCTACAGCTAAATCAAACCTTAACTATAACTTATACAATATCATATAGCATCTAACAACTAAACAACGTAGGTAATGTAGATGGGCGGTGAACTAAGAGTTAGACTACACTGGGGCTATGAGTTAGTAAACCCTAAAGGTAAAGTAATAAGTAAAAGGAAGTTTAAAGTTAATTCATGGAACCCAAACATACTACTCTTATTTTTCAACATGTTCTACGCATGGAGTGAGAGGTGGTCATACGTATCACCATGCTATGAGTACATAGTACCTTACGGGATGATAGGTAAAGATCCGGGATGGGTGTTATTCCGTCTATCCTCACGTGACACAGACTTAAGATATGGTTTAAGAGCACCTGAAGACGTTGAAATAGCCGGCATAGTAATAGGTTCTGATAACACAGTATTCGAGAATTATGTGCCTTACTGGTTGTTAAGCCAAATACCTACCACCACGTTAAAATATGGTGATACAAACGTAAGCTTCTCAGGTGAGACAGTCACCGTAAAAAGGAAGTTCACAAACATAACCAATAATAACGTATCAGTTGGTGAGGTAGGGTTAGCGTTTGCCGGAGAAAGCGGTTCCGGAGCTCAAAACTCAGCATTACTAGCTCGTGATGTAACATCTACGCTAATTACAGTACCACCTCAAGTTACAATATATATTACCTACACGATAACGTTTACATGGTAAATAGGTTTTTTAAAATTAAAACCTAGATAAAAATAATAACTACTTAAAACATATTACTAATAGGTGGTTGTATGTCCGCATTACTAGGTACAAGTGTAAACGTAGTTAGTGAGGAGAGCAGGAGCGTACTAGCTTCAATCATTGTACAGCTAACAACCATTGTTAGGACAGCTATTGACTACGCCTTAAGCATAGTTAAGAAATTCGTAGAATGGTCTGGTGAGCATCCGTTAGCCATGTTACTACTGATGGCGAACGTAATAATATGGATAAGCTGAGGTGGGATACGTGGAGGGACTAATATCTTCACTGCTAAAAGGCACACCCGCAGAAAAACTGGGTATAATGCCTCAAGTAATAGATAAGGACATAGTGATAGAGTTAAATGAGAATCAAATTAGGGAGATGATCCTATCAGGAGTTGATGAACGTTTTAAAAACAACATAAGCATCAAACTACTAGACGGTAAGATAGTTGTCAAGGTAAAGCTGTTCTAAGGGCTAACCAGTAATGTCAATAGACCTAAGATGGCTCTGGGATGCGTTTGCCAACGCAATTGAAAACCTACGTAACTGGATATTCGGAATTCAAGACGTATTAGCCCAAATAACCAACGTACCTCAAGCCATAGCTTCAGGTATAATAGCTTTCGCAACAGCTCTATGGGACGCGATTAGGTGGGCATTCGAACAATTAGCTAACGCTTTAAGAGCTGTCTTTCAACCGATCTATGACGCGGTTACATGGGCAATAACTACTATATTTGACTCATTGGTAGCCGTAATTAAAGCTCTTTGGAACACGTTAGTGACTTGGTTCGGTCAAATAGCTGAGGTAATGGGTAATTGGTATAACACCCTATCCTCAATGATTAACAGCTGGTTCACAAACCTACTACTACAGGTAAGACGTAAGATAGTTCAAACCGTGACGGCAGACGTAAGCATATATATGGGGTGGAAATCTGCTGAGAGAATGATCGGGATGAAGAGCTCTAAGGATATACTATACGGGTTGATAGGTATACTATCAGCCCCGCTTGTGGGTTATCTCTTAGGCGTTATAGTTGATGCGTTGCTACCGCTTCAGAACGTAACAACATATCAGATACTACCTAGATTAGAGCCTCTTAGATATCAACCGCCTGAAATGATTATAACCATACCTAGACTACCCATATCTAAGGAATTAAGGTTAGATGTACCTGAATTAGAGTTAGAGTATAGGTTAGGACATAGATATGATGTAATGCTTGATGTACCTACGTATGAGTTAAGAACTATAGCCGGACTCATGTTTAGGTCTGAAGCCGAGTTACGCGTACCCGATATAACACCTCAATACGAATTAGGTGGTGCCGTAGGTCATGAACAAATACTAAGCGTACCTGATATCTCGTATTACATATCACCTTACTTAATAGAGTTAGGTATACCTGATTTAGAGGTAAGCGCTGAATACGAGTTATTGAGAGCTGGGTATGAATTACCACCACCATCTGAACAGGCTATATTTGAATTCATAACGTTTACCTCAAACGTAGGTAGTTCAGACTACTTAGAGATACATAACGAAGTCACTGACGTATATCCGTCTTCAGATTACTTAGAGATACATAACGAAGCTACTAACGTATTAGCTGCTGCGGGAGACATAGCTCCGTACATAGGTGATATACG
>CALIBI010000036.1 GCA_938045815.1 uncultured Sulfolobales archaeon | reverse complement strand
ATATAGCGTGAATTCTTTATAGGTTAGCGAAACCTCCAAATGTATGTCCCTAAACGTCTCAACCTCAATATAAGTCTCCGCAGGATTCACGTAAGGTCTTGAATGCGTTACAACAATCTCGTAAGTTATGTTAGGCAGTATGTTATCGAAGACCACTATACCATCCCCGGAAGGAATCTTCGTCAGCGAGCCTCCAGGATACCTAAACGTTACTGAAGCTTCCGTAACTGACTCGTTACCGGGTGGGACAACCTTAATGATTGCTTTACCAGCCCTAAAACTCTCTAGTGATATAGGCTCGCCACCAATCACTAAATTCAGGTTTCTGATTATGGTTAGCTTATCACCACCGCAAGCTACTCCAGCACTAAAATCACTCAGCATGTCCGAGTCTACGTGAGGTTTCTCAGCAAAGTTTAAAACAAGATCTCTCCTCAGTAGTGGCGTCAAGTACGGTGTGAGTCTAAGTACTTGAAGACCTTCTGAAGTCTCCAGAAATATCGCTTGATTCCCGCCGTCAGGGAATATCTTAACCTTACTTATTCTCCCCCCAGCAACATAAGTGTTGAGTAGTCTGTACGTCCTGCTGACCTCACTCCCCATCAACGAATAAACCTTAACTCTACTATCACTCAAAACAAGAACTGCTAGACTACCATCATGCAGCGTTAAAGCACTACTTAACTCAACCCCGCTACCACCATACTCTATAGTTAGTGCTGTTTTCATGAGCGAGTTACTCACCCTGAAGAGTTTCAAGTAGCTGTCTTCTGGATCGTAGTACGTGATTAAGTACTCAGTATCGTTGATTCCTCTAAGGAATGAGAGTCCGGATGCCGTAGGTACTACCTTGAAGTTTATGAATCCCAAGCTAGTAAAGTGATCCGGTGCTTCACTCACGTCCAGAACTTCAAGATTAGCAAGAAGGAATTCAGGCGTCCTGTAATAGAATGATGCTGGAGTAGTTATTGGGGGTGCGTCGAGGACTAAGGTAGTAACATATACCCTATCTACGTACGATGGAAGAACTGAAGTATCGTATGTGTAGTTGTAGCTCCTCCAATATACGTCCCAAACAGTCACTTGAGTCACTAAACCTCTGGGAACAGGTATCTCAACAACTCCCCTATCATTAGCGTTGAATCCATACCTGTAAGTAAGTCCTTGGTCAGGGTCGTGGGCAAGCACCTCAACTAGCGCGTTTGAGGCAGGCAGTAAAGAATCATTACTCCGGTAAGTCACGTTGAAGATCAGAGTAACGAAATCTCTTCTCTCAATCCAGGCTATAACTAGGCTTGAAGCATCATGATAGTAGCTAGTCTCACTAAATATTGTTAGAGGTACCACATCCTGTGGTAAGATTCCCTCATATGAGGTCGTAGCATTACCTACTCTGTTACCAATCTTTAAGACCCCGTTAGCTCCCTCACTAAACACGTAGACATAACATGAAGTACAGACTCCTGTTGCTGGGGAACCCTCACTAACTAGCGCAGCTACTCTGTACCCACCCGACTGAGTTCGGAGCACTACTGTCTTCCTAACGTAGAAGTCAGCACCCAACACAGCCTCAAGCATTTTGTAGATCCTTCCGCCACTAATACTGAAGAGTAGTACCTCACCTTTATCAGTGCCTATGGAGACCCTAGTAGTTGGCCATCCGTCAGTAGAGAAGGAAGTTACCCTACCTACTAGGGGGTATAGCTGCAGTATTCTGGCTTCTGAGTATGGGTTACTGACATCGAGAAGAGCAACGTAGTCTCTGGAAGGACCTGAAGCAGTAACCATGACTACAGACTCATTAACCATTAAGACTTTAGTCACGCTCAAGTTTCCCGCTATCCTGACCGGTATGCTGTATGCGTACGGCGTGTTCAGCTCTATGTCCTGTGTCCGTGTCTGAGCCTGGGTGTGAGGCAGGACCTGAACTAGTAGTGCGGTTAAAGAAATCGTGAGAAGCATTAAGGAAATAAGCAGGGGTGCACGCTTCTCCTGAACCGACTTAAATAAATACATCTTTAATGACACCTAAGAAATACTTTGCCGTAGAATATATATATGTTGAGAAGAGTAGTTCATTATAGGCGAGTGATAGAATTTGTCACCAAAACGAGGTTTTTCATTAAATTTCGTAAGCAAGTTGAGGAAAAGTGGGAAGGAAGTAGCAGAACCTAGGCCTGCTAGCACACCAAGTATGAGTTTTGTTGAAGCTACTAGAGTACTCTCACACGAATTGCTCAGTACTAGGAAGGGTTACAGGATAATTGAGACTTACCCTGTCGTAGAGCCTTTTGCATCGATAAATATAGTTGAGGATGAGACTTCAGGCAAGCTCTTTTACGAGGTCTACGAGATATCTCTAACTAGTGAGGAGAGAGAAATATATAAGCAGATCTACGAGCACATGATATGGGAAATAAAACCCACAGCCACCTTATCTAGTGATGCTATAAATGAGATACGAAGCACTGCTAGGAGAATAATGAATTTATTCCAGATAAGATTCCCCAGAACCCCATCACTATCTTGGAGTAAAATAAACTACTACATCGAGAGAGACTTCCTAGGTTACGGGGTCCTAGATCCTGTGTTTAGGGATAGGTACATAGAAGATATTTCATGTAACGGTCCCGGAAAACCTGTATACGTGTGGCACAGGAAGTACGAGTCACTACCTACTAACGTAGTCTTCAGTACTGTAGAAGAACTTGATGAGTATATTCTGAAGCTAGCTCACATGGCTGGCAAACACATATCTGTTGCTTACCCGGTTCTGGACGCTATACTGCCGGGAGGTCATAGAGTAGCTGCAACATACGGTAAAGAAGTATCTACTTCAGGGTCCACATTCACTATAAGAAAATTTAGTGAGTCCCCCATAACTATTGCTGACATGATTAATTTTGGAACTATTTCTTCTGAGCTAGCAGCCTACTTCTGGCTGGCTATGGATTACAAGATGACTACGTTAGTATTGGGAGTGACCGGAGCAGGGAAAACATCAACTCTCAACGCGTTAGCAACTCTCCTCAGACCTACGTATAAGGTAGTAACCATAGAGGATACTCCGGAGCTTAGGCTACCTCTCGAGAACTGGGTTCAACTAGTGTCGAGACCCTCATACTTAGGTGGTGCTGGTGAAGTTTCTCTCTACCAACTCGTAAGAGTCTCTCTCAGATACAGACCTGACGTAATAGTGGTTGGTGAGGTCAGGGGTGATGAGGCTTACGTGCTGTTCCAGAGCATAGCTACGGGTCACTCAGGAATAACCACCCTGCACGCTGAAAGCATAGACGCTGCTGTAAAGAGACTTACATCACCACCAATGAATATACCTCCTTCCTACATACCCCTAATTAACATAGCTCTCCTGATCAGGAGGATAACTCTAGCAGATGAGAAGGGTAGGCTGAGACCAGCAAGAAAAATAACTAATGTTTGGGAGGTTAGAGATTTCGGCGAGTATGAAGAGATAGCTAAGTGGGATCCCGCTAAGAATAGATTTACTGTCAGACTAGATAACAGCTTAGTGTTGAGTAGGATCTCAGACCTCACCGGGAAGACTAGAGAAGAATTGCTTGAGGAGTTGGTTAGGAGGAAAATGATTCTAGAATGGCTCGTAGCAACCAGGAAAACCACCTACAAGGACGTTGCTACGTGGATACAGAAGTACTACCTAGATCCCGTGAGAACACTTAGGGAGGGACCATTATATGGTTCTGCACCCCAGTAAGAGGAGGAAGGTTAGGGAAAAGAAAGGAACGCTCATTGATAAGGAACTAAAAACTATTGCGAGACCCTGGTACAGGAAACCAACATTTAACGAGCTCTTCACCGCAGCCTCACTAACTCTTTTTGAGTCGTGGGGAGCTAAATTAGTTAGGAGTTTAGAACTAGATAAGTCTATACTTAAGGCAGGCATGAACGTGCACCCGGTCATATACGCCTCAAGAACTATCATGATCACCTTCATAACGTCAATAACAATCCTGCTTTCTGCCGCTATGGCGTTTATTTTCGTGCCAATGCCTCTCATGGTTAGAGTGGTTTTAGGTCTCGTGGCTGTAGCGATACCTATACTTATATTCGCTATGAGTATTCTCCAGCCATCAATCAAAGCATCTGACAGGAAATCGAGTGTTGAAAATGAGTTGCCTTTCTTCATGGCTTACGCCTCCACGATGGCTAAGGGGGGTGTTAGTCTGGAAAAGATTATTGAGAGAGTCTCTACGCTTAAAGTGTTCAAAGCTATGAGGGAGGAGTGCTTGAGGGTCATGACTTACGTAAAGCTCTTCGGGTACGACCCAATCTCAGCTCTTGAGAGGGTTGCGTTACTACATCCAAGCACTAAATTCAGAGACTTGATGCTTGGCTACACTACCACGTTGAGGAGTGGTGGCGACGTAACACACTATATGGAGATAAGAACGCAGGAATTATTTAATGCTAGAGCGAATGAAATCAGGTCAATGACTGAGAGACTTGCTTCCTTCCTGGAATTATACATAGTCTTGGGTGTGATAATGTCTATAACTGTCTTCGTATTCTTTTCTGTCTCAGGAACTCTATCAGCAGTTTCCGGTGGGAGAGCCACAGGAACCTTAAGTGTTGACGTGTCCATGCCCTCACTATACAACTTCCTCGTCTTGCCCATGCTAGGTTTAGTCGTGTTGATGATGATTCAGGTTTCCCAGCCCAGGACACCGGTAAAGATTATGGAGCCCTACATAACACTCATAGTCCTACTGCCAATATCCGTAGTCTCATTCTTTATCACGTTATTCATTACTGGCGGGTCCGGGATCTTGAGAGGTGTTTTAGGTATTCGTGAGGTTCAGTCAACGATTATTTCATTAACAGTAGCTATACTCATCCTAACGATACCTCCCTGGCTAGTCCACAGGAATGTTCTGAGAGGTCATAAAGGATTAGTTAGGTCTACTGCAGACTACTTGAGAGAGATGAGTGAGATTAGGAAGACAGGCTTATCACCCGAGAAATGCATAATCCAGTTATCAACTAAGGACTTCAGGAATCTAACCCCGATAGTTAGTAAGGCTGGAGCTGCTCTCACTCTAGGACTTAGTCTGGAGGAGGCTTTGAGGAGGATGTTGAGGGGTGTTAGGGAGTGGTTCGTGATAGCTGTATTCAGGTTCTTAACGGATTCCATAGTTGTTGGTGGTGGAGCTCCAGACATAATAGATACTTTAGCTAGATTCACGCAGACGTTGAGTGAGTTGGAGGAAGAACTTAGGAGGAGACTTAAAGCTTACGTAGTACTCCCGTACTTCGGAGCGATAATGCTTGCTTCCTCACCAATAATAATAGTGAATATGCTCGTAACAGCTGCAGGAGCTACTGCAGAAGCTATAGCCCCACTAATAGGAGTCTTAGGCGTCGGGTCGATG
>CALIBI010000035.1 GCA_938045815.1 uncultured Sulfolobales archaeon | reverse complement strand
AGATCTACTACCTCAGCATTTGCCGGGATCTCAACAGAGCCTTCAGACCCTACATCAACTATTAAACTACCGTCGACGACGACAGACCCCTTAAACAAGTTCCCTAAGCCGTCGAATACGTAGCAATTAGTTAATACGTACCTAGCCATGAATCACACCACCAAACACTACATCTAGAAAATTTATACCTTACCTCATTAAGTTCTCAATGAGTTTTAACCCTTTCTTAGAGTTCTGCGGGGGTTGTAGAGTATGTCTAGATTTTAAATTATGTGTAACTTACCTTATTATTCAGTATGTGTGTTGGGTTCTTCATCTCTGAATGATGAGGAGTTGGAGGGGGTGGTGTACGTTGATGTATATTAGGTAGGGGCGTATTCTGGGGTGGGTGTCTGTGGTGTAGGTGGTGGGGATGTTTATGAGGTGGGGTTTAACGTATCGCTATGATTGATTTAGTGATAATGCTTGTTTTATTAGGTGTTGATGTGTATGGGGGATTCCTTAGTGGGGTTTAGGGTATTTGAGATTACTTACATGGTGTTTAGTTTATTTCTTAAGCGTTGATTACCTCTAATCATATGTTCGAAGTGATTTATAGTATATTCTTTCTTTAATAGTGGTTAGTTGTTTATATGGGTCTGAACTACTTCGAAGGTTTTAGTGAGTAGGCGGCTACATTGTTCAGAGCTTTTGGTGTAGTATGTGTATGTGTGTCTTAGTGTGGATATTTTGACTACGTATATGTTTCCACTTACTGTTTGGGTTGGTAGTGTGCAGTTCAGTGTTATGGGTTGGTTTGGGTTTACGGTTATGTTGGTGCATTCATGTCCTAACGCGGTCCAGGACCCGCTTATGTTTTCAATTACTATGAGTATTATTTTAGTAGGCGTCGTACCTTTATTTAAGACTACTATGCTTAAGTCGTTACTGCTTAGGTCTGCTCTAATTATTTGAAGTGCTTCGATATTCGTAAGTAGTTGGTGTGTTAGTATGAACCAGTAGGCTATGAGTGTTGTCAGTATTAGTGCTGCGAGGACTAATACCAACCTAGACATAACTACGTTTAAGTTACTGACCAAGCTGTTACTCAATCCCTCTACAACCCCACTTCTACACAGCAATTTTAAACTTATTCTAAGAAGATTAGATATGTGGGTAGTAAGGATTGGCAACCGCCTAATTAACTGGTTGAAGAAGATACTAGTACTCCTAAGCCTGATCACGTTCTACACCTACGGACTCCTATGGAGTATTAAGCCTAGGAAAGCTGAGAACATGGAGGACATCTTAAAACTATTCTACTACGGCTTCCTCAGACTAAGGAAAGAGGATGTGGAGGTAGTAAAACTAACAGATAATGAGTTAATAACGATTTCAAGAAACCCATGCCCAATACTTAACCTCACACTCAAACTAAACTTAGACACCAAATACACATGTAAGCTAATATCAGAAACAGTCTGTAAGTACGTCCTCAAACAAGTCAACCCAAAACTACAATTTAAGAGAGACTACGGCTACATCAGACCCTACAAGAACGGATGCCTGGAGAAAATATACCTCCAAACCCAAAGCCAGAAATCCCAAATAAAACCTAATAGGAATAGATAATAGGTTAATAAAGTATGAAGACCATGAGATGAATATAATAAAACAAGAATACAGAATAGAGTTGAAAGGTATTTGTTTACTTTTATGATGTATCTGACTAAATTCTTGCTGATATGTGGTGTGGATTTCGTTGATATTGGGTTTGATCGTGTTTATTATCTTAGTGGTTACTTAGCGTTTGGTGAAAGGACGGGGAGGGTTCTCTTAGTAGGAGTGGTAGTTCTTCTATTATTGTTGCTGTCGGTATCAGCGGTGGTGGTAAGTGCTTCTCTATCAGGGGGTATTATTGAGTTTGTAGGTAAGGAGTGGGGTCATGATCTCTTAAAAGTCTACATAAAGGCTCCCTCAGACTTAGTTCTCCAAGTCATGCTTGTTCTTAACGATTGGTCTAGTGCTTTAGAAGAGGTGAGTGGGAATTCTATTGATAATAGTGAGTTAGGTGGGAATGTTCCTGACGGGGTCTTCGACTTCGTGTTTGTAGGTTCAAGTAAGGAGGTTGACATAGTTATAACTGTGGAGAAGGGGGCTGCTGCAGGGGTTCTGGGCATGACACAGCTTAGCTTCAAGATAGTAATGGAGATGGCTACTTTGATAAGGTGAAGATAACAGTTAAGTATGGGCGTGGGCTTGACCTAGTAGATTTCAGAAACGTTTTACGTCATGAAGTAGGGCATGCGTTAGGACTTGGACATGAGACTACAGCTGGGCCTGACTTAATGGATCCAACATATGATGCTTCGGCAATAGATTATGATATCTACCCATCAACTCTAGATATCAACGCTTTACTATACATATACCACTACGACGGTTTTAGCGGCGATAACCTACCTCCTAACCAAATACCACTGACTTATCCATAAGAATAAACTTAAACCACTATTTAACGTTATAATTTTTAACATAGTCAACACTTACCTAGCAGATTAAAGAATCTAACCTACACATATATCTTAAATAACTACTACTTCTCATCTTTCATTTTATAAATTTCAAAATATTTCCTACACTCTACTCCTCCTCGTTCTTATACCTAACAAAAATATCAAATTTTCTAATGAATTCAGAAAGCTTTTAGTTCTTCGTTATTTAGAGATGAAATAGGGTTGGAGTAATTGCTTTAGTAGTTTTAATGGGGAGGGCGACTGGTGTAGGATGTGAAGAGTGGGATGGGTGGGGCTGAATATCATCAACGAATTTATAGATAGAACTGAAGGTTTTAATTTAGATTTTATTGTAATTCTTTTAATGTGGGTGGGTTTGATATTACTTGTTTTGGGTTTTTATGGATGGACTCCTCTTAGAATGTGCTATGAGCCCGTCACATAGGTTTAAGATGCCTATTGCTGCTTCTACGATTATCCTTCCTGTGATGTATTGGTAGCTCATTGATTTTCTGAGTATATCTTCTGGGATGATTGATAAGTTTACTGATTTACCCTCATTATCTATGATATCTTTTAACTTGTTTAGGAGTTTTTTACCGATTTCTGATTTGAGTTTGACTGCTGGTACGATCTCATCTACGCAGTTGTTATGTATACTTATGTTTATAACTCTCTCCATGTTTTTATATCGAGTACTACCTCTAATTACACTCCACTCACTTACTATCTGAGCGTAGTGGTGGAGAAGAATCGGTAATACAACTAGTGCTAAGTAGAGTTCCCCTAGGTCTGGCTTGAAGTCCTTATGGGAGAGGATTTTTTCAAGCTTCTTAGAAATGTTATCAGTACTAAGAGAGAGTTCATCAACTTCGTATCCAAGTCTAAGTGCTAGCCTGGCTGAGAGTTCGTAGTGGTAGGGAAATGAGGAACACTCATCAACACATCTACTCTGAAATTCCACATCAACTTTACCGATATCATGTATTATAGCTGCTAATAGTATGAAGTCATTCGTAACCGACTTATCAACATGGTAGAGCCTCTCTAACTTACGCTTCAAACCTTCAAACTCCCACCTACTCTCAACACATTGAACTACACCGATAACGTGGTCTAAGTAACCCTCCTCAACAAACCTACTTCTGAACGCATAACACTTCATGCCTAACCCCAACACCCCTACTATAGCAGGAGTCTTTGAGTAGGTATAGAATTCTAACCTCTCTATATCTCAACTCAGGTCTCCTCCTAACCTCATCAAGAGCTTTAATGTAGTCCCACAACAACTCATCCTCTAAATTCCTAC
>CALIBI010000034.1 GCA_938045815.1 uncultured Sulfolobales archaeon | reverse complement strand
TCACCGGAAATTATTAAGTCTCTGTACTTGTTCTCGAGAAGAGGTGTAGTGATTTTCTTGCTTGACTTACTTCGAGTAATTATTACCAGCGTGAGAGCTAATACGGCAGCAGAAATTATTGAGGTTGCCGTAGCTAGGATTCTGTACGTGATGATATCCATACTAACAAATAATAGAGACACGTTAGTAATTCTGGTCTGCTTAACGCTATCCACATACCTAGACTCCGGAGTAATGATGCGGATATCGATGACGGGTTTTCCAGTATCGTAATACAGTTCTAGCTTAGACTCTGATGTCAGGGTATAGGACTTACTAACGTTTACTACTCCAATACTTGTGCGTGCGCGGAAAACCACGCTTATTGTGTAAGCTCTACTACTACCAACTTCTTTCTCAACCCTGCTTATGTAGTCTCTCAAGTACGTAAAGTTTATGTAGAGACTCCTAACATTATCTAGTAATTCCCGAGCATCATCCTCATCAATCACTAACTCCTTAAACCATATCGGTGAAGATATGTTGACGAGTACCTCGTAAGAACCTCTAAAATCTCTTAATTCTTTGCTAGAGCTTAACTTAAGTCCACACGTGATATTCAGGCCTTCCAGAAATTTCGCGTACACTATTTCGCCAGGCTTAAGAACTGTTCTGTTATCGTAGATTATCGAGCTCTTAACCAGAACTGAGTAATTTAAGTCTATCTTCTGAGTTATCACGGCTCTAATAATTTCATCTACTACTTGCTCGGGGTAGCTATACGAGGTAGCTAAACCAATTAATGAAGTCAGTAAAACTAGGCTTAAAAATAAAACAGATATGTGTTTAAGAGTCTTAATCTTCTCCTTGACGAGAGATTTAGTCTTCAGCATAAGTAAACCACCTAAATAAACTCCTCACCGAGCTGATTATCATACCTAAGGTTGCCGCAATCACTAAATTCTGGTAATTCACTAGCGCCTGCATTAAGTATATCCATAAATACCCTATCGTAGGTATCTTAAAAACATACCTACCCAGCAAAGCACTCGGCGCTACTTTGAAGGGATCAGGAGCGTCATTAGCGTCACCCTTCGTCACGTATCTTATCCCGGAACTTGTGTTGAGTATTCTCACAACCCTATGCACTACTACATCCCTACCCAGGTAGAACGCTATCACATCACCTACTAATATGTTCGCTGGATCAATCCTAGTATTAACTATTACTACGTCACCCACACTCAGAAAAGGACTCATACTACCACTAACAATCACTAAAGCTCTATAACCCATCAACACAGATATTAAGACAGCTGATAAAAGCAACACAAAAAATACGCTCAATAACTTACGAGTGAGTGTGAGCTTACCTAATACTCTACCCCCAGAATACATAACACTCAGGATTGTGAAGAACATGAAAATATGCACGACACTCACAAGAGCTGACACACCGCTTGAGACGTTCGGTAGCATAGGCATTAAATATATGTAGAGCGTCTTAAACATAGAATAGAGGAGACTATTCCTTATCCCTCCTAAAACAAATAAGCACCCCACCAACAAATTACTAAGAAAGAGAGGAGTAAAATCTCTCATAAGAAAATTAATAAAACTAGAGTAACTAGCTGCGAGTAAGCCTAAGTACCTAGTGTAGGTGAAGTTCAAGAAAGTGAGCAGAAAGGAAGTTACTACGAGTGAAGTCTTAACTCCCCTGGAATTACCTAAAACAAAACCCCTAAAAAGCTCCATACCAAAAACTCTCGGAACCTCCCTAACTAAGTTGAGGATAATGAGAGATTGAGTAAGTGTTAATGGATTACGACCAAAACCACTAATCAAACCTAAGATGACGTCATTTGCTACACCAATAGATAAAAACAAGAAAACAACTGGCGTGATACCCTCCTCAAAAGGAGCCTTAATACTTAAGACTTCATTAAAAAGAAGCCCTATCAGGAGCAAGCCCGTAACTGAAGGTACTACGTAGTAAAGCAACCCGATCTTATTAAGGAAAAGAGGGTAGAAATAAGTAAGTAGGATAAGCATTAAGGAAAAAACCAATAAGAAATGCCGATTACTAACACTAATCAACACCGTGAATCTCTCCTGACTACATAATTATTTCAAATAAAAAACTTTATATTTTTCTTGCCTTAACCATACTCATTCCTTAAGGAGTAGGTACGTAGTACTCGTTCCACTGAATCGCTTCAAAGCTTATGTATATAGTTAGTGTAGCACCCTCAGGAGCTGCTTGAAGTACTGTTAAATCAAAACTTATGTCTGCTGACCAACAAGGCTCTAACTGTACTCCGAAGTTATCGCCCCACCAAACAGTAACGTCAGGCTCGCCATCACCGTTAAGATCTAGTTCAACTCCTTGCTGTAGTTCTTGCTCGTTTAACTCATAGTAAGCCACGTCATTTATTACTACCCTCCAAATCTTGAGAGGTATTGTGCCGTCGTTATGTACCTTGAATGCTATATGCGTGTAGTACCACGGGTAAACGTTATTTAGGGTGACTTCCATAGTATCATAATCTCCGTCACCATCCGTGTCCAGCAAATTCACTTCAGTGCAGCCTACATCTTTATCTAGTTGTAGAGCTCCAGGCATGGGATAGTATGATGCATTCCAATCATTACCTCTAAAGAACCCGTAGCCTGGTGGCAAGCCACAAGCATCTAGATAGATCACTGAGCCTGGAACGAATCTCCAGTCAAGTTCTCCTGTTTTAACGGTAGTATTAACTGATAGTGATTCAGACCACATAGCTAGAGCTACTAGAACCACACCTATTAAAGCCAAAACCCCTATCTGCTTAATGAGTTTCTTAGTCACATTACTGACCTCCCTACGTTATGTTAACCTGATACTTCATTCCACTGAGCGAACACTAAAGTTACCTCGAACCCGTACTCAGCGTTTTCTTCAGCTTCCTGTAGTACCTCTATGTGTAGTACGTAAGTACTACTACCTTCAGGCTCTATCTGCGTGTCTTCAGGTATCTCCAGATATACGATTAGTGGCACGTCCTCCCCTATGTCTATCCAGTAATCATAGAGCTTAACCGGTATCGTACCTATGTTATCCACAACTAGATATACGTCAACAGAGTATCCGGGATAAGTGTTATCAAGCGTTACCAGCAACTTAATGGCGTCCCCCTCATCATCCCATACTTCAACCTCAACGTTGCACGAAGCAACATCCTTACCTTCCTCGTTATTGTAGCCCTCGCCTTGAGGATCTGGTCCCTTGTCACTGCACCACCACTCCGACCACTTAACATCTACTTCGCCAGTATTGATTGTTGTGTTTATCTTCAATGTTTCAGACCACATAGCTAGTGCTGTACCTAAAGCAAGCACTAATATTGTTAAGGCACCTATACTTAACAGTTTTCTTGTTTCCATATACATTACCTGCAAGTTATGAGAGTCTTTCCAATATATTAAGGATTGTGCATCAGAGATACTTACTCGATATAGGTAGCTTACGTACATACTGAAAATACACATTCATTTATTTACTTTAGCTCAGTATATAATCTTGATGAACGGAAATAATAGATGGTGAGGTGTTATTTCAGAAAATCCTAGATTCGTGTTAGGTGTTGAAGCCTTAGATGATATTTTGGGGAGGGTTTTAGATTCTGGAGCACTCATACTTATTGCTGGGAGTCCCGGCGCGGGCAAGACTCTACTCGCATCAACTATTTGTTACGCGAACGCTAGTAACGGTATCCCCTGTCTCTACGTCTCACTGCAAGAAACTAGGGAGGTTTTCTTTAAGCATATGAAAGACTTTAACATGGATTTCAGCGAGCTGGAGTCTAGAGACTTATTTAAGTATTATAAAGTGCCGATAATAATAGATCCTGAGTTAATTAATAACCTAATCAGTGAGTTGAGTGCTTACTCAAGCAAGTATAAGGTATTTGTGATAGATAGCTTCACACCATTAAGCATCATAGTAGGGGAAGATTCAAAAACTAGAGCACTACTCCAGAACTTCTTCTATAATCTCGCGAAACTCGAGAATTCTTTAGTTATTTTAGTTGCTGAGATACCCATAGGTAAAGATTCTCTGAATTTAGGTGGTGTAGAATTCGTGTCAGACGTAGTGTTGATTCTGAAACAGTACGTGGAGAGAGGACTAATAACCAGGTTTATAGAAGTGAGGAAAGCTAGGGAAGCACCATTAAGTATTGGAGAGATACCCTTCAAGATAGTTGAGGAAGTAGGTATACGTTCCTTCACCCCACCAAAACTTGAGGAGCTTCCATCAGTAGTACGCGGAATAAGCTACGAGTACCCCTGCAGGGAACTTAATGAGATACTAGGTCCCGTAAGTGCTGGGTCAACCATATACGTAGTGGTGCCTTCAGACGCGCGTTCAACAGAGACTTACGTACCAGGATTAGTGAGTTTATCATTAGCACTAAAACACAGACTCAAGACTCTAATAATAGATTACGTAAGACCCCCACACACATTCATAGATTCGATAACAGAATACGCGTTAAGGAAATCACCAAGAAGCTATGAAGTAATCAATAAATTAATTAATGAGCTAGTTAAGATCAACTACGTTAACCCAGCCACGATGAGTTTAGAAGAACTATACACGTATGAGATAGAGTTAGTTAAACAACACCAACCTAAACTCCTCATCTTAAACAGAGTAGACATACCTTCACGCATTCACGGCACTGAAAAATACTTCACATACTTATGGAACGAACTACTCTGGTTCAGGAAACATGGAGTAACGGTGCTCAGGACTAGCGCATACGTTAATATGGAGGAATACTTACAAAGCGCGTCCATATCCGAAACAGTGATACGTTTATTCAAGACAAGAAAAGAACCAAGCCTAAAGCTTTACTTATGGACCGAAAGAAGAAGCCCGAAGATAGTAGACTTTCAAGTCTTAAGTAAGTGTCTTGACGAGTTCATCTACAGTGTGTAGTAAGAAGAAGTGATTAAGACTCAAGGACCTAGTCGCGTTTACGGGGAGTGACACCTAAATATATAAGTATTTAGGAACTCATGTCTTAGGTGTTTAGAGTGGTTAAGTGCCCTAGGTGTGGAGCTGACGTAAGTCCTGAGAAAACATGGCAAGTCATAAGTCCCTTACCTGACGCTTACGGCAGGATAACCATAACTGTTTTAGGGAGTTTTAAGTGTCCGTCATGTGGTTACAGCTGGAGAGGTAGGGTCTCAGCTATTAAGGTAGGTCCTGAAGGCGAGGTAACTTTTGGTGAAGGAAAGAAAACTAGGAGGAAGGATGAGGCTTCTCGCGAAAAGAGGGAGGGTAAGGTGATAGAAGTAGACATCTCCGACATACTGGAGGAAGAGTAATGAGACTCAACCAAATTACTGACTTAGCGCTAGCATTAGCATTCATAACAATCTTAACACTAACTCTGACCGGCACGCTCACGTTAGCAGTTGTGGAAGGTAAATCTATGGAGCCCCTACTCTGGACCGGAGACGTAGTGATAGTCTACAAACCTAACGAGATAAGTGTAGGTGACGTAGTGATATACAAAGGCAGGGGAAACTACGTGATACATAGAGTGATAGAAGTCCGCGATAACTGCTACCTCATCAAAGGCGATAACAACCCACTACCTGACGGATGCATCCCTAAAGAACTAATAACAGGTAAGGTATTGAGTATCGGGAACTCAGTTATTAAGATACCTGGAATCGGGTACCTAACACTCTTAATGAGGAGCTGGGCAAGATAGTTAAGTCAATCGTAAATCAAACTCACTTCTTCCTGGTTAGTAGGAGCTTAACTACCTCCTTAACATACCTACCACTAGGTCTGAGTGTCGAGACCTCATTAAGAAATTCAAGAAAGGAGATCTTAGTCTTCCTACTCCAAACCTCATAAGCTTTCCTTAACTCTTCATAGGCTCTCCCATGAAATCTACATAATCTTAACCCATCGTAGGTAAACTCCGCAAGCCTCTGACAAAGAACACAGGAGGAATTACCGTCGTTAAGACCTGCTAACCTCCTTAACTCGTTAATAGATTCTTTGTTTTCTAGGAGTTTCTTAACACTAATTAATTTAGGCCTCAACACAGATACGACTTCCTTCACTACATCGTCTCTGCTAAACTCACCCATAATTATCTTGTTGAGTTTCTCCTCCACCTCACGTGTTAGCTGAACACTCGACAACTCAGAGAAGAGATTTGCTGATATAGTAGAGACAATACTGCCCAACTCAGTAATATCGACTCCTGAAGCTGTTTGCTTGAGATACCCGCGCTTAAATAAAGTCTCAATTATTTCAGCTCTAGTAGCTTCAGTACCGATTTCCGATTTCTCCATCCACTCAAGCAAAGATGATTTAGTGTAAGCTGCCGGAGGCTTACTGAAAGTCTTAACAACCCTCACATCAAGTATCGGTACTTCCTCACCTAGTCTCAAAGAAAACTTCTTCGGAGTACTTACCTTTCTGTAGTTATATATTCTGAACCACCCCTCCCTCACTAACTCCTGCGAAGTAATCGCTAACTCGAAATCAAGAATCTTTAAAACGTATGTTGATGTCCTAAGTAGTGCTTCATCACTTAATGAAGCTAAGTATCTCCTAACAATCAAGTCGTAAACTACCCACTCTTTATCCTTAAGTGCTCCTCTAGGTAAGTACCCGGTAGGGTATATCGCTGGGTGTGCTGGGTCGTCCTTAACTCCCTCCACAGGCGTCAGCAAGGACTTCTTAAGTAACTCACCAACATATTCCCTGTAGTTCTGTAGTTCTGATAAGTTCTTCAGTATTACTCTATGATTAAGTGTTTTAGGTAATTTTTGTGAGTTAGTTCTGGGGTAGCTTATGAGTTGATCTAGGTAGAGGGATTCAGCTATGTTGAGAGTCTCAGCAGGGGATATTTTAGCTATCCTGTAGGCCTCGTACTGTAGGTCCGGTAAATTGAAGGGAGGTGGTGGTTTCAGAACCTCAGTCCTAGACCTAACATCTACTACTCTGGCTCTGCCGACTCTCTTAATAGCGAGTCTTAAACCATTGGCTTCCTCCTCACTGAGATCCCTACCAAAATCACTCCTCACATCCAGTTCCTCACTCCCGATCCTCAACTTCATGGAAATACTGAACTTTAATTCCGGAACGAAAGATTCTCTCTCAACGTGCTTCCTAAAAACCTCTATTAGGGTCGGTGTCTGAACCCTGCCAGCACTCAAAACCTTGAAGTTACTGAAGACCTTCTTGTAGTAACTCATCAAAGCTCTACTCACGTTAATACCCCAAATCCAGTCTATTTCATGCCTGCATAAACCAGCCTCAACCATTCTCACGTCTAGTGGTTGAAGATTCTTGAAAGCACTCACTAACTCCTCCCGAGTTAAGGAGGAAAACCTAGCTCTACGAGACCTACTCAAGTCACCGAAATTCTTAATTATTAAGTAACCTATGACTGACCCCTCAATATCGTAATCGCAAGCGTTAACATACTCACTAGCACCTCTAGCCAGATTTTTCAAGACTTCATAATACTTGCGAGCATACCTACTCTTCTTCTCAACTAACCACCTAGGAATCCACCTATAAGTAAAAACCGGGAAATCTCTCTCCTCAGTATCGAGAGAGAATAAATGACCAACCGCTGGAGCAACCAAAAACCTACGACCATTAAAGAAACCCTCCCAAACCCTAACACCATCCACTACCTTCCTAGTACTTAAGTTCAGAGCCGCAGCTATCTTATCAGCAGCCTTAGGCTTCTCAGCAATCACCAAAACATACCCACTATCCCGCAACTTTATCCTAAACTATAACCTAGAAACACAAGAAAATTTATATGACCAAAGACGAAAACCCTGTAATCGCTGTATTTCATCCCATTTTACCGCTAATGGGATAAGCCCCCTAAGTAATCTGAATACCGTTTAAAGATCGTCTAGCAGTGAGTCTTAAAACTAAGCGAATATTCGTGAATCAAAAGCAGCAATAGGGTCTCAGCTTACGGATCCCTTAAGAATTTCTCACGCAATATTAGTGTTCTCAATAATGTTAGTGATTCTCTTGTGTGTTAAGCTACTACCGGCAGTGTGAGTAGGAGGAGGAGTGTGTATAAGAAACTAAAGAACCACTTATCCTTCATGCCTAGTTTCGAGTTTAGATTAGCTACTCCGTAGTGTGGGCTTCTGCCAGAAATAAGCCACGCTAACACGCTGAAAACACCTAGCCAGAGCAAGTTAGGCTGAACAAAAGACACGAGTATGGTCGCAACTATGATTACGTGAGACAACATAGAGTGTGCTCTAATGTTTGTTAATGACCGAACAACATGTCCACCATCTAACTGACCCACAGGCAGTAAGTTAGCGAAATGAACTAGTAGGAGGAACCAAGCAGCCATAGCGATAGGACTTAAGAGAACTACCTCCTTAACTTCTATTAGCCTATCTATGAATAAAGTTATTAAGGGTACGACCCTAATTTCACTAATTAAGCCGGCTTTCAAAGCACTTAACGCAATATCTTGCGAGATTCTCGGTGATGAAAGATAAGAGAAAACGTAGAGAGTTACGGAGAGCGTGACTCCAGCTAAAGGACCTGAAATACCTACTAAAGCAAGCCTCTTTAAGTCTTTAGGCGGGTGGTGAGATCTTATGAAAGCCCCGAAAGTACCTACGGGTGATACCAGCGGTGCTGGTATAGGCAGTGGGTATGTTACTGGGATGCCGGCACGCCTACTCACTACGTAATGACCTAACTCATGACACATCAGGGGAGCTAAAACACCTACTAAGAAACTTATAGTACCTATGTAAGGATCAATAGGAGGAACTCCAGCACTAAAGCGGTTATTGAGTTCCTCAGCTATGGTGTTATAGTTGATTATGGTGAAGTATCCTGTCACAGCTACAGAAGCTACAGTAACCAAAAACAGGAACAGAAACTGTTTTAAGGGTTTCTTAAGTTTCGCTACCTTCCTACTAATTCTGATGAAATTCATGCCCTTACTACTAAACATTATTACTGAGTAACCTCTAGGCACTAACTCGTCGTAGACCCTGGAGAAAGCCTCGTCTAGAGTTAAGCCAGGCAACGCCTCAACTAAATACTCAAGAATATTCTCGTCTTCGTGAGTGAGTGTGTATGTGAAGTACCTGGAAACCAAGCCCTCTAATTCTTCACTACTCATTAAGCACCACTATCACTAATCCTCTAACCCGTGAACCCTCTTAAACAACTTACGCTCAAACTCAATAAGTTTACTCACAGGTATTAACTCAACCTCACCAGAAGGTATTCTCCTAATGACCGTCACAGGCAGCAAGCCTCTCTTAAGCTCTTCTATAGCTATCACTACAGGATCTCTCCTCACGTTACTAACATCTATTAGTGGTATAGCGCCTAGACTGAGTTGCAGAGCTCTAGCAGCCACAATACGTGCCTTCTCGTACCTCGTGAGTCTGTAAGGCTTGGTCTTGAGATCTATTTTCTTCAAGTAGTCAGTTATTCTCTCACTCACGTACTCACACCTACTCGACTTAATATTATTTTGAGAGAAATCCTAATAAGGATATTTTAGCTAGTTAAAAACGTTAACTCGTCTTTAACTAACCTTACTCTAAACCGCCGAATTTGCCTTCAGGACCCTCGAATCCTTCCTTACCTTTCTCTTCCTTCTTCATGGGGGTAGCCGCTATTACGTCATCAACTTTCAGTATCGCTGTAGCTGCCTCCGTAGCTGCTTTAACTACTTGCTTCTTGACTATGACCGGGTCAATTACCTTAGTAGTCAGCATGTCTTCCAATATCTTACCACTCAATACCTCTATGCCCGCATTAACCTTACTCTCGCTGTGTAGTCTCCTTAACTCCATTATGGTCTGTAACGGGTCCATACCAGCAGACTGAGCGAGTATGGAAGCTATCTCTTCTAGAGCGTCAGCGAAAGCCTGAATAGCTAATTGCTCCTTACCACTAACCTCCTCAGCTTTCTTCCTCAACCTGAGAGCTAGCTCCACCTCTACAGCGCCGCCTCCAGGAACTATCTTAGGATCTCTAAGTATGTTGCGTAGTGAGTGTAATGCGTCATTGAAAGACCTCTCCGTGTCATCTAGTATCATATCGCTAGAGCCTCTTATGAGTATAGTTACTGCTTTCGGATTCTTGCAGCCCTCAACAAACACCATCTTCTCGTTACCTACTCTCCTCTCTTCAACTAGTTCCGCGTATCCTAGGTCGTTAGGTGTTAAGTCTCTTATGCTGGTTACTATCTTCCCTCCTGTTGCTCTTTCTAGTTTTTCCATGTCTGATCTTTTTACTCTTCTTACTGCTAGTATTCCTTTCTTTGCTAGGAAGTGTTGTGCTACGTCATCAATACCTTTCTGACAAATAACAACGTTAGCAC
>CALIBI010000033.1 GCA_938045815.1 uncultured Sulfolobales archaeon | reverse complement strand
GCCTGGTGCGCCCCGTAGGGCCTGGGCCCTTGTCTCAGGGCCCATCTGGGGGCTCCCGCTCTCACGGCCCCTACCCGTTATCGGCTTGGCGGGCCGTTACCCCGCCAACTACCTGATGGGCCGTGGCCCCATCCTCGGGCGGTAGCGCGGACATCCCCGCACTACCCTTTCAGTGAGGAACCCTTCCAGGCCTCCTCACTTATCGGGGATCAGCCCCAGTTTCCCGGGGTTGTCCCCGTCCCGAGGGTAGGTTAGCCACGTGTTACTCAGCCGTCCGCCACGCCCCGGTAATCGAGGCGTGCGACTCCCATGGCTTAGCCTCACCCCGATAGCGGTTGGGTCCGGCAGGATCAACCGGAATCGCGGCCGCAAGGCCGCGGGGTTGGGGTGATTGCCTACTGCGTGGTTTGGGTGGCTCCTGTCAGGCGTGAATGTGCTGAGGTTAGTGCCCCAGCTTATTCACGCCTCCATCTCGTGAGTGTGATTGTTGCCGCGGTTGGAGGGCGGTTCTTCATTCTCGGGGTTCTACCCCGTGTCTGACCCAGCCGCCGTCTTGACCGCGGCGTTTCGCCGTTATTATTCTGAGTGTTAAGAGTTTATAAAGTTTAGTGGTTTTCTCAACCCGTGTTTTCGTTGATTATATTTGTTTTTTGTATGATTATTCTCTTCATTTTTTGTATGATTTAGTGCCAAATTTAAGTCTTGGTTGGGAGTATTCATTGGTGTTTGACTTGAGGGTTGGTGTGACTAGAAACTCAGCTCTAGTAGTAGTTGATATGCAGGAGGATTTCTGCGAGGGTGGGTCGCTTCCTGTGGCTGGTTGCAGGAAGATAGTAAGTAAGATAAATAAGTACGTGGAGTACTTCCGTGGAGCAGGACTAACTATAGTAGCTACTAGAGATTGGCACCCACCAAATCACGTGTCTTTCAGGGAGCGCGGGGGTCCGTGGCCCCCGCACTGCGTTGCTGGGAGTGAGGGAGCACGATTCGTTAAGGAACTTAAGCTACCTGAAGACACTGTCGTCGTGTCTAAAGCGACAGAACCGGACACTGAAGCTTACTCAGCGTTTACGCTGACCCCACTCCACTACATACTATCTATGAGGGGTGTTAGGAGGTTGTTCGTAGTTGGTGTAGCTACAGACTACTGTGTTAAGGAGACAGCTATGGAGGCACTCAAGCTAGGGTATGAGGTAGTGGTGCTGACAGACGCTATCGCAGGAGTGAGTGAGGAAACAAGTAGGGAAGCGCTTAATGAGCTAGTCTCGAAGGGAGCTATACTAGCTGTTGAGGAAGACGTTAAGTGGTGAGAAAACTGAAAGCACTGAAACTACCTGAAGAATTAAGAAGAACACTATCTAGAGGAACTAGAGACGTGGTTGTGGGGAGTGACCCCATACAAACGATGAGGAAAGCACTAGAGAATCTGAGAGAGTGTTCTAAGCTGATCGCTGTCGGGGATCTAGTCTGCTACACAGTGATAGAAAACAACAAAACACCAGACATATGCGTCATAGACGGCAAAACAAAAAGAACCAACAAAACACCGGAAATAAGTGAGGAGAGATTCAGCAGAGTCGTTAGTGTGTGGAATCCTCCAGGACACATAACTCAGGAAGCTCTGAACACCATAAGAGAAGCTGTGGAAGCTCTAAACAAAAACCAGAAAATACTGATTAAGGTCTCGGGTGAGGAGGACCTGCTAGCACTCCCACTAATAGCTCAATCACCAGATAACAGCTGCGTACTGCTGGGGATACCGAACGTTGGGGTTGGCTACGTAAGAATAAATCAAGACGAGAGAAAGAAAGCAGAAGAAACACTAGCTATGTTCCACGAAACGGAAATCACACCCTACTAGACTTCCTACCGGACAAGTACCCTAACAAAGCACCTGAGACAGCGGAAACAACCACGACAGCCAGGACGTAATACCAGGTAGTCTCGTAGCCTCGTAAACCCCACCCAGGCTCAGGAGTGCTGCTAGGGACTTCAGTCAAGTTGAGGGGGATTCTAGACCTCGAAAGAATCAAATACCACATAGAGTTGAGGATAGCTTGATCTAGGAAGTAAGCCGCGCTACCGTCATCAACCCCCACGAGAGAAAGCCCCCTCTCCAGATACACTAAAGACACGACAGGCTTAACACCGAGACTCTCAGCAAGACCAACGTACTGGCGAGCAGCACTACTCAACCTACTAACAAGCAGGGAAGTATTCACCTCGAAACTTAAGTGTGTCTTGATGGAAGCGTAAGAGGAAGCTTTCAGCGCGAGATTAAGTGAAACTAGAGTGTTGTTTAAGCCTCCTCTAGATAAGAGAGACTCAGCAACGTCTAAGTAGTTAGTTAACTCACTAATATCTACTGAAGAACCCATCAAGGACTGAAGATACGTTACGGAAGCACGAGAAAAACTCAACAACACCTCAGTACCTGCTCTTAAGGAACTAGTGTCCACGCTTAAGTCAGGACTCTCGAGAACCTGGTAGAGAGTACCCCACCCATACACAGACCTAGCTCTCATGTATGTGTAGGCAGCCTCGTAAACGTTGTTTATTGTAGGGGTCCTAACAGAACTCAGCCGACTCAAGTACGCGCTGGACTCATAAACCCTGCCAGCCAACTCAACCAACACGCTGAGACTAGAAACCCCCATATTCTCAGACCTAACCCTAGATACTAGTGAGTTGAAGTATTCGGACGCGTTAGATACTTCCTCACCAACAAATCCGAGGATGTCTGCCCAGCTACGATCCCTCACAACCATGTCGATAACAAACTTAGCTGTCCAGACATAAATCAACGCACCGAAATAGTCTGAGGCAGCAGCATAGTAATTCCTGGAGACGTAAGCTTCCTCACCCCTCAAAGCACTAGTTCTGGAGTAGTTTAGGAACCTCGCGACGTCGTTGCTTACTCCAGCACCCCTCAAAAAGCTTGAGTAACTACTGAAGTCGTTGCTGACGTTGAAGTATAGTGAGTCATACTCAGACCTGTAACCATCTGCAACAGACTTGAAAGCATTCAGCACCTCAGTACCTAGACTAACGTTGGGGTTCTCAGGTAGAGATACTGAGACCCCGAAGTACTTGAGGATATCGTAAATAGTTGATGCTTCAACCACTACGACACCTAAACTCTCCCCAGCCTTAACCACGTCAACCTGGGAACCAGTCTTAAGACTTACTGAGATTCTCTGCCCGGCAGGAATCACCATCATCTTAGCACCAACGGATGCAGCAGCCTCAAGCTTCTCCGGAATACCGCCCACAGGACCTACTAGCGTGTCAGGCATTATCATCCCGGTAACGACTACGGACTCGTTGAGGGTGCTATTACTGAATAAAGCTATTAAGGCTGTCGTGAGTGCTGCTCCTGCTGACGGACCCCCGACTATGGGTGTATTAGATTGAATCCTAACCAGGACTGAGTAGTTGCTTAGGTCGAAGCCCGTGATGAAGCTAGCTATTAAGGAAGCTATCTTTAAGGAGGACTGCATATCGAGCTCGGATAAAGGATCTATCGAAAGGTAAATAGTCCCGTCACCAGGAATTAAGCCAGCCTTAAGTAGCGTAGCGACACCTCTGTAAGAACCTCTAGAACCTCCTACGGCAAGCAAGTACATGTTAACCTCCCTAACAACACAAGTACTTAAAGCAAGCGTGAGCGAGCTAGTAAGGAAGACCGCGAGAATCAGTAGTAAAACGACAGAAAACAACCCCACTCTAGCTAACACTCCCATCACCAACATTAAAACGACACACCACTTTTAAACAATTCTCACGAATCACGCGTGAAGCGTGAGTAGCTAGAACTACTTAATATTTCGGCAGGCAATGAGTGTGTGGTGGTGAGGACGCTACTCATAATAGATAATTGGGAAGAGTCTCTATCTCCGTGGCTTCTCAGCGAATATAGTTTCGTTGCTAATCTATTCAAGGATAGCTTAGTCTTTACGAACGTTACGAACGAGAAGATGCTTCAAACACTGAATACCCTAGCTAAAGCAACACCGAAAAACGTTAGAGAGTTCCTAATGATTAGTGGTATTCCGGTCAGTAAGGTCATCATACTAGATCCTGCAGCAGATGAGGAATTGAGTCCCGAGGATCTTGTGAGAACTGAGGCCGTAGTGATAGGTGGTATAATGGGTGACCACCCACCCAAGAAAAGAACGTACGAACTCATAACTAGTAAGTTACCTGAAGCAGCAGCTAGGAACCTAGGTAAAGAGCAATTAACGATAGCTGGCGCAGCATACGTTCTCAAAAAGATATCTGAAGGACTCAGGTTAAGAGACCTAGACATAAGATTCGGGTTAACGATAAAACTCAACATACTTAACTCAGACCTAGAGATTTTCCTACCTTACGCATTCCCCTACGAGAAAGGCGAACCAGTACTCCCTAAAGAATACCTCAGAGTAGTAGCTATGAGGTCTCTGTACTACGAGAATGTTGAGCTCAGCCAATCATAGCCACTCTACGAAGATGTGGGAGAGGGTTTATAAACTCTCCAGCAAGGGTTAAGAAAGTAACCACTCTTGAGTTACCACTAGAAACTCAACAGGAGAAATTATGTGAGAATCAAAGACAAAAAGAAACCAAGAAAAGAGAAATCAGAAAAGAGTAAAGAGGAGGGTACCTGCAGCTTTTATTACCTCTTCTACTGCTAGTGATAGCGTCAGTTACGTTAAAACACAAGATAAGAAACTAGGCAGACCTCAAAAATGAATGCCAGTAATACTGAACACAAAAAAGAACCTACCAAGAGACACAGCAAAATTGTTTGATGTGAATTACTTAGTATTGTGTAGAGCAATAAATAAGTATTTAGGGGCAAAGATACGTGAAGTAAAGAGAGAGGGGTATCGGGCTTAAACCCTCACTCAAAAATCGTTGTTTCAGTTTTCTTCTTGTAGGGGGAGTGCACAATCACGATCATCTACTGGTCAAGAAGGAGAATCACTACCCCCAATCACAACATCATAACAAACTACGAATGGTTTCTTACCTACCTCGCCATAGCTACCACTAAGATAGCTCCCATGTTTTGTCATTTTATATGCTATTATCGGAATAGTGCTCTGAGGGTGACTAGTCCTGGCCAACTCAAGGTCCACCCTTACTGCAGATCCATAAAACGTCGCGTCCGTAAATTCTATTAAGCTAAGGAACACCAAGAAGGTTGTGGTGGTAAGGTCTTCAGGAGGGAATAACAGACCTACTATACTCGTCGCGATACCGAAGAGGACTGTTCTAGAAGTATCCAGAATCTCGCCGTACAGCGGTATGTTATCGTATGTTGTAGCTTCAATAATGTCCACATCTAGTTTGAGTGTTTCAGTTACTTCATTAATTAAGTTGTTGAGTGTTGTTGTGGGGCAATTTACTCCGACTTTAAGGTTTCCGGAGCTGTCATAAAAACACCTACCCCAGTTTGTGTCTGGGGGCCAGCCAACCTCCTCATAGTATGGAGTAATTATAGTTATTGGCTCAACCAACCAATACTGACCGTAACTCCTTATATTCCAGTAAAATATGATAACATCATATAAATACTCCATAGTAG